>JBDVSG010000123.1:0-16170 GCA_039967155.1 Sulfitobacter sp. | reverse complement strand
CTTCAGCGACTTCAGCGACTTCAGCGACTTCAGCGACTTCAGCGACTTCAGCGACTTCAGCGACTTCAGCGACTTCAGCGACTTCAGCGACTTCAGCGACTTCAGCGACTTCAGCGACTTCAGCGACTTCAGCGACGTCTTTGGGCGGCTCGAAGGGCAACACAACCGAACTTTCCTCAGCTGGTGGCGTAGGTTTGATCGCGAGAGGGGGCGCAACAGGTAAGTCTATATCCGCATCCGCATCTTCCAGTGGCGGAGAAAGCGACGCCACGTGGTTCATTCCTTCTTCGCGCAGCAGTTTTTGCACACCTTTAATGGTGAGCCCGTCCTCATGCAGTAGTTTTTGAATACCGCCCAGCAGCAACATGTCAGCAGGGCGGTAATAACGCCGCCCGCCTGCGCGTTTGATGGGTTTCACTTGCGTGAATTTGCTTTCCCAAAACCGTAAGACATGCGCTTGAATGCCCAGCCAATCGGCAACTTCTGAGATTGTGCGGAACGCGTCGGGCGATTTGGACATCAGATCAGGACTTGTTCCCGTCCGCAACACGGTCTTTCATCAAATGTGATGGGCGGAAAGTCAGCACACGGCGCGGGTTGATCGGCACTTCTTCGCCAGTCTTGGGGTTGCGGCCAACGCGTGCGGTCTTGTCCCGTACGGAAAAGGTACCAAAGGACGAGATTTTGACCTGCTCGCCGCGCACCAGCGCGTCGGACATTTCTTCTAGAACAGTTTCGACAAGTTGCGCGCTCTCGTTGCGCGATAAACCTACCTCACGAAAAACAGCTTCGCTTAAATCCATGCGTGTTAGTGTGTTGCTTGTCATTTTGGTCCCCCTGGTTTTGTAAGACTTTGGCCAGATTGGCGATTTAAGTCAACAACTTCAATTTACCTAGATGGTACAAATTGTAAGCTTGGGCATTTACCAGCGTAAAACCACTGCGCCCCATGCCAATCCACCGCCGATTGCTTCGGTGACCAGCAGGTCGCCTTTTTTGATTTGGCCGCGTTCAACACCGACGGATAATGCCAGCGGAATGGACGCCGCAGAGGTGTTGCCGTGGTCCTGTACCGTGACAACAACCTTATCCATGGGCAGGCCCAGTTTTTTCGCAGTGCCTTGGATGATACGGATGTTGGCTTGATGGGGCACAACCCAATCGATGTCTGCGCTGGTGACATCCGCGCGTTCCATGGCTGTCGTGGCGGTTTTCGCAAGTTTTTCAACCGCATGGCGGAAGACTTGATTGCCTTGCATGCGCAGATAGCCCGTGGTGCCTGTTGAGACACCCCCATCGACATAAAGCAGTTCACGGAAGCTGCCGTCGGAGTTCAGGTCAGTTGACAGGATGCCACGGTCGGCAGGGGTGCCGTTTGCGTCTTGGGCTTCCAGCAGAAGGGCGCCAGCGCCATCCCCGAACAGAACGCAAGTGCTGCGGTCGGTCCAGTCCATCAGGCGGCTGAATGTTTCTGCGCCAATGACCAACACACGTTGTGCCTGACCAGAAAGAATAAGCGCATTGGCGTTGGTCAGGGCAAAGACAAAACCCGCGCAAACCGCTTGAATATCAAAGGCAAAGCCCGATTTCATTCCCAACTGATCCTGAACCATAGTGGCCGCAGAAGGGAAGGTCAGATCGGCCGAGGACGTGGCCACAATCACCGCATCAACATCGCTGGCCTCTAGGCCTGCCATGTCCAGCGCGGCCTGCGCTGCCGCTGTGGCCATGGATGACGTTGTCTCGCCTTCGCCTGCAAAATGGCGGCGTTCAATGCCAGAGCGTGCTCTGATCCATTCATCGTTTGTATCTAGCGTCGCCTCAAACTCGGCATTTTCAACAACACGGGTGGGCAGATAATGGCCAACCCCTTTTACAACGGCACGCAAGGTCATTTGGCGGGAGGCTCCTCGGTGGGCAAGGCGGCAGCTACGCGTGCTGCAAGTTTGTCGTTAAAGCCGTTATCGGCCAGTTGAGCAGCAAGTTTGATCGCGGCGGAAATGCCTGTCGCATCGGCAGAGCCATGCGATTTCACAACCGTTCCATTCAATCCCAAAAAGACCCCACCATTCACCCGGCGGGGGTCAATTCTTTTGCGTAGGCGCATCAGGGATGTATAGGCCAGCAGCGAGGCCACGCGCGACATGAAGGAGTATTTAAACGCCTCTCGCAGGCGGTCCCCGATCAGGCTGGCCGTCCCTTCGCCGGTTTTGATGGCGACATTGCCAGTAAAACCGTCCGTGACAATTACATCAGCAGTATTGCCTGAAATATCGCCACCTTCGATAAAGCCAACAAAGTCATAGCCTGCGGTTTCGCTGTGGTCGCGAATCATATCGTAGGCTTCTTTCAACTCGGCGCGGCCTTTGTGTTCTTCTGTGCCCACATTCAGCAGGCCAACACGGGGGCATTTGATGTCCATGCCATTGCGCGCATAAGAGGCGCCCATTAGCGCATAGCGCAGCAAATCCTCCGCATCCGCGCGGATATCAGCGCCAACATCCAGCATCACATTGAAGCCTTGCGCGTTGGAGGAAGGATAGAGAACAGCAATCGCAGGGCGATTCACGCCGGGCAGTTTGCGCAGGCGGATCATGGACAGCGCCATTAACGCGCCAGTATTCCCGCAAGACACGGCCACGCTTGCCTCGCCCGAGCGCACAGATTCAATCGCAGACCACATAGAAGTGTCTTTGCCGCTGCGCACGATCTGACTGGGCTTGTCCTCCATTGAGACAACACCAGTGGCGTCTTTTATCTGGGTGCGGTCGGCCAGCACAGGGTGTTTGGCAATCAACGTCTGTAACGTCGCCTCTGGTCCATGGAGGATAAAAGAGATGTCAGGGTTGATTGTTGCCGAGTTCAGGCAACCGGCAACGACAGCTGCCGGTCCCAAATCCCCCCCCATCGCATCGACCGAGATGAGGGTGCGGGCCTTCGCGTTAGTCTGATCGGTCGGGGCCGTCATCGCTTGCGAGTGCCTTTAGTTGTTATTGATCGTTTGCAGCTTACGCCGCGTCGTCTTCGAGATCAATCTCGTCGATCTGCGCTACGATTTCTTTGTCGTCGTAGTGACCGCAGGCCGCGCAAACGTGGTGTGGGCGCTTCAGCTCACCACAGTTGGTGCATTCGTTTGGGTTCGCGGCAGTAAGCGAATCGTGTGCGCGGCGGTTGTTGCGGCGCGATTTGGATACTTTATTCTGCTGGACAGCCATATCTGGTGCCTTTGTATTCGGGGCCATGTCGCGCACATCGGGTGCGCGGGGCCGTGTTTCGGATCAAGTCCCGCTTGGGGCGTGAGGTGCGTTTAGGCAAGTGCTGGTCGCTTGTCCAACCCTATTTCACGAGAGGGGCGCAAAATAGGGCGAAAAGATGCGGGTGCAAGCCGTTTTCAGCTGTGGAAGCTGGAATCAACTGTCTTCTGCGTCGCCAAGTTGGCCCTTGAGGGCGGCAAGCCCGGCAAAGGGGCGGGCCTCTTCGTCAGTCATTGGGGTTTTTCCGGGTTCGGTGACTCGCACGGTTTCGCTGGTGGCACCTTCCTTGCGGGGATATTCGGGCAGAGCAAGGGCGAGGACCTCTTCCATGATGATCGCAGGATCAATCCAGATGCCCAGCGGCTCTACTGTGTCATCTTCGGGCATTTCTACTTCGGGCGCGTCGTCGGTTTCGTAATCGCGCAAGAAAATGCGATGCACGTCCACGTCGATGCGGGTGGCGACAGGTTCCAAGGTGACAACGCACTCTTGTGTGACAGTCGCCCCCAGACGCCCTTTGAGCTGCCAATCGGCATTGCCGACGGGCTGCAATTTGCCTTCAAGGGACAGCTTTTTCAGCCCCATCAGGCCCAAAGCATCGCGCAGCTCGGCAAGAGTTTGCACATCGGGCCGCAGGGAAACCGGTGTCGGGGCGGATTGGGACAGGGTTGAAACCCGAATGCTGGTTGGGGTTGGTGGTGTTGCCGACATAAGAGAGCTACTTTCGTTTCTTGAACCATAGGGCGCATCTGGTATATGCGAGATAGAAGCCAGATGGGTTAAGGGCAAGGGGCCGCAGAATGAGTATCACGAATTACAAGGTGTATGCGCGCAGATTGCTATTGGGGGCCGCACTGTGCGGCGTTGTGGCCGGATGCAGCCCGCAATACATTAACCACGGCTATATTCCCCCTGCCGAAGATCTGGATCAGATCGTTGTCGGGGTTGATACGCGGGCTTCTGTAGAAGCAGTGATCGGCACGCCCTCAACTGCGGGCGTCGTTAATGACAGCGGATTCTATTATGTGCGCAGCAGAAAACGCACGATCGGCGCATTGGCGCCCAAAACGATTGAGCGTCAAGTGCTTGCCATTAGCTTCGACAGTGCTGGTGTTGTGACCAACCTCGAGACCTTTGGTCTGGAGCGGGGACAAGTTGTGCCGCTGACACGCCGTGTCACGACGACAGGCGTCACCAACTCGGGCTTCTTGCGGCAGCTGTTGGGCAACCTTGGTCGGTTTAACCCGGCGGCCTTGTCGGGGTAACCCTGTCTATTTTGGGCGTGATCGCGCCCTTTGCAAAATATCAGTGTCGGGGTGGCGGATGAAGCTACAGTTGACCAAAGGCAAATACACAACCTGTATCGCGCAAAGTTCGGCTGATATGGATGCGTGTTTTGCGTTGCGGTCTGTGTGCTTTGGGCCCGCGGGCGGCAATTCGGATCAATTTGACGCGGCCGCAACACATGTTTTGGTCTTGGATACCGCAAGCGGTCAGGCTGTTGCGTCTTACCGGATGACAGTGCTGGACAGTCAGGCGGTTGAGGCCAGCTATTCTGCGCAATTTTATGATTTGACCTCTCTTATGTCCTTTGAGGGGCAAATGTTGGAGCTCGGGCGCTTTTGCATTCATCCGGATCAGCCTGATCCAGACATCCCCCGCATTGCTTGGGCGACACTAACGGGTTTTGTTGATGAAAATGCCGTTGGCATGCTGTTTGGATGTTCGTCCTTTAGGGGGACCGCGCCCGCGATCTACCGCGACGCCTTTGGCCTGCTCAAAGAGCGATACCTCGCGCCGGCCTCTTTGCGGCCTGCACGCCGGCACAGTGAGCGGTTCGATTTCGGCGCAGAGAATCTTGGCAAGGTTGATCTCAAATCGGCCCAAGCCCAACTGCCGCCTTTGTTGCGGACCTATCTGATGATGGGCGGTTGGGTCAGCGATCATGCGGTGGTGGATCATGTGATGAACACGTTGCATGTCTTCACAGGCTTAGAGATCGCGCGCATCCCACCCGCACGTAAAAAGCTGCTGCGTGCACTTGTCTGATTGACCTTTGCACCTGCGCCCATTAGGCGATGGCCATGGCACGCGCACCCGTTCTTCAGCTCTCAGATATCTCGCTTACTTTTGGCGGTGATCCCGTATTCGACGACCTCTCTCTGGTGGTCCAGCCCGGCGATAGGCTGGCTTTGGTGGGGCGCAATGGCTCTGGCAAATCCACCTTGATGAAAGTCATGGCGGGGCTGGTTGAGGCCGATACAGGCATGGTCACCGCAGGCCCAGGCGTGAGCGTCGGCTATATGGAGCAAGACCCAGACCTGACAGGGTTTGAAACTTTGGGCGAATTTGCGTCACACGGTCTGGAACCAGGCGAGCTGTATAAAGTCGAGCGCGCAGGCGAGGGGTTGAAATTCGACCCAGAGCGCGCGGTCGCCACGGCATCGGGCGGGGAACGCCGCCGCGCGGCCCTTGCACGGCTGATGGCGCTGGAACCCGAACTGATGCTGCTGGACGAGCCTACCAACCACTTAGACATTGAAGCCATCGCGTGGCTGGAAGCCGAACTGAAATCCACCCGCGCAGCCTATGTCATCATTTCCCACGACCGCGCGTTCCTGAATGCGCTGACCCGTGCCACGCTTTGGGTCGATCGCGGTGCTGTGCGCCGCCAAGAGATCGGCTTTCAAGGGTTTGAAGCATGGCGCGATCAAGTCTGGGAAGAAGAAGACATGCAGCGTCACAAGCTTAACCGCAAGATCAAGGCAGAAGCGCGTTGGGCGGTTGAAGGCATTTCTGCGCGCCGTACGCGGAACCAAGGCCGCGTGCGTGCGTTGCAAGATTTGCGCGCCGAACGGGCAGGGCAGATCAAACGCCAAGGCACCGCAGCAATGGCGCTGGAGGCTGGGCCGAAATCTGGCCGCAAAGTCATGGAAGCCACAGATATTACCAAGGTTTTCGGTAACAAGGTGATCCTGCACGACTTTTCTCTGACCGTGAACCGTGGCGACCGAATTGCCTTGGTTGGCCCCAACGGTGTGGGTAAAACGACGTTGCTGAACATGTTGATCGGCAAGGAACAGCCCGACAGCGGCGAGGTCAAGATCGGTACAAATCTGGCATTGGCGCTGTTCGATCAGGCGCGTGCCCAGCTGGACGGCGACATGACCCTATGGGACAGCCTGACAGGCGATCCTGAAATGCGGGTCAGCGGAAAAGCGGATCAGATCATGGTGCGTGGTAATCCGAAACATGTTGTCGGCTATCTCAAAGAATTCCTGTTTGATGAGGCGCAGGCCCGTGCGCCTGTCCGTTCCTTGTCAGGTGGTGAAAAGGCGCGGCTGTTGCTGGCCAAGCTGATGGCGCGTGAAAGCAACCTGCTGGTTCTTGATGAACCGACAAACGATCTGGACGTGGAAACGCTGGATTTGATGCAGGAATTGCTGGGCAATTATGACGGTACGGTCATTTTGGTCAGCCACGACCGTGACTTTTTGGACCGCGTGGCGGCCACGACCATCGCCATGGAAGGCGACGGCCGTGCCACAGTCTATGCTGGCGGTTGGAGCGATTATATCGCACAGCGCGGCATGGAGGATTTCTCGGAAAGTGTTGTTAAGTCCAAACGCGGGGGCGATAAGCCCCAACAAAAGAGCAAAGAAGAAAAGGGCGGCCTTAGCTTTACCGAAAAGCACCGACTAGAGGCTTTGCCTACCGAGATAGAGCGCATCAGCGCCGAGATCGCAAAGCTGGAAGAGCTGTTGGGCGATCCCGCTTTGTTCACAGAACAGCCCGCGAAGTTCCAAAAAGCCAGCGATGCTTTGGTGTTGCGCCATGAAAAACTGGCGAATGCAGAAGAAGAATGGCTGATGTTGGAAGAAAAAGCAGGCAGCTAAGCACGCCCGAAAGAAGATGGCGTTAAAACGGCGCCCACCGCAACCATGTTCCCCCTGTCATCACCTGCTGCGCCCCTGCGCGGCATTTGAAACGATCGATCTGGGGGGTGGTTTCTGGTCCTAAATCCATTTCCATAATGCCCGCGCGGTGCAACGCGATTGATGCCTGCCATAGCAGCAGGTTATGCGCATGGGTTTTACGTCCCTCAGGTGTTGTGTGTCCAATGTGATAGGTCGCACGGTTGCCATGGATCAGAAACAGCATATGCGCCACGGGATGCCCCCGCAGCAAAGCCGTAAAGATCTGGGTCTGTTCAGGCGCAGCTTTTGCGAAGGCTGCGGTTAGGGCTGTCGGCCAGCCTTGATACCGGCGCGCGCGCGATTGTTCCGCCGCACGGGCGAGCATCGGGTGAGACGCGTTCATGCGTCGTTGCGTTACGCGCAAAAGACTGCCCTCGGCACGTCGCAATTGATTGCGCCATTTCTGATGCAGCCCCGCACGGCGTGTTTGATCATCCCCAGAAAGATCAACCCGCAACAGGGCCTGCCGCGGCATCATGCGCAGGGCGCGGGGCATCTTGCACGGATGTTCAGGCGATAGGATCAACAGGCGGCGGGACAGCCCAGCATCTGCCAGTTGTTTTGGTAAATCTGGCGGCGGGGCGGCACGCGGCAACATCAACACCGGCACCCCAGCCAACCGGCGGTTCAGCAACAGTAAGCCCGAGGGCAAGGTGATCGGGTCCTCACCACATAGGCGTAGCGCCGCCGCAAAGGCGGGGTCTTGCATCAAAGCATGTGACGGGGTTGTGGGCATGGCATCAAACATGCCGCTAGCATGGGCAGATCGAGGTTAAGGCGGGCTTAACCCCGCCTTAGCTTTCAGTTGAAATCAGCCCAGTTGTACCAATGCATGGCGTTTCTTGCCTGCTGACAGTTTGATGGGGCTGGCCAAGGCATCTGCGTCGATCATCATGCCCGCATTGCTGAGCGGTTCATCATTGATGCGCGCGCCATTTTCGGAAATCAGGCGCTTGGCCTCTTTTCCGGATCCAGCCAGACCCGATTTCACGATCAATTGCACGATGGAAATCCCATCCCCAATTTCATCAGCCGATAGGGTCAGCGTGGGCAGATCATCCCCCACACCACCCTTTTCAAACACTTCGCGGGCGGTGGCTTCTGCAGCGGCCGCAGCATCGGCGCCGTGCAGCAGGGTGGTGACCTCATTGGCTAGACGGATCTTGGCGGCGTTGATCTCAGACCCTTCTAGCGCGCCGAGGCGGTCGCATTCGTCTACTGGCAGCTCTGTATAGAGCTTGAGGAAACGGCCCACATCGGCATCCGTCGTGTTGCGCCAAAACTGCCAGAACTCATAGGGCGACAGCATATCGCCGTTCAGCCAGATCGCGCCCGATTGCGATTTGCCCATCTTTTTGCCGTCCGAGGTCGTCAGCAGCGGTGAGGTCAGGCCGTAGACCTCTCCGTCCACCACACGGCGGGTCAGGTCGATCCCGTTGACGATATTGCCCCATTGGTCACTGCCGCCCATCTGCAAGATACAGCCATAGCGGCGGTGCAGCTCCATGAAGTCATAGGCCTGCAGGATCATGTAGTTGAATTCGAGGAAAGACAGCGATTGTTCGCGGTCCAGACGTGATTTCACGGATTCAAAGGACAACATGCGGTTGATGCTGAAATGCCGCCCGATATCGCGCAAGAAATCAAGGTAGTTCAACCCGTCCAGCCATTCGGCGTTGTTGATCATTTGGGCGTCGGATGGACCATCCCCATAGGTCAAATAGGCCGAGAAGACTTTCTTGATGCCTGCGATGTTCTCGTCGATTTGCTCAGGCCCTAGCAGGGGGCGCTCGTCGGCGCGAAAGGACGGGTCGCCCACTTTTGTTGTGCCGCCGCCCATCAAGGTGATCGGCTTGCCGCCTGTTTTTTGCAGCCAGCGCAGCATCATGATCTGGATCAGGGATCCCACGTGCAAGGATTTTGCCGTCGCATCAAACCCGATATAGGCAGGCTGGCCGCCCTTTAGCAGCGCTTCATCAAGGCCTTGATAGTCGGTGCAATCGGCAAGGAAGCCACGCTCCATCATCACGGTGACGAATTCTGATTTGGGATGGTATGTCATGGCGCTTGCCCTTCACGTAAATTGCAGGGCATCTATAGGCGCAGCAGGGCCAAAGGAAAAGGCAAAGATTATGAGCAGGGCGATTGCCAAAACAGGTGTTGTAACGGCAGCAGGGGCGATGTCGGGCACGTCGCTGGATGGGGTGGACGTGGCGGTGTTGCGCACAGACGGCCATGACATCGTGGCGTTCGGGCGATCTTCCTATCGCAATTACACCGCGGATGAACGCGCAGCGATCGCTGCGGGCTTTGGGCAATGGTCGGGTGAGGCGGTTGAGACAGCCGCAGCCGTGGTCGAGGCGGCGCATCTGGAAGCGCTGCGCGGCTACAAGGATGTCGATCTCATCGGCTTTCACGGCCAGACGCTGGCCCATGCGCCACGGCTGCAGGGGACTTTGCAGGTCGGCAATGGGGCGATGCTAGCGGATGAGCTGCGCGTGCCAGTGGTCTGGGATTTCCGCACGGCGGATGTTGAGATGGGCGGCGAAGGCGCGCCGCTGGCGCCGTTCTTCCACCACGCCTGTGCCCGCTACATCGGCGCTGATGGTCCTGTGGCGTTCTTGAACTTGGGCGGTGTGGGGAACCTGACATGGGTTGATCCGCGGGTGGCCGAACCGCAGATGCAGGGCGCATTGCTGGCCTTTGATACAGGGCCTGCCAACGCGCCTGTAAATGACCTGATGCAAGAACGTCTTGGCAAACCTTATGACAAAGACGGGCTGGTCGCACGCGGCGGCACCGTTGAGATGGGCGCGCTAGAGCTGTTTCTGGCCGAACCATATTTCGCCCGCATGCCGCCCAAGTCATTGGACAGAAATGATTTTGAGGAAATGGTCGCATTGGTGCGCGAATTGTCTGATGCCGATGCGGCTGCCACGCTGACCGCCATGTGCGCTGCGGGTGTGGCCGAGGCGATGCAGCATTGCCCCAGCGCGCCGTCCCAAGTTTTGGTTACAGGGGGCGGGCGGCGCAATCCTGTGCTGATGCAGATGCTAGAGGTGTCGTTGGATTGCCCTGTCACCGCAATTGAAGAGGTCGGGCTGGATGGCGATATGCTGGAGGCGCAGGCCTTTGCCTATCTGGCTGTGCGCGTGGCGCGCGGGATGCCTACCAGCTGCGCGGGCACAACGGGCGTGCGTGCGGCGGTCGGCGGGGGCACCGTTAGTTTGCCCTAGCAGCTGCTTGCTGATGATTTTTGAAACTTCGGTGCGGCCCAGCTGCGTTTGTGCATCTGCACGCAGAGCGCATCGCCAATGTGCAGCACTGGCCGGATGGATTGGGGCACCAACGCGTGGGTGTCGCCCTCTGCCAGTTCAATCATCACCTGAAAACGATCAGGGCCAGCGTCTGGCACCAGCTCGACAATCTCGATGACGGTTGCGGGCAAAACGGTGACGCTACGGGTTGCGTTTTCGATCAACGCCAGTCCTCCAAGGACCGCTAGGCCTGATAGGGCAATCGTGCGTTTGCGGCTCATGTCGGGATCTCCAAATGAGGGGCGAGGGTAAATCCCTCAAACGTGAAGCCAGGGGAAACGGTGCAGCTGACCAAAGTATATGCCCCTGTGCTATGTGCCCGCTGCCAGTGGTTTTCGGGTACGATAATTTGCGGCGCGCCTGCGGTTAGATCAGGGGTCAGCAAATGATCGCGCGCAGGGCCTTTGGCGCTGGCAGCCATACCAAGGACCAGCGGCGCCCCAGAATGGTACAACCAAATCTCTGTTGCATCAACACGGTGCCAATCGCTGCGCTCGCCTGCTTTGAGCAAGAAATAGATGCAGGTTCCCGTTGCACGCCCTTGGTTTTCCGCCACCCAAGTTTGACGGTAATGCCCGCCCTCGGGGTGCGGCGCGAGGTTCAGCTTTTGGATGATGTCATCTGCGGTCACAGAGCCGCCTCAAAAAACACAAGATGCGGCAGCGCAATCTCGGGGATGTCTTGATAGGGGCCGCGTTCGCTAAAGCCCAATTTGGTGTATAGCGCGCGGGCAGGGCCAAGGTTGACCGACGTATCCAATACCGCGCGGCGATACCCATCCGCGCGCGCCTGATCCATCAAGGCGACCATGAGCTTTTGCGCGATACCGTGCCCTCGGGCCTTAGGTGCCACAAACACGCGTTTGATTTCGGAGGTTTCAGCGTCAAGAGCATGGGTCATCGCGCACCCTGCGGGCGCGCCGTCTAGTTCTGCCAATAAAATGATGCCTTGCGGGCGCGCGTGCTCGGTCTGGAGGGCTTCCATCAGGGCCGCGTATTTGGGCGTTGGGTAAAACAGATCCATCATCTTTGCCTCTACAGGGGAAAGACTGGCCAAATGGGTGCGGTAATCCCAGCAGAGCTGACGCACAGCGTCTAGATCTTCAGAGGATGTCGCGGGGCGAATGATAAGGGGCATGTGGCCAACTCCTGAATAAGATCGCGCCTGTTAAAAAAGAAAGGAGGGCGACACCAATGATGCCGCCCCCTTTGATGTGTTCCTCGTGCTGCACGTCGCAGCTTACTTGAGGATGCTGCGGCCGGCGTATTGTGCCGTTTCACCCAGCGCTTCTTCAATGCGGATCAACTGGTTGTATTTTGCCAACCGGTCAGAACGCGACAGCGAGCCGGTTTTTATCTGGCCGCAGTTTGTCGCCACGGCCAAATCAGCAATGGTGGCATCCTCTGTTTCGCCCGAACGGTGGGACATGACATTGGTGAAACCCGCACGGTGCGCCATGTCGACTGCTTGCAGAGTTTCGGTCAAGCTGCCGATTTGGTTTACTTTTACCAGCATGGAGTTGGCGGCACCTTTTTCGATCCCAGTGGCCAGACGCGCAGGGTTTGTCACAAACAGATCGTCGCCGACCAGCTGTACCTTGTCACCGATGGCCTTGTTCAGGGCGATCCAGCCGTCCCAGTCATCTTCATGCATACCGTCTTCGATGCTGATGATGGGGTAATCATCTACCAGCGCTTTCAGGTAATCAGCATTTTCTTCCGAGGACAGTGTTTTGCCTTCGCCAGCAAGGACATATTTGCCATCCTTATAGTATTCAGACGCGGCACAATCGAGTGCAAGGTAGATTTCCTCGCCTGGCTTGTAGCCCGCTTTTTCAATGGACTTCATAATGAAATCAATCGCTTCGCGGGTGGAGCCAATGTTGGGCGCAAAGCCGCCTTCATCACCCACGCTGGTGGCAAGCCCAGCAGCGCCAAGTTCCTTTTTCAGGGTGTGGAACACTTCTGCACCCATGCGGATTGCATCGCGGATGTTTTCAGCGGCGACAGGCATGATCATGAATTCTTGGATATCGATTGGGTTATCCGCATGTTCGCCGCCGTTGATGATGTTCATCATCGGGACGGGCAGCACACGCGCGGATGTGCCGCCGACGTAGCGATAAAGCGGCTGCGTGCAGAAATCTGCTGCGGCTTTTGCACATGCCAATGAAACACCAAGGATCGCGTTTGCACCAAGGCGTGATTTGTTTGGGGTGCCGTCCAGCTCCAGCATGGCTTCGTCCAGATCGACCTGTTCGGTCACATCCATGCCCACCAGCGCTTCGGCGATTTCACCGTTCACGGAGGCACAAGCCTCCATCACGCCCTTACCGAAATAGCGTGTTTTATCGCCGTCACGTTTTTCAACGGCCTCATGGGCGCCGGTTGACGCACCAGAAGGCACCGCTGCGCGACCCATTGTGCCATCTTCTAGGATCACGTCGACTTCGACAGTGGGGTTGCCACGGCTATCAAGAATTTCGCGGGCGTGGATGTCAATAATGGTGCTCATGGCGGCATATCCTTTGGGATTGTCGTTTTGGTCAGGGTCGTTAAATTTGGGCCTGTCTTACCGTGCGGACTCAGGCTTGGGAAGGGCTTGGGGGCAGATTGGCGCGGTGTTTGCGCTCTCGCATGACAGTATAGATGCCTGAGGCGACAATCACACTGGCGCCGATCAGGGTCCAGACGTCTGGGCTTTCGTTGAAAAAGGCGATGCCAATGATCAGTGCAAAGATCAGGCGAGAGTATCTGAAAGGCGTGACAAAGCTGACTTCGCCCACGCGCATGGCAGCCACAATCGCGTAATAGGAAAAAACGCCAAAGACGATCGACGCGCCCATGAGCACGATCAACCTGAGATCCATCGGCTCAAGATTTTGGCCCGTGATCGGCAGCAGCAACAGCCCTGCGGGGATCAAAACCAGAAACCCCAGAAAACTAAGCTGCATGGTAGAGAGCGTTGCGGGCACGATGCGCGTTGCAACATCGCGTGAGGCAAGCCCCAAAACACCGCCCACAGCCAGCAAAGAAAGGGGAGAGAACCCTTCAGTGCCAGGGCGGATGATCAGCAGGACGCCCAAAAATCCTACGCAAATAGCGGCCCAGCGGCGCCAGCCCACGGTTTCGCCTAAAAACACCGCAGCGCCCAATGTGACGACCAGCGGATTGGCCTGCAAAATCGCAGAGGCTGTGGACAGCGGGGTAAACACGATGGCTGAAATAAAGCACATAGTGCCCATGATCTCGCCGAAGCTGCGGATCAGAACGGGTTTGCACAGCATGGCGGGCTCAAACAAGCGACGCCCCTGTTTTAGAACCACAGCGGCAAAAACACTGGCCCCACCCAGCCCCAACAGCAACAGGATCTGGCCGACAGGCAAAGCGTCGCCCATCATTTTGATAAAACTGTCTTCGATCGCAAAACCTAGCATGGATACCACCATGAAAAGAGCGCCTCGCATATTGTCCATCGGTACATCCTGCATAAATTTGCATCCTGATGCGCCTTTATTAGGCAGTGTGCAAGCGGTACCCGCTGTGCATGCCTCCATCGACCGTTGACATACCACCGCAGAACCCCCATGTGGGGGCTAGGGCGCGCCTTCTGCCGCGTGAGCAGGCTGCGGAGTATATTCGCATACGCAAGGTCGCCCCTTGATCCCAAAATCACGCGTGGGGCCAGACGCATTCCGACAAGGGCAGGGCAGTTGGCCCGTCCTTGCGATCGGGTTATGCGCACCACGACGAGACAGCGCGCAGGGAATCTGCGGCGCGGAAAAAGAGTAACGAATGAGCGATTTTGACATGATGGAGCTGCCCTCAGCTCTGGTGAAACGACTGGCGGCGATGGGCCTGAATGAACCGACGCCAATCCAAAAACAAGCAATCCCACACGGGCTGAATGGTCGCGATGTGATGGGGTTGGCCCAAACAGGTACCGGTAAAACAGCCGCCTTTGGCATCCCGCTGGTTGCCCGTATGTTGGAACTGGAAGGCCGCCCCAACCCGAAATCCGTGCGCGGCCTTGTGCTGGCGCCCACCCGTGAATTGGCCACACAGATCAGCGTGAACTTGCGCGCCTTTGCCGAAAGCACTCCGATCAAAGTGGCGATGGTTGTGGGGGGGCAAAACATTAACACCCAGATCAAACGTCTGCACGGCGGGACCGATATCCTTGTCGCAACACCGGGACGTTTGCTGGATTTGATGGACCGCCGCGCGGTGCGTTTGGATGAGGCGAAATTTCTGGTGCTGGATGAGGCAGACCAAATGCTGGACATGGGGTTCATCCATGACCTGCGTAAGATCTCTCAGGTGATTCCGAAAACCCGCCAGACGTTCCTGTTTTCGGCCACCATGCCCAAGCTGATGAATGAGATCGCCAATAGCTATCTTAACAGCCCGATCCGCATCGAAGTGTCTCCTCCGGGTAAGGCCGCAGATAAAGTGACCCAAGAGGTTCATTTCATCGCCAAAGCCGAGAAGAAAAACCTGCTGATCGAACTGCTGAGCGAGCATAAAGGCGAACGCGCGCTGGTCTTTGGGCGCACAAAGCACGGCTGCGAAAAGCTGATGAAGGATTTGGTCAAAGAAGGTTTCGAGGCCGCCTCCATTCACGGAAACAAATCCCAAGGCCAGCGTGACCGCGCGATTGACGGCTTTAAAAAGGGCGACATCACAGTGTTGGTGGCAACGGATGTTGCGGCGCGGGGGTTGGATATTCCTGATGTAAAGCACGTCTACAACTATGAATTGCCCAATGTGCCTGACAATTATGTGCACCGCATCGGGCGGACTGCACGGGCTGGCAAAGACGGCGCTGCCGTGGCTTTTTGTGCCCCTGACGAGATGGGCGAATTCATCGACATTCAAAAAGTCATGGGCATCCGCATTCCAGTGGCCTCTGGCCGCGTATGGGAAAGCCATGAAATCCCCGACAAACCAAAGCAAAAGGGCCGTGGTGGCCGTGGGCGCAGCGGTGGCGGCGGCGGTCGCAGTGGTGGCGGTCGCCCACAGGGGGGTGGCAAGCCTGGCGGCGGTGCAGCTAGATCTGCCGGCGGCGGCAAGCCTGGTGGTGGTCGCAGACGGCGCAGCGGCGGCGGCGGTGCTGCCAGCGGCGCGGCATAAAGTCAGCATTCAACCAATAAAAAAGGCGCCCCACAAGAGGCGCCTTTTTTGTATTCCTGTGATTTCAACGATCTTAGGTATAGAGCGAGGCCACACCCAGTTGCGCGTGAATTTCGTTCACTTGCTGAGGTGCCAACCCATAGGCCGTCGCCAGCTTGTGCAGATATTGGGCCTCGTCGCCGGTATCCAGATCGATGGCCATCACGCTCATCGCGTAGGTTTGCTGCGCCAAACCTTCAGGCGTGTTGGCGACCAAGCCCTCAATATCGACGGGGGCCTGAAGCTGTGCCTGTACAAATGCAGCCTCTTCGGCGTCAACGTCGCCCAAATGGCCCAGCAGCTTTTCTTTCTCGGCCTCATCAAAAGTACCGTCCGATTTGGCGGCTTGGATCATCGCGGATAGCATCAATGCGGCGGCGGCTTCTTGATCTTGTGTCGGGGTGATCGCGGGCTCTGGGGTTTGGTCGAATTGGGAATTCAATACAGCGCC
>JBDVSG010000122.1:0-21430 GCA_039967155.1 Sulfitobacter sp. | reverse complement strand
TCACAGAACCTACTCGGCATAACTTGCGTTATCCCGATCCGGTGAAGGAGCTTTGCCCCTTTCAAAACCCCACCAAGGGACGCGTTGCTCCCTTTGGAAACCTTGAACCAAGGGCACCTTGGAACCATTTTCGCTGATCTGACCTGATATGTTTTCCACAATTATCGACATGCATGCCCGAGTTTGCCCGAGATCGGAACGGCGTCCCTGTGCTATAAATAGGCACCCCACGGGCCTTGTCGGTCTTCACCCATCCTCGCCTTTTGTACCGCGTTTGCGCGGCCGGAGACCTATTGCTTGCAGTACGCCTCGCCTCATATCCCCCAGACAACAAGACGCGCTTCCGCGCCTCCTGCTGCTGATGTGTTGGAGGCGAGGATCGTCAAAGCTCTGGGCACGGTGGCATTGCTTGTTGTCGATGACCCCATCTTCATTCCGGTTTTCGAACGGCTGGAGCGGGAACTGGCGGACATCAAATCACGGAACGACGCGATTGAGCGCGTCCGTCAGTTTCTTCCTGCCGAACATCAAAACGCGATGCGCTGAACCATTTCCGCTTTGAACGCCAATCCGCCGCCTTGACCGTACCGCTCACGGTTCAGACTATGACCCATCAAATCGCGACGTACGCGATCATCCACACCAGCCCGCAACAATCGATCCTCAAAACTGTGACGCAACGAATACACCACATGGTCGTCGCTCTCCATCAGGCCGTTGGCGCGCAGGTATTTGTTCACTGTGGAGGACAGGCCTGAATCGTTTTCACGGTATGTCGGAAAGCCATCTGGAAATGCTCTTATAACCTCCAAGCTCACACCCACCAGCGGGATGACACGCTTCGAGTTCTTATTCTTAATCGCCCGACCAAGCCGTGATCTCACAATCAAATGCGGGATATCTGCATCCAAATAGAACTGATCCGGTGTAGCACAGGCCGCCTCAGAGGGGCGATACCCCGTGTTGACCATGCCGAGGAAGATGGCCCGCGCCTCTGGGTCTAACTCCATCAGGGCGTTTGGAGCCAAGAGCTTCGTTCGGATCCAGTCATCACTGAATGGCGGACGCTCGGATTTTTCGCCCTCTTTGAACGCGAGGCCATCCAGCGGCAGAACAAACCCCAACCGCTTCATGCTGTTCACGGTCTTAAGAATGTCGCCGAGGTGAATCAAATCCTTGTTGGCGCTGTTCGCCGTGAGACCGCCAATCTCGATCCGCTCCTGCCAATATCCCTGGAACTCCAGCATATCATCGGCAGTGATGTGGTTCATCGGCTTATCACCGACGACGCTCACGAAATTCCGGACTGCTTTCTTCCGCGGGTTCTCCCAACGCCGCTTCTGATCTTCGCTTTTGCCAAAGGTCTTGTCTTTGGCCAGCGTCCAATAGGTCTCCAGCGCCTGCGTGACAGTCAACGCTGGAGGCTGCTTTGTGCCTAATACAGCTGTTGCCTCCACCGGATCAGGGCGTTGATCACGATTGGCATTCGTCTCAATCCGATCCAGCAGTGTGTCGATTGGCAGCTGCACCACCTGATCTAGCGGCATGTACCGCACACCCTTGGCCGACGCCAAATCCTGAACAGCCTCAAAGTGCTTCACCGCATCGTCATCATGACCGGACAACCGTGCTTTCCACGCCGCAACCTGTTCTTTCCAAACCGCTGGTACTTTCTCACCTGCAAGCCGCCGAGAATCCGTTTTTAGGCTGATCCAGACCTCGGAGCGAGATTCGACCGGCTGAAATTCCACAGGTACACGGCGGCGCAGGCACCACTGATTTCCTCGTTTGATCACAGACATAACGCACCCCGCGACGGACCTGCTGTGTAGCAGGTTGTGTAGCAATTTCGGGGTGTTTGGTTGGCACATAAGATACGAAAAACACCCTTTAGAGGGGTAAGTACTCGTAAAATATGGGGTTTCAAGTTTTCGGCAGGAAAAGTCATGGCGGAGAGACAGGGATTCGAACCCTGGGAAGGCTTGCACCTTCAACGGTTTTCGAAACCGTCCCGTTCGACCACTCCGGCACCTCTCCGCGCTGGGGTCTTGGGGCGATCCTTTAGGCGGGTTTTCGCGGGTGGGCAAGGGGGGCACGCTTGTTCTTTCGGGCTTCGCTGGTTTTTCATTGCAGAGGGCCCTAGTTTGGCTAGGTTGAGGCATACCAATAGCAAAGGGACTGCGCATGCATATGATCCGCCAAAGCTTGATGATGGCCCTCATGACCTTGATGTTTGTTTGCTCTGGGCTGGGCGCCCATGCACAGACAGCAAAACGGGAAAAGCTTGAGGCTTTCTTGGAAGTGACCGGTTTTGATGTCGCATTGGAGAGCATTCGCTTGTCTGCCGACGCAGCCCCGCAGATGCTGGGCCTTCAGGCGGAAGACTTCGGATCAGAATGGAAGCGGCTGGTGGGCGAGGTATTCGAGGCCGAGCTGATGCACGACATGGCCATCGAACTGTTAGAGAAAACTCTGTCTGAGGACCTTCTCCGCCACGCAGCAGAATTTTATGCCACCGATCTGGGGGGGCGTTTGGTCGTGGTGGAAAACAGCTCTCATATGGTTGAAGAAGACGGGCTGAAATCGGAAAGCGGAGGCCAGATCGTCGAAGGTCTGCGTGGCATCGCATCGCCGCGTGTCGCTATTTTGGAGCGTCTCAATGCCGCCAGCGGCAGCGAGGACAGTTCTTTGCGCGCGATCCAAGAAGTGCAGATCAGGTTCTTAATGGCGGCGGCGGGGGCAGGCGTGATTGATTTACAGATGGAGGAACCTGACCTGCGTGAAGCGATGAAATCGCAAGAGCCCGAGCTGCGCGAGAACTTGCGTCAAAGCGCGCTGGAGGGCGCGGCCTATACCTATCAGGCGTTTTCGGATGCAGAGGTTGTCACCTATGCAGAGGCCTTGGAACATCCCGATATGAAGCAGGTGTATGAGCTGATGAATGCTGTGCAATATGAAATCATGGCCAATCGGTTTGAGGCGGTTGCGGACCGTTTGCGTGTCATGCAACCCAGTCAGGATTTATGATGTCCGTTGGTCGCATCAGCGCGATGCGGCGCCTGATGGCCTTTTTCTTGGTGGCGCTTACAGCGCTGCCCGTATGGGCGGGCGCGCGTCACACGGTGCTGATGGATGTCCTGCAGATCCGCCAGCTCAGCACGATCTTACACCACGAAGGGGTAAGCTATGGCACCAGTCTGGATCAAGACTGGCTAGAGGGGCAGGGCGGCAACGCTTGGGAACAACAAGTCGCACGCATCTATGACGTCGAGCGGATCAGCGAAGCCATACGTGCGGGGGTTGAGCCTAACTTAAACGGCGATGCATTGGAAAATGTCATCCTGTTCATGGGGTCGGATCTGGGCAACAAAATCGTTACATTGGAAAACTCTGCCCGCACGGCAATGGCCGATCCGCTGATCGAGGAAGAAGCCCGCGCGCAATTTGCCGCAGCAGAGGGCAGCGAAGACGCGCGTCTGGCGCAGATTGACCGCATGATTGTTGTTGGGGATTTGGTGAACCGCAACACAACTGCCGCGCTGAATGCCAGCTATCATTTCTTGCGCGCGTTGGTTGACGGAGGTTTCTTGGAAATGTCCGAAGAAGAGATGCTGACAGATGTCATGTCGGGGCGCGACGAAATTAGTGCTGATACGGTCAGTTGGCTGGGGGGATTTATGCTGTTGGCATATAGTCCGCTCAGCCTAGAAGAGCTGACGCTCTATGCCGATTTTACCGCCACGCCAGAAGGTAAGGCCCTAAATGCGGCACTATTTGCTGGGTTTGATCCGCTCTATGATGATATATCCTACGCGTTAGGACGCGCGATTGCGCTCAATCTGTCTTCCCAAGACCTGTAGCAGCGCCCGAAAGCCACCGCTGCATTGGGATAATTCGAAAAACACCGCGATGCGTAGCGATGCGGGTTGACTTATATCCACATTCACCCGATAAGCCGCCAACCCGACATGTCCTTGATGTGTTCGGGTCTATTTTTTTAATGACGCCCTGAGGGCGCGCTGTCCGAGGTGGGTCACGGTTAAGCCTGATCCGAAAACACCCGATACGGGGACCACAAGACGCGGAAAATGTGAAGGAAGACCTATGTTTGCGGTCCTGAAAACAGGCGGTAAGCAATATAAAGTTCAAGCCGGCGATATGCTGCGCGTGGAACGTATTGCGGCATCTGCCGGTGAGACTGTTCAATTCAACGAAGTGCTGATGCTCGGCGGTGACAACCCACAGGTTGGCGCGCCCATGATCGAAGACGCAGGCGTACAAGCCGAAGTTGTTGATCAGATAAAAGGCGAAAAGGTTATTCACTTTGTGAAGCGCCGTCGTAAGCACTCCTCAAAGCGCACAAAGGGTCACCGTCAAAAACTGACCTTGGTCAAGATTACAGACATCTTGGAATCTGGCGCAGGTAAATCCGGCGTTGCAGCAGCAATCGGTACCGGTTCTGTTTCCGCAGCAGCTGTTGCAGCAATCACAGGCGCATCCGTAGATGCAGCACCTGTAAAAGCAGCAAAGCCCGCCAAAGCAGCAAAGCCCGCCAAAGAAGCAAAAGCGCCAAAAGCTGAAAAGCCTGCAAAGGCAAAGAAAGCAGCCAAGTCTGACGGCGACGATCTGTCCACCATCTCAGGTGTTGGTCCGGTTATCGTAGGCAAGCTGCACGCAGAAGGCATTACAACATTCGCACAGATCGCGGCATGGACAGATGCAGACGTGGAAGCTATTGAAGAGAAACTGTCGTTCAAAGGTCGTGTGGGTCGTGAAGACTGGATCGCACAGGCCAAAGAGCTGGCAAAAGGTTAAGGAGAGACCTAATGGCACATAAAAAAGCAGGCGGCTCGTCACGTAACGGCCGCGACTCAGCTGGTCGTCGTCTTGGCGTAAAGAAATATGGCGGCGAAGCCGTTATCCCTGGCAACATCGTTGTGCGTCAGCGCGGAACAAAGTTCTGGCCTGGTGATAACGTTGGCATGGGCAAGGATCACACGATCTTTGCAACTGTTGAAGGTAACGTTCAGTTCCACAAGGGCCTGAAAAACCGCACATTCATCTCCATCGTACCGGTAGCAGAAGCTGCAGAATAAGCCGTACCCGGAAGATGAACTAAAATCAGGGATCGGCGGAAACGCCGGTCCCTTTTTTGTTCTACGCACCAAACGTTCCAATCTCGTCCCATCCCAGAAAGGAGGGCTGATATGTCAACAACATCAAACGCCCTTTGCAGATGGGGCCACGCCAGAAGCACTTTAGGGGCCTACGTCCCTTCCTTTGTTGCGGGCACTGGGGGCGATCGGCCGATCCGGCCTCCTTCGTGGGCGGCAGCCGCGCATACGGTTGAAAGAACAAAGCACGCCGCCTATCTGATGGGGGTGTTTGCAATGATCACAGTTGCATCCGTTCTTATTCTTGTGTTCGCAGGAGGGTCCTGATCCATGGACATGCGCCCCCAACAAATCACCATGCAAACCGAACGCTTTTCGCTGCGTCCAGTGCGGATGTCCGACCTCACTCGGATCGAACATTACGCGGGGGATGCCCGCCTTGCGCAAAGCACGCCGCGGTTGCCGCATCCTTTGCCGCCTGGCGTGATTTCAGGGTTTATCGAACGGGCAATGGCGCCTGATCGTGAAGAAGACGTCTGGGTCATGGACGGTAGCAATGCAGAAGGCACCGATGCGAATGGCGGCGAGGTCATGGGCGTCATCAGTCTGACGCATCTGGACCGCAATCAATCTGAAGTCAGCTATTGGGTTGCGCCGCCCTTCTGGAACAGCCGCGTGGCCTCAGATGCAGTGCAAGCAATTGTTGCGGGCAATCCGCTGGACAATGATGCGATGTTCGCATCGGTCTTTCATGACAATCCAGCCTCTGCCAAAGTGCTCACCAATACGGGATTTGCCTATCTGGGCGATGCCGAAATTTTCTGTCTGGCACGTAATGCCACTGTGCCCACTTGGACCTACAGCCTCAAGCTGCGGTAAACTATTAGGATAAAACATGAAATTCCTCGATCTTGCCAAAGTATATATTCGCTCAGGTGCCGGTGGCGGTGGCTGCGTGTCCTTTCGCCGCGAAAAATACATTGAATATGGTGGCCCTGATGGCGGGGATGGCGGCGGCGGCGGTACGGTTTGGGCCGAAGCTGTGGATGGGCTGAACACGCTTATCGATTTCCGCTATCAGCAGCATTTCTTTGCTAAAAATGGCCAACCCGGCATGGGCAAGCAACGGACTGGCAAGGATGGCGACGACATCGTGCTGCGCGTTCCTGTTGGAACCGAGATTTTGGACGAAGACCAGGAAACGGTTATCGCAGACATGACCGAACTGGGCCAGCGCGTGAAGCTGGCGCGCGGTGGTAACGGTGGTTTCGGCAACCTGCATTTCAAATCTGCAACCAACCAAGCACCACGCCGTTCAAACCCCGGTCAGGATGGCGTGGAACGAACGCTTTGGTTGCGACTGAAACTGATCGCGGATGTGGGCCTGCTGGGCCTGCCTAACGCGGGTAAGTCGACATTCCTTGCGGCCACATCCAACGCGCGCCCCAAAATTGCCGACTATCCTTTCACCACATTGCACCCGAACTTAGGCGTGGTAGGCGTTGATAATACTGAATTTGTTGTTGCTGATATTCCTGGTTTGATTGAGGGCGCGCATGATGGTCGTGGTCTGGGGACGCGGTTCTTGGGCCATGTTGAGCGTTGTGCAGTGCTGCTGCATCTGGTGGATGGCACGTCGCCCAGCTTCATCGAGGACTACCACACGATCATTACTGAGCTCGAGGCCTACGGAGGTGAACTGGCCGATCGCCCCCGCATCACTGTGCTGAATAAAATTGATGCATTGGATGAAGAAGAGCTCGCAACTACCTCTGATGAATTGAAAAAAGCCTGTGGTGGGGCGGTGATGCACATGTCTGGCGTGGCCCAGACAAATACAGTTGAAGTCCTGCGTGCCTTGCGGGGCGAGATCGACGATGACCGCATTCGCCAAAAACCAGCCGAGGAGCAAGCGCCTTGGCATCCCTAACGCAGGCACGCCGTATTGTTATCAAAATCGGATCGGCGCTGTTGGTCGATCGCGATACGGGCCTGCTGCGCGCGCAGTGGTTACAGTCTTTGGCGCGCGATGTTGTGTGGCTGAAACAGACGGGTGTTGATGTTGTTCTGGTGTCGTCGGGGTCCATTGCGTTGGGGCGCGGCGTACTGGGGTTGGGCACAGGATCGCTGGCGCTCGAGCAGTCCCAAGCCGCCGCAGCCGTTGGGCAAATCCGTTTGGCGCGCGCCTATGAAGAAGCGCTGGCGCCCGACGGTGTGACCACCGCGCAGGTGTTGGTCACGTTGGAAGACAGCGCAAATCGCAGACGTTTCCTGAACAGCCGCGCAACACTGGAAACACTGCTGGGGTTGGGCGCCGTGCCTATCGTTAATGAAAACGATACCATTGCCACCGATGAAATCCGTTTCGGTGACAACGACCGTTTGGCGGCCCAAATCGCAGTGACAGTAGGGGCAGATCAGCTGATCTTGCTGTCGGATGTTGATGGTTTCTACAGCGCCAATCCTTCCCAAGACGCCAATGCGAAACGTTATGATGTGATTGATAAAATCACGCCAGAAATCGAAGCAATGGCTGGCGATGCAGGATCGGGGCTGAGCAAAGGTGGCATGAAAACCAAACTGATGGCAGCCAAGACCGCCGTATCTGCGGGCTGTGCCATGGCCATCACCAGCGGTTTCACGCTGCGGCCTTTGACTGCGCTGAATGAAGGGGCAAATGCCACTTGGTTTACCGCGCAAACAGATCCCCAAGCCGCCCGCAAAGGGTGGATTTCAGCGATGAAACCGCTGGGCACGTTAACGCTGGACGCGGGTGCCGTTGATGCATTGAGCCGCGGCAACAGCCTGTTGCCCGCAGGCATAACAGACGTCAGCGGCCGTTTCGGGCGGGGTGATGCGGTGGCCTTGATCGGCCCTGACGGGGCTGGCATCGGCTATGGTTTGTCACGCTATACCTCTGAGGAGGCGGCGCAGATCAAGGGCCACCAAAGTGCCGAGATCGAAGACCTCTTAGGCTATCCAGGGCGGGCAGCCCTGATCCACCGCAATGACATGGCTTTGTAAGGACAAAACGATGACCCAAGATATTTCCACTCTGATGGCTGATATCGGCCAACGCGCCAAGGCGGCGGCAGCGCAACTGGCCACAGCCAGCGCTGAGCGTAAACATGCTGCGCTGATCTCAGCCGCGCAGGCGGTTTGGGCCAGACGTGAAGATATTTTTGCCGCCAATGCAAAAGACATGGCCTACGGCACCGAAAAAGGTCTGAGCCCTGCAATGTTGGACCGTCTGATGTTGGATGAAGACCGCTTGCAGGGGATTATTGACGGCCTGCGCGCGATTGCAGAACAAGCCGACCCAGTGGGGGAGACCTTGGCCGAATGGGAGCAACCCAGCGGCCTGAATATTCGCCGTGTTCGCACGCCTTTGGGGGTGATCGGGGTCATTTACGAATCCCGCCCCAATGTGACAGCCGACGCGGGTGCGCTATGTTTGAAGGCTGGCAATGCTGTTATTTTGCGGGGCGGATCAGAGAGTTTCCACAGCAGCCAAGCCCTGCACGCCTGTCTCAAGCAGGGCCTGTTGGACGCCAACCTGCCTGAGGATGCAATCCAGTTGGTGCCGACACGCGACCGTGCAGCAGTGAAGGAAATGCTCACGATGACGGACACGATCGATGTTATTGTGCCGCGCGGTGGCAAAGGCTTGGTGGGTTTGGTGCAACGTGAAGCGCGGGTGCCGGTCTTTGCCCATCTAGAGGGGATTGTGCACATCTACATCGACGCCGAGGCCGACGCAGAAAAAGCGCTGCGGGTTGTGATGAACGCAAAGACACGGCGCACAGGGGTGTGCGGGTCTGCTGAATGTCTGCTGATCCATAAAGACGTGGCCGCCACAATCGGCAGGGGCCTGATTAAGGCCCTGCTTGCTGCGGGTGTCGAGGTTCGCGCCGATGCTGCTTTGCAAACTGTTGAGGGGGTGATCCCTGCAACCGACGGCGATTGGGGTACTGAATTTTTGGATATGATCATTGCCGCCCGTCAGGTCGACAGTCTAGAGGACGCTGTGGCGCATATCCGCCAGTATGGATCCAACCACACCGATTGCATCATCACCGAAGACGCCCACGCCGCCGCCACGTTTATGAACACATTAGACAGTGCAATCTTGATGCATAATGCCTCCACTCAATTCGCTGATGGGGGCGAATTCGGTATGGGGGCTGAGATCGGGATCGCCACGGGCAAAATGCATGCGCGCGGTCCTGTAGGGGCTGCTCAATTGACCAGCTTCAAATATCTTGTGACGGGTGACGGGACCGTTCGCGGTTAAATCCGAATGGTGATGCGCGTCTCTGAGGTGGAGATCTCAAGGGCGCGCGTTTCGCTTTCAGCGACGACGGGCAGAAGTCCGAATTGAACATGGGCGGGGCGCAGATCCTGTCTGGTTTGGGCTGTTTCCATCAGCCCCCAAAGGTCGCTGTCGATTTTCATCTTATCCGCAATAGCAGTGAGCAGGATGTGATCGCCGTCTTCGGTGATCTCGACGCGTCCGCCATAGGGCATTGCCGTTTCCAAACACATCACAGCCAGAAAAGACAGCCGCACAATTCGGCGTGGGATCCCCTGAAGCGGCCCCCAAGCCACCGACATCCGCGACCCAGTGTAGACGTCATTAAGAATGGAGACGACCTCTGGTCTGCCAATGCTTTCACCGCCCGCTGCCCCAAAAGCGATCCGAAAAAAGCGGATGCGCGCGCTTGCATTTGACACGCTCTCTGAGATCAGGGACATCTCTGGGCCCGCACTAGACGTGCTCATCTCAAGCAGCTCAATGCCATTGTTGATCGCCCCGATTGGCGATATCAAGTCATGACAAATTCTGCTGCCAATCAACGTGGCAAAGTCTAAGTCTTGGCCCATATGGTCGGTCTCCTGACGAATAAGGGAAAGTGGATGGATGATTTCAATGCGATTTTAACACCGGGCATGTTGGTACGTCACCCTGACATGCCAGATTGGGGTACCGGACAAGTCCAGAGTAATATCGCTGGCAAATTGACGGTCAACTTCCCAGATGCGGGCAAAGTGGTGATTGATAGTAGTCGAATTGCGTTAACGCCTGTTTTTGAAGGATAAGCATCGTCGCTTGATATTTGCTTAAGGAAGTTAACATTTGGTAACCTTCGGGGAGGACAGCTTAATTCGCACCCTAAGATTGCCTGATGGGTCTGGCAAGAGCGTTGCCAACTTCCTCCTTACATCGTATCTCGACGCAACTGAATAATACGAGGCGCGTCATGACCCGTCAGGGCCGGACAGAATTCACGGTTAAACTGGCTGAGACGCCAGAGGAACTGCACGCAGCTCAAAGGCTGCGCTATGACGTTTTTGTCCGTGAATTGGGTGGGGGCGGCGCGTTGGTTGATCATGATCAAGGACTGGAGCGGGACCGCTTTGATCCGTTTTTTGACCATCTCATCATGACCCCCAAAAACAGTGATGCCGTTATTGGCGTTTATCGCCTGTTGCGCGGGACACAGGCCCATGCGGCGGGGGGCTTTTATTCTGAAGGCGAATATGACCTCAGTAAGCTGAAAGCCTCTGGCAAGAACCTGCTTGAGCTTGGTCGCTCGTGTTTGCACCCTGACTACCGTGGCGGTGTTGCGATGCATTGTTTGTGGGCCGGTTTGGCCGATTATGTCGCCACTCATGATATTGATATTTTATTTGGCGTCGCGAGCTTTCATGGCACGGATGCCGATGCTCTGGCCGCGCCTTTGTCGCTGTTGCATACCCGCCATCTCGCCCCGCCAGAGCTGCGGGTGAAGGCCCGCCAGGCGCAATATCAGCCTATGGATATCATCGATCCTGCGGGGCTTGATAGGCGGGCGGCCATGGTGCAAGTGCCGAGCCTGATCAAAGCGTACCTGCGGCTGGGAGGCTGGGTTGGCGAGGGGGCCTATGTGGACCATCAATTCAATACTACGGATGTGTGTTTGATCCTCGACACCCAACAACTCAGCCCGAGGGACGCGATGACTTACAAGGGTACCAAAGGATGAACGAGCCGTGGAATGAAGCAGCGCATCCGGATTTCCCAAAGATCAGCAAGACGGACTGGCTGCGGATTATCCTGCGCGGCGCGGCGCTGATTATTTTGGTGTCGGTAGGTTTGATCGCCACCCTGTGTTTGCGGTTGATTGAACGTCCTGTCTTTGGCCTCAATCGCCCCATCACGCCCTTTATTACCCAATTTGTTTGCCGTGGCGCGTTGCGCATTCTTGGGGTGCGGTTCTCGATCAAGGGCCAGCCAATGGCGGGGCGCGGGGCTGTGGTGGCGAACCATTCCAGCTGGCTTGATATTTTTGCGCTGAACGCCGCCAAGCGGATTTATTTTGTTTCAAAGTCCGAGGTCGCAAATTGGCCAGGGATTGGATGGCTGGCCCGTGCCACGGGCACCGTTTTCATCAAACGCGCACGCAAAGAAGCACAGGCGCAGACAAAACTATTCCAGTCACGTTTGCTGGCAGGGCATAAGCTGCTGTTTTTCCCTGAGGGCACCAGCACCGATGGGCAGCAAGTGATTGCGTTTAAAACAACATTGTTCCAGTCCTTCTTTGCCCCTGAGCTAAAAGAGGTGTTAGAGATCCAGCCCGTTGCTGTGATCTATCATGCGCCGGCTGGTGCCGACCCGCGGTTCTACGGGTGGTGGGGGGATATGGAGCTTGCGCCGCATCTGTTGGTGACCTTGGCGCCTGCGCGGCAAGGGGCCATTGATGTTGTCTATTGCGCGCCGTTAAAAGTTGCTGATTTTGAGGATCGCAAGTCCTTGGCCGCAGCCTGTGAAAATGCCGTGCGCCGCGCTCATAATGAATGCCTGCCAAAGGCTTAGGCGGTCAAGTACGGTGCCATATCCCATCTGCTGTTGCAGGGGCGGGCTCCCACGGTGTTTTTCCCTTGCCTTGATACAAATGTTGGGGTATCCGCGCCCTACTTAATCCCACAGTCGGGGATGGGACCAATGGGGAGAAATCCCAAAGGTTCCGCCGGTTGGTACGCATCCTGCGCATCATACCCCCGATGAGGCTAAACCGGAAAGGTATAACGACATGGCTCTTCCTGAGTTCTCCATGCGTCAGCTGCTCGAAGCAGGCGTACACTTTGGTCACCAGACACAGCGCTGGAACCCACGTATGGGTCCGTACATCTACGGCTCACGTAACGGCATTCACATCATGGATCTGACACAGACCGTCCCAATGCTGGACGATGCGCTGAAAATCATCCGTGATACAGTCGCCAAAGGCGGCAGCATTCTTTTCGTCGGCACCAAGCGTCAGGCCGCACAACCGATCGCCGACGCCGCAGAGAAATGCGCACAATACTACATGAACCACCGCTGGCTCGGCGGCACGCTGACCAACTGGCAGACTGTTTCCAAGTCCATCCAGCGTCTGAAAAACATCGACGAACAGTCCGAGATGGGTTTCGCAGGTCTGACCAAAAAAGAGCGTCTGGGCATGGAACGTGACCAAGGCAAGCTTGAAGCATCCCTTGGCGGTATCCGCGAAATGGGCGGCCGTCCTGACCTGATCTTCGTGATCGACGTGCGCAAAGAACAGCTGGCCATCGCCGAAGCCAACAAGCTGGGTATTCCAGTTGTGGCCGTGGTTGACACCAACTGCTCACCAGACGGCATTGATTACATCATCCCAGGTAACGATGACGCGGCACGCGCAATCGCTCTGTACACGGATCTGGCTGCACGCGCGGCACTTGACGGTATGTCCGCACAATTGGGCGCTGCTGGCGTTGATTTGGGCGCGATGGAAGAAGCACCTGTAGAAGAAGCCGTTGCTGAAGAAGTACCAGCCGCAGAGTAATCTGTAGCTGTCACAGGCTTGTAATGCGGGGCAGGGTACAACCTCTGCCCTGAAAGCAAACACTTTACACATAGGGGATCCATAGCGATGGCAATTACAGCATCTATGGTCAAAGAACTACGCGACACGACCGGCGCGGGCATGATGGACGCGAAAAAAGCGCTGACAGAAAACAACGGTGACATGGAAGCCGCTATTGACTGGCTGCGCACCAAAGGTTTGGCAAAAGCGGCCAAAAAATCCGGTCGCACCGCGGCTGAGGGTCTTGTCGCAGTAAAAGTTGAAGGCGGCCGCGGCGTTGCGGTTGAAGTTAACTCCGAAACTGACTTCGTTGGCAAGAACGCTGACTTCCAGAAAATGGTTGCGGGTATTGCTGCTGTTGCAATCGGCGCATCCGATGTTGACGCGTTGAAAGCGGCTGACATGGATGGCAAATCCGTTGAGCAAACTGTGACAGACGCCGTTGCGGTTATCGGTGAAAACATGTCCGTGCGCCGTATGGCCGCGATTGATGGCGATGTTGTTGTCTCTTACGTGCACAACGCAGCGGCACCTGGCATGGGCAACATCGGCGTTCTGGTTGCAATGACAGGCGGCGACGAAGCATTCGGCAAACAGGTTGCAATGCACATCGCAGCTGTAAACCCAGCCTCCTTGTCCGAAGCGGATCTTGACCCAGCTGTTGTTGAAAAAGAAAAGCAGGTTCAGATCGACATCGCAAAAGAGTCAGGTAAGCCTGACGCCGTGATCGAGAAAATGATCGTCGGTCGCATGAAGAAATACATGTCCGAAGTGACACTGCTGAACCAGCAGTTCGTGATCAACCCAGATCTGTCCGTTGCGGACGCCGCAAAAGAAGCTGGCGCGACAATCACAGGCTTTGTACGCCTTGAAGTCGGCGAAGGCATTGAAGTTGTGAAAGAAGATTTCGCAGCTGAGGTTGCCAAAGTCGCCCAAAGCTAAGGTCGCACTTTAGTAGTATTATTGAAAAGGGGCGGAGGTTACCTCCGCCCCTTTTTTGTGGCTGCAAACAAGGTCATGCTGCTTGAAGTGCTGGATGAAGTTTGCACGTCAAACGTATGATTTATTTGTATTTTTTATTTATTTAGTGGATTGCGCACGCAAGAACATGCAGCCCAGCAGCCAACCAATTGCATTTTGGGGTTCTAGCGGGGGTAAGGGTGTCAACGCTGTTGGTACAACTGCGTTGACACCGCACCTCTATGATAACTCTGGGGAGAGTAATAGAGGCCCCTAACTTCTCCGGCCAGTGGGTATGAATAATCCCACTAGGTCCGGCAACCTAAAAGAGCTTTGTAATTACAAAGTTATGTAGGTCTTCCGTCCGATCAGCTAAGCATTGTCGACCTGACAAGGGGAATGTGCCTTTTAACTTCCCCGAGGGAAAGTAGGGAATTCCTTACTAAATGGTAAAAATCTGGCGTTAAATGTCCAAAACAAACATTTGGTTCGCAAAAGCAGCCTTCATCACAGCCTGCGCAGTTGTCTCAACAGCAAGGGATTCGCGGGCCAGACGCAGGTGTTTCTCAACCGTGGCGGATGTCAGTCCCATCAGCATCGCGATGTCCTGCGTGGTCTTGCCGTCTCCAACCCATTCCAATGCCTCGCGCTGACGCGGCGTGAGAGAGCGGTTCGGCGCAGTATAGGGCAGGGTGAGGATTTTGAGATGTACGATGTTGTTCATCAACGTGATGTCGGCGCCATGAGCGTCCCAAACGGCATCAACATCTGCCTGTTCCATGCCAACAGCTGCTGTCAGGGCGATTGCGCCTTTATGGCGGGCCGAGATTGACTTGAAACTAATCGAATAGCCTGCGGTGACACCCATATCGCGGTTGAACCGCAGAACACGATGTTCCTCTGGGCTCAGCGTCTTGGTTTTTTCCATGTCTGCCAACAGCTTCCAGCTCTTTGCTCCTTCATTTTCCAGCGCCCAATGAACCATTGGTGCGTGAAAATAGTGGCCTTCGTCCAGAAAAACATCGATGTAGTCGCGGCTGTGGTTGGTCAGCAGGATAAAGTCGCTGGGATCGCCAAGAGAGGTCGATGTGCGGTACCGTGTGAAACCGTAAAGCAGGCGATCAAAACCGAACTCGGCCATCTTCTCCACATGGGCTTCCCAGAGACTTTGGATGCTTTGGCTGTCTGCAACGCTCATAAGGTAGTCACGTAAGGTCATGAATTCACCCCCAGTTTCGTGGCAAGCGCATCAAGCGCCATCAAATAACCCTGAGACCCAAACCCGCAAATTTGCCCCAGAGCAACCTTTGACAGGTATGAGGTGTGGCGGAACTCTTCTCGGGCGTGAATATTGCTGAGATGCACCTCGACCATAGGCAGCTCAACCGAGGCAACAGCGTCCATGAGGGCAATCGAGGTATGCGTGTAGGCGCCAGCGTTGATCACCAGCGCGTCATGCGTCGCTTTGGCTGCGTGGATCGCATCGATCATCGCACCTTCATGATTTGATTGAAAACAAGACAGCCCAAGGCCCAAGCCCGCAGCATGAGCCGCACAGGAGGCTTCAATATCAGCAAGCGTCGTGCGGCCGTAAACCTCGGGTTGACGTTGTCCTAAGAGATTTAGGTTTGGACCATTTATGACAAGCACCGAAGGCATACTATTTCCCGAAATTTTGTTTGGAAAACTGTGACAGCCTGATGGGCAGCTGTCCAGTCCTCAAGGGGTATCGTGGGGGACAATTGGGCGTCATAGCGGGATGTGAGACACAGTGCTTTCCTAAGGGAATGTGTAAATTTTGGATGATTTGTGCACTATATTAATGTCTTATGGCGCAATGCTGGCAGATCGACGTCATTCATTTATTTACATAATACTGATTATGCATGTTAACCATAAGCCGAAAAATAGATGCTGCACTTGGGTCCCGTAACCTGAGCCTGCTTGGGCACATACCATCAAGGATGGCGCAATTTCCTATCTGTGCTTTGGTCGCAAAGAACCGATCTGGTTTACCGGTTCTTTGCAGGTCTCTTACCCCAGCGCATATCCCGTGCCGCGCACGGTCCGGATCGGATCGACCTGGCCTTGGCCCTTCAAGGCTTTGCGCAAGCGCGCGATGTGAACGTCGACGGTACGCGTATCAACGTAGATGTCACGGCCCCATACCATATCAAGAAGCTGGTCGCGGCTGAACACCCGGCCCGGTTTTTCCATGAAGGTCACCAAAAGCCGGAATTCCGTGGGCCCAAGTTTGATTTCCTCATCGCCGCGCATCACGCGGTGTGTTTCCGGGTTCAACTGGATGTCGTCATAGCTGAGCGTGTCGCCTGAGGCCGCGGGCCTTGTCCGGCGCAACTGGCCCCTGACCCGCGCCATAAGCTCGCGAAGATTGTAAGGTTTTATAACATAATCATCCGCGCCCGTGTCCAAGCCCCGTATCGCATCGATTTCCTCTGACCGCGCGCTGAGCATGATCACGGGAATTGCACGTGTTTCTGCCCTTGTTTTCACGCGGCGGCAGACCTCTATCCCCGACAACAGCGGCATCATCCAATCCAGAATGATCAAATCTGGCGCGGCTTCATCAATCAACATCATGGCTTCTTCGCCATTCTCAGCGCGGCGTACGTGATAGCCTTCCGCCTCCAGATTATAGGCCAGAACTTCGCGTTGAGCGGGTTCATCTTCGACCAATAGGACCTGCATTTGATCTACGGACATGCCGCTAATCCTCTGTTTTCAGTGAGGTTTTATCAGCTTTTGTGCGGGCATCATCTGGATGCGCGCCCGTGACCAAATAGGTCACCTGTTCGGCCATGGATGTACAGTGATCGCCCATGCGTTCGACGTTTTTGGCGATGAAATGCAGGTGCATACAGGCCGTGATATTGCGCGGGTCTTCCATCATGAATGTCAGGAATTCACGAAACAAGGCGTTGTACATCTGGTCCAGCTCTTCATCGCGCGCGATCACATCAGCAGCCAGTTCCGCATCACGGCGAATATAGGCGTCCAGCGCGTCCTTTAGCATTTCCTCCGCTTGACGGGCCATACGCCGCACCGCGCCCGTGGCATCATTCACAGGGGGCATTTGCGACAGGACGCTGGTGCGTTTGGCCATGTTTTTGGCGTAGTCACCGATACGTTCAAGATTACCCGAGATCTTCATCACGCTGAGGATCATGCGCAGATCGATGGCCGTAGGCGCGCGCAACGCAATGACACGCGCCGCTTTTTCGTTGATTTCGGCCTCCAGAATATCGATGGCCCTATCCGCCGCGCGGACCTTCTCGGCCAAAGGTTCGTCCCGTGTCTCAAGGCTTTTTGCCGCGAGGCGAATGGCGTCTTCAACCAGCCCCCCCATTTTCATGATCTGCGCCTGAACCTGTTCAAGATCGCGGTCAAAGGCAGAGGCGATGTGGTTGTGTTCTTCCATAATCTTAACCGATCCTTCCGGTGATATAGCTCTCTGTGCGCGGGTCTTTCGGGGTTGTGAAAATCTGGTCGGTGTCGCCGAATTCAACAAGGTTCCCGAGATGGAAAAATGCGGTCTTCTGGCTGACACGCGCGGCCTGCTGCATGGAATGTGTAACAATCACAACAGAGTAGTTCTTGCGCAGCTCGTCGATCAGCTCCTCCACTTGGGCGGTGGCAATGGGATCCAATGCCGAGCATGGCTCATCCATCAACAGGACTTCGGGTTCGGTCGCCACCGCGCGCGCGATGCACAAACGCTGCTGCTGGCCGCCAGACAGCCCCGTGCCAGGCGCATGCAGGCGGTCTTTGACCTCATCCCAGATCGCACCGCGGCGCAGAGCACGCTCTACGATGTCGTCCAGTTCGGATTTGTTGCGCGCAAGCCCGTGAATGCGCGGCCCATATGCGACGTTATCATAGATCGATTTTGGAAAGGGGTTTGGTTTTTGAAAGACCATCCCGACTTTTGCTCGCAATTGTACGGGATCTACTTTGGGGTCATAGATGTCTTCGTTGTCGATCAGAATATCGCCCGCAACACGGCAGATATCGATCGTGTCGTTCATACGGTTGATGCAGCGCAGGAATGTGGATTTACCGCAGCCTGACGGGCCAATAAAGGCGGTGACGGTCTTGTCCTCGATCTCGACGTTGACGTCTTTGATCGCATGGGTTTCACCGTAATGCACCTGCACATTTCGGGCGGAGATTTTGGATGTATTGGCCACTTGAGCCTCCGGTTTTTGTGTTTCGTCGCGCATGATACGCCCTTCCCTTTGCTCGGCTTTTACCAGCGGCGCTCAAAGCGGCGGCGCAGCATTACTGCGATTGCGTTCATGGTGATCAAGAAGACCAGCAGAATGATGATGCCGCCCCATGCTCGTTCATAGAAGGCAGGATCGGCGCGTTTGGCCCATTCATAGATTTGGGCGGGCATGGCGGAATTCGGGTTCATCAGGCCAGCGCTGATGCTGTCAGGCCCGTTTGAGGCGATAAATCCGACCATCCCGATCAGCAGCAGCGGCGCTGTTTCCCCCAATGCCTGCGCCAAACCGATGATCGTACCCGTCAGAATACCTGGCGCTGCCAACGGCAGGACATGGTGGAACACCGATTGCATCTTTGAGGCCCCTACCCCCAGTGCTGCATCCCGAATGGAGGGCGGCACTGATTTCAGCGAGGCTCGCGTCGAGATGATGATCGTCGGCAGTGTCATCAGCGTCAGCACCAGCCCGCCCACCAGCGGCGCTGAGTTCGGCAGATGCATGTAATTGATGAAAACTGCCAGACCCAGAATACCAAAGACGATTGATGGCACCGCCGCGAGGTTCGAGATATTCACCTCAATGATATCCGTAATCCAGTTTTTGGGGGCAAATTCCTCTAGATAGATAGAGGCCGCAACGCCGATGGGCAGGGCCAAGGCCAGCACAACCAGCATCATAAACAACGATCCCACCATAGACACACCGATGCCCGCAGCCTCTGGCCGCGCGTCAGACGCGTCTGAGCCGGTGATGAACGCCAGATTGAAGCGTTTTTCCAAAACGCCTTCTGCCATCAATTGATCGACCAGATCCAGTTGGGCGGGGCTGATGTTTTTATCTTTTGCAATACTGTCGCGGCTGACGCGGCCTTTCAAATAGCCATCAACACGGCCCGAGGCGAGAAATTCGAACGAAACTGTGTCACCAATTATGGAGATGTCAGCGATCACCGCATTGCGCATTTGCGCCTCGGCCCCTTTGGACAGGATCCCCGCCATTTTTTTTGGCGAAAGATCGCTCGTGATCTGGCCATTGTCGCGCAGGGTTTCAAATGCGTTGGCCAACAAGGGTTTATACCCAAAGGTCGAGACTTTCTTGATATCAGCGATATCGCGATTGCCTTTTTTATCCAGTTTTGCTGCGTCCAATGTGACCTCTAGCGTCAGGTAGGTCTGCTGGAAGGCCCCATACCCGCGCCCGATGATGGTGGTCAATAGGATCAGCAGCATCAACATACCAATGCCAATGGCCGTCAGCCCGTAGGCTTTGAACCGAGCTTCGGCGCGGTTGCGGCGTGTGGTGCGCGCGTCTTGGATCAACAATGAGGTGGAGGTCGTATCGGTCATTCGTATTGCTCCCGATATTTTCGGACAATGTAGAGGGCTACAATATTCAGCCCCAAGGTAAGAACAAACAACGTCAGGCCAAGGGCGAACGCCACCAATGTCTCGGGGCTGGCGAAATCTGTATCGCCTGTCAGTTGGCTGACAATGCGTGTTGTGATGGTGGTCATGGCCTCAAACGGGTTGCCAGAGAAACGCGCGATGGCCCCTGCCCCCAACACCACGATCATCGTCTCGCCAATGGCGCGGGATGCGGCCAGCAGGATCGCGCCCACGATGCCCGGCAATGCGGCGGGAAACACAACCTGACGGATTGTTTCAGATGGGGTAGCGCCCAGCCCGTAGGACCCGTCGCGCAGCGACTGCGGGACGGCATTGATAATGTCGTCACTGAGCGAAGACACGAAGGGGATCAGCATGATGCCCATCACCAAACCCGCCGTGACCACGGCTGTCGCGCCCGCCATCAGCGGATCGCCGTCGCGCAGACCTTCCGCGCTCAGCAAGCCGCCGGCGCCAAAGACATCCACAAGGAACGGGCCAACAGTAAGCAAGGCAAACAAACCGTAGACGATTGTCGGAATACCGGCGAGGATCTCAAGCAGCGGTTTGGCAATCGTGCGCAGTCTTGGGCTGGCATATTCGCTCAGGTAGACGGCCGCAAACAGCCCCACGGGCACTGCGACAAGAAGGGCGATGATAGAGATGTAGATCGTCCCCCACAGCAGCGGCAGGATGGACAGCTCGCTGTTGCCACGGAAATTCGGCGCCCAAGCCCCCCCAAGGAAAAAGTCCTGCCAAGGGTGCAAGGAAAAGAAGTTCATCGTCTCAAATAGCATCGATAAAACAATGCCCAGCGTGGTCAGAATGGCCAGTGAAGCGGCGGTGATCAGCAAGGCCATCATGCCCCGTTCGACCACATTGCGCGCCCGGAACGTCGTGTCAGCGGACTTCACAGCAAATGCCGCACCCGCCAATGCAAGCGTGATTATCACAGCAGATCTTATGCGATCCCACCGTGCATCCAATTTGCGTGCCTGCTGAGCTGCGGCCAAGACATAGGGTTTAACGTCGGATCCCAAAGCAACCCCAACCCCCGCAAGCGTGTCACGTAGGCTGCTGGGGTCTGTTCGCAACGCGTCAATGGCTGGGCCATCCAGCACGCCTTGGGCTTCGGCCAGATCAAGCCCTTCAGCCACGCGGTTGACGTCGCTCAAAACCAGCGAACTGGTGCCCGCGCTGGCCGTAACTTCGGCAGGCAGAAGGGGCAGAACCGCATTTTGGATCACCATCGGTTGGGCCAGCAGCCAGATCACCAAAACCCCAAGGGCGGGTACAGCAGCGAACATCGCGGCGGTCATGCCGTAATAATTGGGCAGTGAATGCAGCCGCCGCGCATCGCCCCCTGCCCGCATCATCGCGCGTTTGCGCGCCATGACATAGCCCACAACTGAAATTGCCAAAACAATCAAAACAAGTGTTGTTGGGTCACCTAAGAAGGAAAGAGGCATAACCGCTCCGAAAATGGTCTTCAAATTTCAGGGGCCGCTCGCAAAAGCAGCCCCTTCTGTCATTTTTATCGCAACCGGATCAGGAGCCGCTGCCGATTGCTGCTTCGTCGGATACGATCGTCTGCGTGGCTTCCAATTCGGGGTCGGACACAAGGCCGTATTCAGCCAATGGACCGTCTGGGCCAGCAATTTCATCCGCGACGAAGAACTCGGCAAAGTCCTTCAACCCAGGAATAACGCCGATGTGGGCTTTTTTCACGTAGAAGAACAGTGGACGCGATACGGGGTATTCGCCCGTTGCGATGCTTTCGGTTGAGGGCACGATGTCTGACATTGTTGCCACTTGCAGCTTGTCAGTGTTGTTTTCATAGAAGGCCAAACCAAAAA
>JBDVSG010000121.1:0-40206 GCA_039967155.1 Sulfitobacter sp. | reverse complement strand
TATGGAAGAAGAATTCGGTCGTCACCGCGCCGAAGTAAAAACGCTCGCTGGTGTGTACGGTGCCGCCTATGAAGGCGATGAAGGTTTCGCTGCCATTCAAAAATCGGTTGAAGATTTCGCCGAGGATGAGGGCCGTCGCCCCCGCATGTTGGTTGTCAAAATGGGTCAAGACGGCCATGATCGCGGCGCAAAAGTGATCGCGACAGCCTTTGCGGATATTGGTTTTGATGTGGATGTGGGGCCGTTGTTCCAAACGCCAGCCGAAGCAGCCCAAGATGCGGTCGACAACGACGTGCATGTCATCGGCATCAGCTCGCAAGCGGCGGGTCACAAAACGCTGGCACCTCAATTGGTCCAAGCCCTGAAAGACGCAGGCGCCGAAGATATCTTGGTGATCTGCGGCGGTGTAATCCCGCAACAGGACTATGAATTCTTGTATAACGCAGGCGTGAAAGCGATCTTTGGACCTGGAACAAATATCCCGAACGCGGCCCAAGACATCCTGAAGCTCATCCGTGCAGCACGTTCATGATGATTTTTGATCATATTGCCGTGGCGGGTGAAACGCTTGCTGCGGCGACAACTCACGTTGAAAACGCGCTTGGGGTGCCCTTACAGCAAGGGGGCGAGCATGACGTGTTCTATACCCACAACACGCTTTTGGGGCTCGAAGAGGGTTTGTATTTTGAGGCGATCGCAATCAACCCAGATGCCCCCAAACCCGCGCGCGCGCGATGGTTCGATCTGGACAATTTCACAGGTGCCCCCCGCCTGACAAATTGGATTTGCCGTTGCGATGATTTGGATGCGATGCTGGCTGCATTGCCTGATGGATTTGGAACGCCGGTCGATCTGCAACGCGGGGACCTACGCTGGCGTATGGCGGTGCCCGTGTCTGGTGTGCTGCCCTTTGACAATTGTGCGCCCGCGTTGATCCAGTGGATGGGGGATGCCCATCCGGCGCCACGTCTGACCCAACAGGGCTGCGCGCTGCAAACCCTAACCATCCACCATCCAGAGGCGCCTCAGCTGCGCGATCTCTTAGCGCCGCATCTGAATGACGCGCGTATTCAGTTCGCAGACGGTGCGCCCGAAATCCGCGCTACATTCGCCACCCCAAAAGGCGAGGCAATCCTATGATCATCGGGCCTGCTGCACAGGCAGATTTGCCGCAGGTCCAATCGCTTTGGAATGCGATGATCGCAGACACGAATGCGACCTTCACAGCCAGATTAAAATCGGATGCCGACATGGAGACGATGCTGCACGCGCGTGCGGAATGCTTTTTGGTGGCGCGGGACAGGGACGGTGTTGCGGGGTTCATTACGTGGGGGATGTTTCGCGCAGGCGATGGCTATGCCCACACAGCCGAACATAGTATCATCACCGCGCGACCAAGGCAGGGCGTCGGGCGCGATTTGATGCGCGCGGCGTGCGATAAGGCCGCGGCGCAAGGCATCCATATGTTGATTGCAGGGATCGGTGGAGAAAATTCCGCCGCTGTTGCCTTTCATGCCCGAATGGGGTTTGAGTTGGCCGGCCGATTGCCACAAGTCGGGCGTAAGAACGGCGCGTGGCATGACCTTATTTTGATGAATAGGGCCCTTACCAAGCCCTGACATTCCCTTTGATCCACGCTAGGATGTGCCTATGTCAATCTGGACCCGCATTTCCGAAGCGCTCTCTGCTCTTGCCTCAGGTGAGGGGCTGACGGCCGTATTCGACCGCCTGCGCGCCGCGCCCGAAAGCTCGGTTGCGTTTACAATCGCCGTGATCGCGCTGGGTGCTAAAATGGCCAAGGCCGACGGTCATGTTACCCGCGACGAGGTCACAGCCTTCCGCGAAGTGTTCCGCATCGGGGATGATGATGCCCATGGCGCGGCCCGCGTGTTCAATCTTGCGCGGACGGATGTTGCTGGGTTTGACGATTACGCGCGGCGGATCAAAGGTATGTTCGCGGACGATTCCCCCATTCTGTGCGACCTGATGGAGGGGCTCTTTCACATCGCCATGGCCGACGGCATCTACCACCCGAATGAAAATGCCTTTCTAGAGGAAGTCGCAGAGATTTTTGCATTGCCAGAAGGCAGCTTTGAAACCCTGCGCGCGCGGTTTGTCCCCAATTCGTCGCCTTTGCCGCATACGGTTTTGGGCATCGCTCCGAACGCCAGCTATGATGAGGCGCGCAAGGCGTGGCGGGCCTTGGTGCGGGCCAACCACCCTGATGCGTTGATTGCCCGTGGTCTGCCGGAAGAGGCCGTGAAAATGGCGGAAAAACGCATGATCGACATCAATAAAGCATGGGAAACCTTCTCGGGCAAAGCCGCCTGATGCGGATCGCGACCTATAATGTCGAATGGTTTGCCAATTTATTTGATGATGGCGATGTGCTGCGCGACGATAGCGGCTGGTCTGGCCGCTGGGATGTGACCCGTGCCCAACAGATTGCCGCCCTTGGGACTGTGTTTCGCGCGATGGATGCGGATGCGATCATGGTGATCGAGGCGCCAGATGCGGGCCCCAACCACAGCACAGTCAAAGCGCTGGAACATTTTGCCGCGCGGTTTGGTCTGCGGGCGCGCCGCGCGGTGATGGGGTTTGCCAATAACACCCAGCAGGAAATCGCGCTGCTGTATGACCCAGATGCGCTGAGCGCTACCCACGACCCGCAAGGCCCGCAAACAGATGCCAAAGGCGCACAAGGCGCGCCGCGCTTTGATGGGGTTCTACGGATTGATCTGGACGTCGACGCCACCGAGGACAAAGTGGTGTTTTCCAAACCGCCGCTTGAGCTGGCGATCCAGACGCGCAAGGGCTTTCATTTCCGCATGATCGGCGCGCATCTAAAATCCAAAGCCCCCCATGGCGCGCGGAATGACGCCGAGGCGATGAAAATCGCCATCGCCAACCGCCGCAAACAACTGGCCCAAGCAATTTGGCTGCGCGCGCGTATCGATAGCCAGCTGGGCGACAACACTCCCATCATGTTGCTGGGCGATCTGAATGACGGACCAGGCTTGGATGAATTCGAAGACCTGTTCGGCCGCTCTTCCGTTGAGATTATATTGGACACACAAGGCGATCACCCGCTTTATGATCCTCACGCCGCGCGCGCGCTGAGCAAACGTTTCGGGGCAGTGCCGACGACATCGCGGTTCTGGATCAGACCCGAAAAACGCTTCCTTCAGGCCTTGCTTGATTACATAATGCTATGCCCCGGCTTGCGCGACCACAGCCCTGTCTGGCGCATTTGGCATCCGCTGGACGATCCCAAATGTTGGGCCGACCCTGAATTGCGCCAAGCGCTTGTCACAGCCTCCGACCATTTCCCTGTGACGGTTGATATCGATATCTAGATTTGGTGATCTGCGCCGCGCGCCCTATATAGGGGGCATGAAACAGATATTCGCGATACCCTTTGCACTGGCCGTGATGGCGCTACCTTCGCACGCCGAAGAAAAACCATCACTGATGGAACGCGGCGCGCAGTTGTTTTTTGAAGGGCTGATGCAGGAAATGTCCCCCGCCTTGGAGGAGCTTTCCGCCTTGATCGAAGAGGCAGGGCCCGCATTGGAGGATTTTGTCACCCAAATGGGGCCAAAACTGCGCGACGTCCTGACAGAGGTAGAGGATTGGAGCGCCTATTCCGCCCCAGAGATGCTGCCCAACGGCGACATCATCATCCGCCGCACACCAAAAACGATGCCGCCAGCCCCAAAGATGCCCCAGATCGACCTCTAACGTTTGAGCTTCTTTACAACGGCTTGCGCGTCCAGTGCGCCCGCAAGCGATCGGAACCGCGCCTCGGCGACCTCGCCAAACAGGGGCATCATTTCGGGGCTGAGCCGCAGGTGGAGCTCTTTTTTCTTGGGGAACCAGCGCATCTCGCCCAGCTCGGCCACTTTGTCCATCCATAGCATCGCACCAAAACGCAGCGCCTTGCCCAGCACTTCTGCCTCGGCGCGCGTTTGCTCATCGACCATGGCAAACAGATCCGAAAACCGCGCGTTTTCGCTTTTGTTGGAATATCGGTTCATCAGGGCAAGACCCATGAAAATCCGTTCAGAATGTTTGAGGCCCCCCAGATTGGCGCGGGTCGCGTTGTCAAAACAAACTTCGGCACGGTAATCGGGATGCGCGCGCCAGCTGACGTCATGCAACAGACAGGCCGCTTTGATCAACCGTTTGCGCGGGGCAGGGGCGGATTTATACAGCGGCAAGATGAAGTTATACAGCATCCGGCCAAAGCCCGGACTGCGGGCATCTTTTGCCTCGGCAAATCGGCAAGCCTCGATCAGGGGGTCGCGGTCGCGCAGGCGTTGGGGCATTTGTTCATACAGCATGCCTTCGCGAATGCCATAGCTGGAAATGGCGATGTCTTGCGGTTTGAATGTCTTGACCAGACGGCTTAGAACTTCGCAGGCAAAGGGCACAAGGGCTGCGCGGCTGCTGGAAACACCCGCCTTTGCGCGCAGGTCACTCATGTCGGATTTTCGAATGAATTCAATCGTATCGCGGACAGAGCTGCGCGTCATGCGGTATTCATGCAGAACATGCAACGGATAGCCGCGGCGGATCATATCCATCCGCGCAATTGCCCGCCATGAACCGCCAACAAGGAACAACCGGTCGCGTTGGCTGCCCATTTTGCCGGCCAAAGCCTGCATGACTTCTTTGATATGCGCCTCGCGGGCCTTGGCGCCGCCTTTGATGTCGCGCAGTTTGAGCGGCCCCAGCGACGAGGTGACCCGCTTGCCCACACGGCCGCCTGAAATCTCGGCCAGCTCCATTGAGGACCCGCCGATGTCACAGACCAGCCCATATGCCCCAGGCCATCCCAATAAGACGCCTTGGGCGGACAGGCGCGCCTCTTCATCGCCGTCGATGATCCAGATTTTGATTCCTGTCTCGCGGTAGACCTGATCACAAAAATCACGCCCGTCGCTGGCGTCACGCACGGCTGCGGTGGCTACGGCTGTTAGCTCAGATAGGCCCATGCCTTTGGCCAGTTGTGCAAATCGGTGCATGGCTGATAGCGCGCGAATGCGGCCGTCGGGCGATAAATGGCCCGTGTCGGCCATGCCAGCGCCCAAGGCGCACATGATTTTTTCGTTGTAGAAATAGGCGGGTGACCGCGCCGCGCCATCAAAAACCACCATCCGAACAGAGTTAGAGCCCACATCAACCACACCAACACGGCGCAGCGCGCGCGCGCTGGGGTCTTCAAAAAGGGGTTTTCCGAACAAGCCCAAATCGGCGAGGCCTGTTTCAGGTACGGGCAGGGTTTCAGCAGAAAAGTCCGGCATGGGTGCTCCGTCGTGTGAGGCGGAAAGTCCCAGCAAGGTGGCCCATCCCATAGCTCGCGTCAATCGTTAACAAGTCGTAACCGGTGGAAGACTGCGACCTGCGCCATGTCCGTCCCCTGCGGTGTTCAGTCTTCGGTATGTGTCAATTTTGGAACGTCTGATGCGCCTGCAGACCCGCGACCCGATAGGGACGGATTTTCCATAAAGAAACGGTGGCAGTTAAACGCAAATTGCCCTTCGGCCAGTGGCGGGCGGGTGAAGCTGCCGTCGGGCGCCATGACCCAGCTTTGCGCCACATCGGCCATGTTTGCGGCCATGATTTGGCTGGTGATCTGTGCCTTTACGGTGGGGTTCTCAATCTCCACCAAAGTTTCGACGCGGCGGTTCAGGTTGCGGCCCATCCAATCGGCAGAAGACATAAACACCCGCGCTTTTTTGTGGGGCAACCCATAGCCATTGCCAAAACAAACAATGCGCGAATGCTCCAAAAACCGTCCAACAATGGATTTAACGCGGATGTTTTCCGACAACCCCTTGATCCCGGGGCGCAGGGCACAAATCCCGCGCACAATGAGACTGATTTGAACCCCTGCATTAGAGGCCGCATAGAGCGCATCAATGACCTCAGCCTCCACAAGGCTGTTCATCTTTGCCCAGATCACCCCCGTCTTTCCAGCGCGCGCATGGGCCGCTTCGGCTGCGATCATTTCCAGCAAACGGGGTTTCAGGGTCAGGGGAGAGATCGCCAGATTGTCCAGATGTTCGGGCTGGGCATACCCAGACAGATAGTTGAACACTTTGGTGGCGTCACGGCCCAGTTTTTTATCGCAGGTGAACAGGGACAGATCGGTGTAAATACGTGCTGTGATCGGGTGGTAGTTGCCTGTGCCGTAATGGGTGTAAGTGACCAATTCGTCACCTTCGCGGCGCACAACGGTGCTGATTTTTGCGTGCGTTTTCAGGTCAATAAACCCGTATACCACATGGGCGCCTGCGCGTTCCAGACGGCGCGACTGTCGGATGTTTGCAGCTTCGTCGAAGCGGGCTTTCAGCTCAACCAAAGCGGTGACGGATTTTCCGTCTTCTGCAGCTTCGCACAGGGCCTCAACAATCGGGCTGTCGCGCGACGTGCGGTAGAGCGTCTGTTTGATGGCGACGACATCTGGATCACGGGCTGCTTGCTGCAAGAAACGGACCACCATCGAGAAAGTCTCATAGGGGTGGTGCAGCAGCATGTCCTTGGACCGGATCGCGCGGAACATTTCGCCATCGTGATCTGTCACACGTTCAGGCACGCGCGGGGTAAATTGGGGCCAAAGAAGCTCGGGGCGGTCGTCTGTTACCAGTTCGGACAGATCATCCAGACCGATCATACCGTCGCTTTGGATCACATCTTGGGGCTTTGCGCCCAGCTCGGTCAGGATTGTGGTCAGCAGTTTGGGCGGTGCGCCTGCCGAATGGGTCACGCGCACAACTTCACCGCGGCGGCGGCGTTTGAGTGCTACTTCAAATTCGCGCACAAGGTCTTCGGCCTCGTCCTCTACCTCTAGATCGCTGTCACGTAGAACGCGGAATTCAAAATGTGCTTTCAGCTTGTAGCCTGGGAAAAGGTCAGGAATCTTGAGAACCAGCAGGTCTTCCATGGGCAGGTAGCGTTTGCAGCCTTCTTCTGCGGGCAGGCTGACGAAACGGTCGATTTGCGCAGGGATCGGCAACAGCGCCTGCAGGGGTTTCTTATCGCGCGTTCGCTCCATCTGGACCGCCAAAGCAAAGCCGTTGTTGGGCAAAAACGGGAAAGGATGCGCGGGATCGATGGCCAAAGGCGATAGAACTGCAAAGACTTGGCGTAGAAATACTTTGTCCAAGGCCCGCAGATCTTCGGGGGTCAGATCATCCAGCCCCTCAACCATAATTTTCTTTTCATCCAATGCGCTTAACAGCTCTGTCAGGACTTTTTGCTGGCTCATCATCAAGGCGCGGGCATTTTGGTTGATCAGAACCAATTGTTCTGCAGGCGTCAGGCCATCAGCCGCGGGGGTTGTATTGCCGGCTTGGGCCAGTTCGCGCAGACCCGCAACGCGCACTGTGTAAAATTCATCCAGATTGCCTGCCGAGATCGACAAAAACCGCAGCCGCTCCAGCAGGGGTACGCGGGTGTTTTCGGCCTCTTGAAGCACGCGCCAGTTAAACCCCAACCAGCTGAGTTCGCGGTTCTGAAAACGCCCAGGGCCGGCGAGATCAAGATCGGGCAGCTCAACAGGGGCGTCAAAAGGGGCGGTTAGGAAATCGGCATAGGACATAGGGGCGGTTTATCCAGCTCATTTGTTAAATTGCTGCGAATGTTCTGAATGTATTAAGGTACTTCCCTAGTATCGCGTGGCCTAGGCATCGTTGTCCAGCACAACCGAGGCCAAGGCGCGGGTAATCGGGCGTTTGCGCGCAAGGCTTTCGCGGTCCAGCGCTGCAACGACCCTATTTGCCGCAGCAAAGGATCTATCCATGCGGTTTAACAGATAGGGGATCACGTCTGGCGGCGGCATCAATTGGCGGTCTGCAAACAGCTTGACCAAGATCGCAGACAAAAGCGCATCATCGGCCGCATCAATGGAGACCTCCAGCGCGCCCTGCATCCGGCTGACCAGATCTGGCAGGGTCAGTCCCCAATGGGCCACCGCCCCTTCGCCCGTCAACAGCAGGGAATGGCCTTCGGCCAGAACCAGATTATGCAGGTGAAACAATGCAGTCTGTGCCGCAGGGTCATCTTTGATCTGGGTGACGTCTTCGACCGCGATGCTGGATTGGGCCAGCAAGGGCACCGCGTCTTCATGCAGGCTGTTTGCGCTGATAATGCGCGCCTGTGCGGCATCGGCCCAGACGTGGGTCAGATGGGTTTTGCCTGCCCCTGCTGGCCCTGACAGGACCATTTTTGCACCCGACCAATTGCGCCAGTTCTCGATCATGGCAACGGCCATCGCATTAGAGGGGGCCACTAAAAAATCGCTGCGCCCGCGTGCTGTACGCACGGGCAAATCAAACCCAAGTTGCAGTGCCATATTATGTGTCGCGCTCTTCTGATTTGACCAAAACGTCAGGATCGATGCCTTTGTAAAGGCGGCTCATCTGGTACTGCTCGACGCCAAATCGGGCAATGACCCCCAGCGCGGCGGCAACGGGAACAGCGATCAGCATGCCAACAAACCCAAACAGCGTGCCAAACACAGAAAGCGCAAGGATCAGCCAAACGGGGTGAAGCCCCACCGAATTGCCCACCAGTTTTGGCGTCAGAATATTACCCTCAGCGGCTTGCCCAGCCATGAAAATGCCCGCAACCATCCCGATGGTGACCCAGTCGCCCCAAAACTGGAACAGCGCCAGCCCAATGGCCAGTGCGCCCCCAATTAATGCGCCCAGATAGGGAATGAAAGTAACCAGTCCCGCAATGAAACCGACCACCAGCCCGAATTGCAAACCCACCAACATCAGCGCAATGGCATAATAAGTCCCTAAGATAAGACACACCGTGCCCATGCCGCGAATAAAGGATGCAAGCGTCTTGTCGATTTCGCGCGCCAAACGGCGGATCGTGGGCGCGTGATCCCGCGGCAGCAACCCGTCTACCTGAGCAATCATCCGGTCCCAATCCAGCAGCATATAAACCGCTACGACGGGCACGATCACAAACAACATCAATAGGTTGAACAGCCCCGCAGCCGAACTCAGCGCGGTATCCAGCAGCTCTCCTCCGCTTTCTTGGATGGCGTTGCCAATCGACAGAATGGAGGTCTGCAACGTTGAGCCTTCTTCAAGAAGGGAGGGGAATTGTTCCACAAAGAACGCCGCGACTTGGCGGGCCAAATCAGGGGCGATCGCAATCAGGTTAATGGTTTGCGAGACGAGCGTCGGAATAACCAAAAGGGCCATAATCACAAAGATCATCACCGCAACCACCGTAATCAGCGCGGTAGCCATCATGCGCGTCAGGCCCATGCGCTCTAGCTTGTCGGCGACAGGATCCAGAAAATACGCCAAGGCACTGCCAATGATATAGGGCAATAAAACATCGCCCAAATACCACAAAACAACCAAAAAGACGGCGCTAACCACACCCCAGTATTTTGCTTGGTCTTTTACAGGTAACGCCATGTCGATCTCCTTGCGGGTTGGGTCAGACATCGCCCATGAGGGGCCATGTTTCAAGGGCGCGGAGGTCTTATCATTTGGCCTTTGTGGTCTGGGGTGGGCATTACGCGTGCGATCAGTGGATTCTAACACAGTTTGTTTGCGCTGCGCGCTTCAGTTTTTGTGCGATTTAAAAAGAAGCGGCTCGGGCCCCTTGGCCTTCTTGACATAGCCGCAACAAAGAGCACCTTGGAGACATAGCAGTTAACGGAGCCCCCCATGCGCACACCCTTCGACGCCGAATTACAAGACCGCCTTATGCGCTACGCCGCAATTGACACCCAGTCAGATGAGGCCAGCCCGTCTCAGCCGTCAACCGATTGTCAGCTGGACCTAAGCCGATTGCTGGTAGAGGAATTGGTGGAAATGGGCGCGCAAGATGTGCAGATCACGGATTATGGTGTCGTTCTGGCGACGATCCCTGCCACTGTGGAAGGGCCTGTCATGGGGCTTTGCGCGCATGTGGACACCGCCCCGCAATTTAACGCGACAGGCGTGAAACCACGGGTGATCCAAGGGTACAACGGTGGTGATATCACCTTTCCCGACACGGCTGACCTGAGGTTGGGGGCGGATATTTCGCCGCATTTGGCGGAATGTGTTGGGCATGATCTGATCACGGCATCTGGCACGACACTGTTGGGGGGCGATGATAAGGCAGGGGTGGCCATTATCATGGCGGCGGCCAAATACCTGCTTTCCAGCCCTGATATCGCGCATGGGAAAATCCGTCTGGCCTTTACCCCTGACGAAGAAATCGGTCGCGGCGTTGATCCACGTTTGCCCGGTGATATGGCATGTGATTTTGCCTATACTTTTGACGGCTCAAAACCCGGTGAGGTCGAGTACGAGACGTTTTCTGCAGACCGCGGTATTGTCACGGTCAAAGGGGTGTCGATCCACCCGGGCTGGGCGAAAGGCAAGTTGGTGAATGCGCTGCATCTCGCCTCCAGAATTATCGATACGCTGCCGCAAAAGAACATGACGCCCGAGACAACCAGCGGTGCCCAAGGCTTCATCCACGCAACTGACATCAGCGGGGATGCGGCTGAGGCCAAGATCGGTTTCATCATCCGCGATTTTGAGCGCGAAGGTCTGGCGCAAAAGGGTGAGATCTTGCAATCGGTTTGCGAATTGGTTGGCCTGACCGAACCGCGCGCTGAAATCAATTGCGAAATCACGCCGCAATACCGCAATATGCGATATTGGCTGGAAAAAGACATGACCCCCGTTCACATGGCCCATGCCGCGCTGCGCGATGTCGGGTTGGAGCCAGTATCGGAACCCATTCGAGGCGGCACCGATGGGTCGCGCTTGACCGAGATGGGGTTGCCTTGTCCTAATATTTTCACGGGCATGCAGGAAATTCATGGACCGCTTGAATGGATTTCGGTGCAAGATATGGGCAAGGCGACCGAGGTTGCCTTGCGGTTGGCCCAACGTGCGGTGATGGCGCCGGAATGAGGGGCTAGCCCCTCAAACTCCCCAGAGTTTAGAAGCAAAACAAAGAAGCTGGGGTGTTGGTGATTGTGTTGGCTTTGGGTTTGACCTAAGCCGATGTGAAAGTTCTAAGAGGAGCGCCGATATGCGTTTGAGCCGTTATTTCCTGCCTGTACTCAAAGAGACGCCTGCGGAAGCGCAGATTGTCAGCCACCGCTACATGCTGCGTGCGGGCATGATAAAGCAAAATGCAGCAGGCATTTATTCGTGGCTGCCGCTGGGCTTCAAGGTTCTGCGCAAGCTAGAAAACATCGTGCATGAAGAACAGGTGCGTGCGGGCCATGTGCCAATGTTGATGCCGACGCTGCAATCTGCGGATCTTTGGAAGGAATCGGGGCGCTTTGATGCCTATGGTCCTGAGATGCTGCGGTTTAAGGACCGTCAGGATCGGGACATGCTGTATGGTCCCACCAATGAAGAAATGATCACCGATATTTTCCGCAGCCATGTGGGCAGTTATAAAGACCTGCCGATGACGCTGTATCATATCCAGTGGAAATTCCGCGACGAGATGCGTCCGCGTTTTGGTGTGATGCGGGGCCGCGAGTTCTTCATGAAGGACGGGTATAACTTTGATCTGACGAAAGAAGACGCGCTGCATGCCTATAACCGTCATTTGGTAAGCTACTTGCGCACTTATGAACGGATGGGGCTTCAGGCGATCCCCATGCGCGCAGACAGTGGCCCAATTGGCGGCGATGACACGCATGAGTTTTTGGTGTTGGCCGAAACCGGTGAATCTGAAGTGTTTTATGACAGCGCGGTGACAGATCTGCGCTTTGGCGATCGTGCGATCGATTATGATGATCACGCTCAATGTGCGGCTGTAATGGAAGAATTCACCACCAAATATGCGCGCACGGATGAAACCCATGATGCGGAGTTGTTTGATGAGGTCCCCGAGGAACGCCGCCGCGTGGCGCGCGGGATTGAAGTGGGGCAGATATTCTACTTCGGGACAAAATATTCCGAAGCCATGGGGGCCACAGTGCAGGGCCCAGATGGCAAGGTCGTGCCAGTGCATATGGGCAGCCACGGCATCGGTGTCAGCCGTCTGCTGGGCGCGATCATTGAGGCCAGCCATGACGATAAGGGCATCATTTGGCCCGAAGGTGTTACGCCCTATCACTGCGGGATTGTGAACCTCAAGCAAGGCGATGAAGAAGCCGACGCCGCCTGTGAGGCGCTTTATGATAGCCTGACAGCGCTGGGCCTTGAGCCGCTTTATGATGACCGCAAGGAACGCGCTGGCGGCAAGTTTGCGACGATGGATTTGATCGGTCTGCCATGGCGGATCACCGTTGGTCCACGCGGTTTGAAAAATGGTGTGGTCGAACTGACGTCGCGCCGCACGGGCGAGAGCGAAGAGATGGCGCCAGAGCAGGCCGTCGAGCGGATCGCACAAATCTACAAAGGCCTGACCGTTCGCGGCCTTTGATCAACGACTTCAGCTGCGCGGAGACCCTTCGCGCTGCTGCACATTGCGGATGCACATTAGGCAGGGCATTCTATGGGTATGAAACAATTTCTATGTGCTGTTTTTTGCGGGGTATTGATCACCCATGCCGCCGCTGCGGACCCGCAGCCCGCCCAAAGCGGCGCCTTACTGAAGGCCTATACCCAATGGGCCGATGAACAGGGCATCAAAAACCGCAGTTTTGTGGCGATGTATCACGGCGCTCCTGTTGGCCCCCAACTTTATCCTGACAAACCCGTTGAATTGGCAAGCCTAAGCAAGGCCGTCACTGCCGTGTGTGCTGCCAGTCTGATCCAAGAAGGCAGGTGGAGCGCCCAGACCACAAGCGCAGAGATCCTAGGCTTTGGCCATGCAGGGATCACGGTCGGCCAATTGCTCACCCATACAAGCGGGCTGTCCCCAGACAGCACCCAAGAGACGATGCCGCAGTGGGTGGCAGACCCTACACCGCGCAAGCGGGAGGTGGCCGAACACGCCCTGAACCGTCCACATGGCGGGCAGAGCGGGTTTGGCTACAATAATGAGAATTACGCCATTCTAGGGGAAATGATCGAGGTCGCCTTGGGCGTTCCCTATGCCCAAACCTGCGCTGCGCGCGCGTTAAGGCCAGCAGGGGTCGGCACTACGGCCCCCTCTGATCTGGCGGTGGGGATGCTGCCTTGGGGGGGATGGCGGATGAGCGCGCGTGATTACGCAAAGTTCCAATACCATTGGTTCGGCCCATCAGGTGTCTATGGCGATGGCGCGCCCGACGGGTTGCGCCGAGACGTGCAGGAAGGCGCGGAATACGGGTTGGGCATGTTTGAGCGGCAACTGACCGATCACCGCAATTTCTGGCACTTTGGCCTTTGGTGCATGCCGCGTGCCCTGAATGCGGGCGCCTTCGCGGTGATCTTGAAGGGGGAATGGAGCGTTGTTGCGACCTATGATAAATGCGTGGATTGGGATGCGATGTTTGCCCTAGATGCGGCTTTGGTGAAACAGGTGTACACCAAATGATTTTACGCAGCATCGCATTGGCGGGCGGGCTGTGTGGCGCGGCTGCGACCTCCCAATTCCCTGAGTTTTCTCAGCAATATATGCAGCGCCTTGGCGGGGCTGTGGATGCGCTGGGCGAAGTTGTGGCCGACTTTGACGCTTCTGCAGCGGCCTCTGATCTGACCCGAAATGAAGCGCTGTCCCAATTGCAAGGCACAGCCTTTCTGGAACGCCGCCGCACAGATATGACCCGCTCTATTGCACGCTATGAACGGCTGAGCGACGATCTGGCGGTGCTGCAGGGACAGGGCCCGTTCATGCGCGCCTATAACGCGGCGCGCTTTACCGATGGTGACATCGCACAGGCGGCATGGGGCGCTTATCAACCGGCCGTTCCTGTGAATTTTTCTGGGCTCATCTTTGCTGGTGTGGGCTTTGTGCTGGGCGGGCTGGGCATTGGCCTGATCCTTAGGGTGCTGCGCGCGCCTTTCCGCCGCCGCAACCCCCGCAGTGAGCAGCCTTCGGGTTGACGGGTCTGGTGCAAACCTTCACGTTGCACGCAATCTCTCGCATGACTTCCAACAAGGACCGAAATGGCCTCTAGAACCCCTCCCTTTGCCCCGTTTGAATGGATGATCGCATGGCGCTACCTGCGCGCGCGCCGCGCCGAAGGCGGGGTCAGCACGATGACGTGGATCAGCCTGATCGGCATCACCTTGGCTGTCTTTGCCCTGATTGCAACACTGGCCGTGCGGTCAGGTTTTAGAGCCGAATTTGTAGATACCATCCTCGGGGCGAATGCCCATGTGAGCGTCTATGAGATGGGCGTGGTGCAATCCAACGGCGCAATTGATCGCAGCATTCGCGACTATGACGCTGTCGCGGCCAGCATCGCAGCCGTGGCGGGGGTGACCCGTGTGGCGCCCATCGTCAAAGGACAGGTTATGGCGACGTTCCAAGGGGATAGCGCGGGAATGGAGGTCTTTGGGATCTCGTCTGAGAACCTCGCCACTATTCCGCGCATCGCAAACCCAGAAACCGCGCAGGGCGATATCGCGCGGTTTGGCGAAGGCATCGCGATAGGGTCAGGCATCGCACGCAGTCTGGGCGCGCGGGTGGGAGACCACATCAGGCTTATCTCGCCTGACGGGGTGAAAACGGCCTTTGGCACCAGCCCGCGGGTGAACGCCTATGAGGTCACTTATATCTTTACCGCTGGCCGCTATGACATCGACCGTACGCGTGCGTATCTTCCTCTTGCTGAGGCCCAGAGCTATTTTAACTCTGAGGGGGCAGTGAACGAACTGGAGGTGATGGTCGCAGACCCTGATGCCGTTGACAGGCTTGGCCCCGATATCCTGACCGCTGCGGGCGATACCGCGCTGATCTGGACGTGGCGGCAGGCCTCTTCTGGGTTTCTCAGCGCGCTGGATATTGAGGACAACGTGATGTTCGTCATCTTGTCGATCCTTGTGCTGATTGCGGCCATGAATATCGTGTCAGGCCTGATCATGCTGGTGAAAAACAAAGGCCGCGACATCGGCATCTTGCGCACCATGGGCCTGTCCGAGGGCTCGATCCTGCGGGTATTTTTCATTTGCGGGGCCTTCACAGGCATCATCGGCACAGCCATGGGGGTGATCTTTGGCTGCCTCTTTGCGCTCTATGTGGATCAGATTTTTGGCTTTGTGAACTGGTTGTCTGGGGGCAACGCGTGGGACCCGTCCATTCGCGGTATCTATTTTCTGCCCGCCAAGCTGGAGTTCGGCGATGTGATGTCGGCGGTTGGCCTGTCACTGGGCCTGTCCTTTGTGGTTACGATTTTTCCAGCGCGCCGTGCGGCCCGCATGAACCCAGTAGAGGCGCTGCGCTATGAGTAATCCCATCCTGCGCCTGAGCGGCATCACCAAAGCCTACAACAGTGGAAAACCCAATGAAGTTGCCGTGCTGCGCGGCATCGATTTGGAGGTCGCTCAGGGCGAGATCGTGGCGCTGGTTGCCCCGTCGGGGGCAGGTAAATCGACGCTGCTGCATATCGCGGGGCTGCTCGATACGCCCGATGCGGGGCAGGTGGCGATTGGCGGTGCGGATATGACGGGCAAACGCGACAGCCTGCGTACGGCCGTGCGCCGTGACGACGTTGGATTTATTTATCAGTTCCACCATCTGCTGCCTGAGTTTACCGCGTTGGAAAACATCGTATTGCCGCAGCTGGCCAATGGCATAGCCCGCGGCGTGGCGACAGAGCGCGCGATGGATCTATTGGGCCAAGTCGGCGTCGCGCCGCGCGCGGCCCACCGTCCTGCGGCCCTGTCGGGGGGGGAACAACAGCGCGTGGCCTTCTGCCGTGCCTTGGCCAATCAGCCCAAATTATTGCTGGCAGATGAACCCACAGGCAATCTGGATCCTGACACTTCGGAGACAGTTTTTGCCGCGCTAATGGCGCTGGTGCGTAATACGGGGCTCAGCGCGTTGATCGCGACCCACAACCTTGATCTGGCCGCCCGCATGGACCGCCAAATCAGACTGGACCAAGGGTCGCTTACGCCAACTGCGTAAGCCAGACACCAACCGCCATGACCCCAACACCAGCAGCGCGCGTCACGCTGACAGGCGAGGCTTGCGCGCTGAACAGGCCAAAGTGGTCAATGAGCGCGGCTGAAAATAACTGCCCCAACAAGACAAAGAACACCGCATTCCCGATGCCAAAATGAGGCGCAATGAAGGTGATGCTCAGCAGGTAAAACGCAATCAAAACCCCCGCCAAGAATAGATGAGGCGGCACGTCAGGCAATCGCACAAACCCCTTTGGCGCTACGATCACCGCAACAACAAAAGCAACCGCAAAGGCGACCATGAACATTATTGCCGCCGCCGCCGCGGGCGATTCAATCCGCGCGCCCAATTGGGCGTTCATTGCAGCCAGTATCGGCACCCCAAATCCGGCCAAGGCCATTATCACCGCGTAATGCATCATCGTTCTCCTCATTGACAAATGCGTTTTAAATCAACGCCGTCCCAAGGCAGGCCCACATCATAGGCGGGGCTTTGCGGCAGGGGGGCGACTGGCATCACTTGGGACACCAATGCGTGCAGCCGCTGCGTACGTGCGCCTTGCGGCTGTAGCGCGCGGCAACAGACCAATTCCTCCACAATTGATCCTTGCTGCTCAAATCCGAAATCCAGAAACTTGCGCGCTTCCAGAGAAAACAAATACGGATCATCACTGCGTTGGTGTTCGCGCGCGGCCTTCAACGGCGAATACCCCGTGAGCTTGCGGTTCTGCCATTGCCAAACATGGGTCAACTCATGGCTGAGCAACATGGCGGCAACCAGCCCGATGCGGTCAGGGTAGTCGGGCAGGTAATCATCCAAATACCAATCCCCGTCAAACAGCACGGTGTTGTATAGCGCCACGGCGGCTGGTTTTGACTTTACCAGCTTCTCCTCTGGCGGATTGGGCGGAAAGATCAGCTCGCGACATGTTGTGCGCGGCCGCGGCTTGCGCGTAAACGTCACAGCCTTTAGGGGCGCCCCGTCATGCAACCGCACCCGATCCACGTCGAGCATCGGCCCATGAATATCTGCAACAAACGCCCGCTCGGCTTCGGTCAAGGGGCGACCACAGGCGGCAAAGAAGATCAAAAAGAACATCAAAAATCGCATGACCCCATTAGGGACCCAAGAACGCCCAAGTGCAAGCCCGTAGGGTGGGTGAAACCCAGGCGCACGCCACAAGCACACGGGCCAGCCCTCAACCAATCATAACGCAGCAGTGAAACAGTGTGACCTAGCCCAGCCTTATTGTTTCAATCATGCGCCCCTATCTCTTTATCAGATCGCAGAGGCAGCCCGCCTCCGCGGCACGCACCGCAGCGTCCGCTGCATGGAAAGGAGAATATTATGCTAAGAGTAATTGCACCCACCGTTATAGGCTTTTTCGCCCTGATGAGCATCTGGGGCATGACCGCCCTCACGTATGTGGCCTGATAAAACGCCACTGAAAACAACCCAGTTCTGGCGCACAATGTGCAGCCAGAACAACGTCACTTCACCAGCACTACCTAATAGTTAATGTATGTCTCTCTGCTTGCAATTGTTGCCTCACGCGGAGGCTGATGACATTGCGCGGCAAACCCGAAACGGCGTTTGCGATCATATTCGATTTTGCTGCCGTATACTTTCAACAGCTCCCGACCGATTGGCACAAGAAAGCGCTCAGTCACTTTTTCTAAGGGCAGGCTGCCATCATAGACCAGACACACCTCAATGTAGTTCGCAGAAGAAATAGCATCGTCTTGGAAGTCTGAGCTATTCATCCGCTGTGCCCCGATGGTCAGCTCACCTGCGAATTGCTCAGAAAATACGGGGTCCGTATCCTTGTAGAAGGTGAAGCTGACAGTCAGGTTTTCCACTTCGATATCGCTTTGGTTATCAATCGCTAAGAATGAGGCATAAAGCTCAGTCGGGATATCCAGAGCACTTAGATCTGCGGTTGTTACAGCGTTGTTTGCGGCCTTTGTTTGAAGCTCGGGATAGTTGTCTGCCACAAAAGCGCGAAAGGTGCCGTCTTGTAGCGCGCGCTGATCGATTTTGTTCATGTAATGCACAACCGTTGAGGCCAGCGGCGGGCTGTAATCAACGGTAAGGATGGCAGTCAGGGAGGCAATGAAGCCAACAGCGATCGCGATTTTGCTCCAAATACTACGTAACAGGTATAGTGGTTTTTTCATTCTAAACTTCAAATTCGGTAAAAGGGCAGCCGGCAAAAGGGTAGGCGGCCTTACACATCCAACTCTTCAACAAACTTCGCGTTTTCTTGGATATACTGGAACCGCAGTTCGGGCTTTTTGCCCATCAAGCGTTCCACCAGATCGCCGGTTTCACCGGGCATGTCTTCGTCGACAGTGACACGGATCAATTTGCGGGTGGACGGGTCCATTGTGGTCTCTTTCAAATCCTTCGCGTCCATTTCGCCCAGACCTTTAAACCGCTGCACATCGATCTTGCCCTTGCCGCCCAGACCTTTTTCCATCAACGCGTCTTTTTCGGCGTCATCGGCCACATACACGCGCCGCGCGCCTTGGGTTAAACGGTAGAGCGGCGGACACGCCAGATACAGATGCCCTGAATCGATCATCGGACGCATTTGCGTGTAGAAAAACGTCATCAGCAACGCGGCAATATGCGCGCCATCCACATCCGCATCGGTCATGATGATGATCTTGTCATACCGCAGATCATCAAGATTGAATTTCGTGCCCATGCCAACGCCCAATGCCTCACACAGGTCGTTGATTTCCGCGTTGGTGTTCAATTTGCCCGAGGCAGCCCCCAGCACGTTCAAAATCTTACCCTTCAGCGGCAGCAGGGCTTGGTTCACACGGTTGCGCGCGCCTTTGCCTGACCCGCCAGCGGAATCACCCTCCACGATGAACAGTTCGGTGCCAACACGGTCCTTGGAGGTACAATCCGTCAGCTTTCCAGGCAGCCGCAGCTTTTTGGTGGCCGATTTTCGCGCGGTTTCTTTTTCCTGACGGCGGCGCAAACGCTCTTCGGCGCGCAGCACAAGGAAATCAAGGATCGCGCCGGCGGATTTGGTATCCGCCGCCAACCAGTTATCGAAATGGTCCCGCACGGCGCCTTCGGTCATTTTTGCGGCAGCTTCGGTGCTCAGACGGTCCTTGGTCTGGCCGACAAAGGCGGGATCTGCGATGAAGCACGACACCAGCGCGCAGCCGCCTGACATCAGGTCGTCACGGGTGATTTGCGCGGCTTTCTTGTTATTGCTCAGCTCACCGTAAGCTTTGATGCCCTTTAGGATCGCGGCCCAAAACCCTGCGACATGCGTGCCGCCTTCTGGCGTGGGGACGGTGTTACAATAGGATTGGATGAAGCCATCGCGGGCAGGGGTCCAGTTGATGGCCCATTCGACCTTGCCTGCCTCGCCGAATTTTTCGCCAAAATCGACAGTACCTGCGAAGGCGGCCTCAGAATAGGTGGTTGATTTTCCCAATGTCTCGGACAAGTAATCGGCCAAACCACCGGGGAAATGGAAGGTTGCCTCTTGCGGGGTTTCGCCATCCGAAATGGCTGATTTCCAACGAATTTCCACGCCGGAAAACAAATATGCCTTGGACCGAATGGAGTTGAACAGCCGTGCAGGTTTGAATTTATGGCTGCCAAAGATCTCGGCGTCGGGGTGGAAGGTCACCGTGGTGCCACGCCGGTTGGGGGCGGCGCCGATTTTCTCAACAGGGCCCAAAGGGATACCGCGTGAGAAACGTTGTTCATACAGCTCTTTGTTGCGCGCGACTTGTACGATCATGGAATCAGACAGCGCATTCACCACCGAGGCCCCAACACCGTGCAGACCGCCTGAGGTTTGATAGGCTTTGCCAGAAAATTTGCCGCCTGCGTGTAGCGTGCACAAGATCACTTCCAGCGCGGATTTATCGGGGAATTTGGGGTGCGGGTCGATCGGGATGCCGCGCCCGTTGTCGCGCACGGTGAAGGAATAATCCTCATGCAGCTCAACCTCGATCCGGTTGGCATGGCCTGCCACCGCTTCGTCCATCGAGTTGTCCAGCACCTCGGCCACCAGATGGTGCAGGGCGCGTTCATCCGTGCCGCCGATATACATGCCAGGGCGTTTGCGAACGGGTTCCAGACCTTCCAACACCTCAATCGAAGAGGCGTCGTAATCGGTCGGCTCAGGAGAGTTCCCAGAAAGAAGGTCGGACATAAGATGTGCCTGCTGCTGCTTTTAATTAACGCCCATTTTGACAGGCGTACGGCTGAGGGGCAATCGCCGTGATGGTTTTATCCCCAATCAATTGCATCCACGCTGTCGATTGTCGCTTTTTGGATGGTGTTTGTCGCGGGGATATTTTCGCAAGACCGCCCAGAGTTGCTAGAAAAGGGCGATAAGGGAGAACAATCATGCAGACCCAAGCCGACCGAACCCTGCGCGATCTGCCAGACTGGCGCTATTTGCTGCAAGAATACGACGAACTCTATCGCTATTTGCCTGCGGGCGGCAGCGACCGGATCAAAGGCCACCAGCGCAAAGTGCGCGAAGCCATCAGTCGCTTGCTAAAGAAGAACGCGCCAATCCGCCTGCAAGAACGCGCCGAGAAACCTGTAACCGCCCATCTGCGGCGGGCATTGGATGAGGGGCGCACAGGGGTTTTGGCCCCTGTTGTGCGGGCCTTTGATGCGGTGCGCAGTGATCTGAGCTGGCAATACGGCTATGAAAAAGTCCCCAAAGGGCTGACCAACACATACGCCTATGCCGAACTGGCAGGGAAAAACGGCCCGATCATCAGCGATGAAATCATCCTTGGCGTGGTTCTGTTTGCCCCTGGCTGCACCTATCCCGCCCATGCCCATGACGGGATCACCGAAAGCTATGTCTGCCTGTCTGGCGCGGTAAGCGAGAACCACCAAGGCGTTTATGTGCCTGGGTCTATGATTTTCAATCCGCCCGGACATCTGCACCGTATCACTGTGGGCGATAAAGAACCTGCACTGCTGGCCTATGCGTGGATTGGGGATCAGGCAGCGCTTCATGCGCAAAACATGGTGTTCACACGCCCGCGAAAATGATGTGCCGCTAAAACGACTGTTGCTGTAACCCGCCCCAGCAGGGCGTGCCAATCGCCCAAAACACTGATACATCTGTGGGTAGCAAACATAATGAAAGCACCCCAATGGCTTGGATCAAAACCATCCCCTTTGCCGAAGCAACAGGCAAGCTCAAGACGCTCTATGCTCGCGTGACGGGTCCTAACAATAACGTCGATAACATCATGATGATGCATTCGCTGCGCCCCCACACGATGGAGGCCCATATGGCGGTGTATAAATACATCCTGCATCACAGCGGTAACACGATCCCGAAATGGTTTTTGGAGGCGCTGGGCGTCTGGACCTCACAGCTCAATGGGTGCGATTATTGCGTCGAGCACCATTTTGCGGGGATGAAACGTCTGCTGGCCGATGATGCGCGCGCCGATGCTCTGCGCGCTGCGATTGAGGGGGGCGATATCGCGGCCATGCCATTGGACGCGCGCCAACACGCCGCCATGGCCTATGCCCAACGGCTGGCGCAAACCCCTGCCGATATGGTTGAGAGCGATGTGGCCGCCTTGCGGGATGCAGGCTGGGACGACGGTGAGATCCTCGAAATCAATCAGGTGACCGCGTATTTCTGTTATGCCAACCGCACAGTGCTGGGGCTGGGATGCTCGACCAAAGGCGATGTTATCGGGCTAAGCCCCAACAACAACGCCGATCCAGATGATTGGAACCACAGCTAAAGCCAGCCAAGGACCGCTTGGGCGACCTCCTGCGGTTTTTGGTGGTGCAGCCAATGATCTGCCCCCGCGATTGAGATGCGGGTCAGATCGGGGGCGTAGGCTTCTAACCCTTCGGTGGATTCTGGCAATAGGGCGGTGTCATCAGTGCCCCAAATCAGCAGATGCGGGCAAGGCACCTGCAGCCGCGCGGGATCAAATTGCAGGCCGTCTATGGTTTCGCCCGCCTGTCCCAGTTTCAGCGGCGAGGCGCGGTACCAGTTGATCATGCCGCGCAAACCCGCCGCATCACGCCACGCCGCCTTATAAGCCGTCAGCGTATCGCCCGTCAGCCAACCCATGTTCATATTGGCCGAAAATAGCGCCATCAGCTGGGCGAAATCGTCCTTTGCCAAAACAGCCTCTGACCCTTCGCGGCGCAAAAAGTGAATATACTGCGAGGCATCGGTCTGGGGGCCGCCTTTGGCCAGCTCCCGCTGGAACGGGGCAGGGTGCACGCCGTTCATGATGATCAGTTTTGACACCAGATCGGGCCGCGCAATGGTTAGCGCATAAGCCACCGAGGCCCCCCAATCATGGCCCAGCACGATCAACGGCTCCTCGCCGATTAATGCGACCATATCGGCCACCAGCAACGCGGTCTTATAATGCGCTTCCTCCGCTGGCCGCCAGCTTTGGCCATAGCCGCGCTGATCGGGCGCGATACAGTGAAACCGTTGCGCCAGTAGCGGGGCCAGATCGTTCCAACCACCCGAATATTCAGGAAACCCGTGTAGCATTAGAATTTTCGGCGCATCGCGATCCCCCCAATGACGCAGAAAAATCGGCGCATCGTTTAACGTGACCGTCTCTGTCCAATGCTCTGTCATAGTGTCCTCCCTCGACGGGATCAGCCTAGGACGGCACAGCCCAGCCTCGCAATCACGCAGGGCCGTTTTGACGTAACATCACAAAAGCAATTTAACCGCTATCGCAGGGTTGGTTTTCCTCCTAGACAGATCCCATGCTGAAAAACATGTCCTACCCCGCCCACGCCCGTGCGATTGCAATTCTTGGTCTGCCGTTGGTTGGCGGGCATCTGGCGCAGATGGCAATCGGGGTGACCGATACAGTGATGCTGGGCTGGTACGGGGTCGAAGCCTTGGCCGCTGTGACATTGGCCTCTACCTATTTCTTTGTTCTGTTCATCTTCGGGTCTGGTTTTGCATGGGCTGTGATGCCCATGGTTGCCAGTTTCCACGCAGAAGGCGATGAAACCTCGATCCGGCGGGCTGCGCGTATGGGGCTCTGGCTCAGCTTTGGGTTTGCGCTGTTGGTTCTGCCGTTGATGGTGTTTTCAGAACCCATCTTGCGGCTGATGGGCCAAGAAGAAGCTGTTGTGACGCGCGGCGCACAATACTTGTCTGTAGCGGGCTGGGGGATTTTGCCAGCGCTGTTTGTAATGGTGCTCAAAAGCTATCTGGCAGCGTTAGAGCGCACGCAAGTGGTGCTATGGATCACCATTCTGGCCGCGATTGTGAATGGGCTGGTGAATTACATCTTGATCTTTGGCAACTGGGGCGCGCCTGAAATGGGTGTTGTCGGCGCGGCGATTGCATCGCTGTGCACACAGATGGTGTCGTTGGTGGGCGTGGTGGTTTACGTGCGAAAAGCACTGCCCGAACATGACCTGTTTCGCCGCCTATGGGTTGCCGATTGGGATATGCTAAAACGCGTGTTTTCCTTGGGGTGGCCGATTTCATTTACGGGCCTGTCCGAGACAGGGCTCTTTGGTGCATCCGCCTTGATGATGGGGTGGTTGGGCACTGTGCCATTGGCCGCACATGGGATTGCACTGCAGCTCACTGCGATCATCTTTATGATCCACCTCGGTCTGAGTAACGCAGGCACGGTGCGGGCAGGCAACGCCTTTGGCCGCCACGATCCAAACCATCTGGCCCGTGGCGCGATTGTGGCCACTGCCATGTCGTTGGTGGTGGCGCTGATCACTGTCGCATTGTTCTTTTTGATCCCCGAGTTTTTCCTCGGGATATTTATCCTGCCAGATGAACCGGCACGGGAACAGATTCTCGCCATCGGGGCGGGGATGTTGTTTATGGCAGGGCTGTTTCAATTGGTGGATGGCGCCCAAGCCATTGCCTTGGGCGTGTTGCGCGGTGTGCAGGATACGCGCCTGCCAATGGTCTTTGCCGCCTTTAGCTATTGGTGCGTGGGCATGCCGATGTCCTATCTGATGGGGTTTGTCATCGGCTGGGAGGGGGTTGGCATCTGGGCGGGCCTTGGTGTTGGTTTGGCACTGGCCGCTTTGCTGTTGAACTGGCGTTTCTGGCGCAAGGTGCTGCCTGATATTCGGCTGGGCCGTATGGTCAGCGAAGCTGATGAAGCCGCGCTCTGACGCTCAACCCATCCGGCCCGCTTTTTTGCGCACCAAAGTGGAGCGCAGGTCATGCATGGCCAACAACAAAGAATCGGTCACGGCCTCAAGCTGTTCGTCGGTCGCACGCGATTGAACCCAATGGGTGGTGGTGTTCATGTAATCAACGGCGCGCAGAATGTCGTCGATTTCGCGGTGGGCCAGCGTTTGCGCGCGCTCTTCCATCCATTTTTTGATTGCGTCGATGTCTTCGCCTGACAGTTGCTTGTCGCCTTGGGCTTTAATTTCGCCGTTGCGCATGTTTACCGTGGCGATTTGGTCCATTTCGATCCGCCTTTGGCGGTTTTCCGTGTCCAAACGAAACACAAAAGCACCGTTTTCGCGAACGCGAAAATAGTAGTCAGGCAGCTGTTCAGCCATGGTGCGGTCCTTTGTTCCGTATGCAATCGTTCGACAATAGGTAGCGGACCAATTGCGCAGATGGAAGAGAGAGCCCTGCAGCGGCCTGTTTTCCAAGCCGCTGTAAGATGTTTATGCTGAACGGGTCAGCGGAACTTAGGCTGTAAGCCCTGCGCAGAACGCTGTGATGCGTTTGCAGGCCTCGGTTAGGTTCTCGTCCGATGTGGCATAGCTGACGCGGAAATTCGGGCTGAGACCGAAGGCCGCCCCAAACACCACCGCAACGCCGGTTTCCTCCAGCAACGCGGTCGCGAAGACTTCGTCATTCTCAATCAACGTGCCCGCAGCAGAGGTCTTGCCGATCAGCCCCGCAATAGAGGGGTAGACGTAAAACGCGCCCTCGGGCACGGGGCAGGTGATGCCGTCAATCGCGTTCAGCGCGCTGACAACCAGATTGCGGCGGCGCACAAACATCTCATTGTTGGGGGCGATAAAGTCCTGCGTGCCGTTCAGCGCCTCTACGGCAGCCCATTGGCTGATAGAGCAAGGGTTAGAGGTGGATTGTGACTGGATCTTGCGCATCGCGCCGATCAGCTTCTCTGGGCCGGCCGCATAGCCGATCCGCCATCCCGTCATCGCATACGCTTTGGAGACGCCATTGACGGTCAATGTGCGGTCGTACAAGGCTGGCTCGACCTCGGCTGGGGTGCAGAATTTGAAATCATCATAGGCCAGATGCTCATACATATCGTCAGACATGATCATCACATGCGGGTGGCGCAGCAGAACATCAGTAAGCGCCTTCAGTTCATCCCATGAATAACCCGCGCCCGTCGGGTTGGAGGGCGAGTTAAAGATCAGCCATTTTGTGTTGGGCGTGATCGCCGCTTCCAATTGCTCGGGGCTCATCTTGAAGGCTTGCTCGATCTGGCATTCAACGACAACCGGCGTACCGCCCGCCAAAAGAACCATATCAGGGTAGCTGACCCAATACGGCGCAGGGATGATCACCTCTTCGCCTGGGTTCATCGTGGCCATCAGCGCGTTGTACAGCACTTGCTTGCCGCCCGTAGAGACACTGACCTGCGAAGGTGTATACGCGAGACCGTTGTCGCGCTTCATCTTTTCGCAAATGGCTTGCTTCAGTTCGATAATGCCGTCTGGGGCGGTGTATTTTGTCTTACCCGCTGCAATCGCCGCAATGGCTGCGTCTTTGATGTTCTGGGGGGTGTCAAAATCAGGCTCGCCCGCACCCAGACCAATCACATCACGGCCCGCGGCCTTTAGTTCTTGGGCTTTTGTTGTCACTGCGATTGTCGGTGACGGTTTAACACGGTCAAGAGTACGGGAGAGCAGTTCCATTTTGGCCTCGAAGAGTTATATATCAGATAATCCACTCATAGGGGGAGGCCCCCCGCAGTTGCAAGCGCCTTTGGCGCAACAGGAGTACGTAGATGACCTATCCAGATGATTCCGACACCACAACCGATTGGTACGGCCCAGATGCCGCAACATTTGGCGATCGTGTCGCGGCTGCGCGGGGCGCTGCAGGTATGACCCAAACCGTACTGGCGCGTCGATTGGGTGTGCGCTTGGCGACGTTGCGGTCGTGGGAAAACGATCTGTCCGAACCGCGTGCAAACCGCTTGGCGATGCTTGCGGGGCTGTTGAATGTTTCCATGATGTGGCTGATCAACGGCGAAGGCGAAGGGCTGGACGGCGAACAAGATGCGGGGGTATTACCTGCTGACGCGGCAGAGGTTTTGGCCGAAATGCGCAGCCTGCGGGTTGAACTAAACCAAAGCGCCAAACACGTCGCACGCCTAGAAAAACGCCTGCGCGCCATGTTGACGGAGACCACAGATGTTTGAAATGCCCCAGCCCGCACGCCCCCAAAACGAACCGCGCGAGGTGCGTGTGAAACGTCTCGCGATGCGGTCCATGCGGCGCGGCATCAAAGAGATGGATCTGATCCTATCGGCCTATGCCACCGATCGCCTCAGCGGCATGGATACTGCTACCCTTGACCTCTATGATGATCTTTTGAATGAAAATGATCATGATTTGTATCAATGGGTCACAGGCCAATTTGCTGCAAAGCAGCAATACGTTGAAATGATAAAAGACATACAAGTACATGTAAAAACGTAATAATTAGCATTTTTTTCTTTTAACGAAATATTCTGATTTATTCTGCAATCTGACGCTCGAAGCCACCAAGAGTCGGAGAGAGCAGTATGAGTATTCAGGATCCCATTGGTCTGCCAGCCAATGATAAACCACCCTCCCCCGAAAAGGGGTTCATGACGGGATATCTAGAGGCGCTCTCGCTTGTTGAGCGATTGCACCGCCTGTTGCTGGATGTCATCAAAGATGAATTTGAACGCGTGGGGGTGTTGGAAATCAATGCCGTTCAGGCGCTGCTGTTGTTCAATATCGGTGACAACGAAGTCACTGCAGGCGAACTGAAAAGCCGCGGCTACTACCAAGGCAGCAACGTCAGCTATAACCTGAAGAAACTTGTTGAAATGGGTTACATGCATCACCAACGGTGTGAAATCGACCGCCGTTCCGTGCGCGTGCGCCTGACCGAAAAAGGCCGCTACATTCGCGATGTTGTTGCAGACCTGTTTGAACGCCACGCTGATGGCCTAGAAGATCGCGGCGTGCTCGGCCCCGAAGGGGTGGTGAACATTACCGCATCGCTAAAACGGGTTGAGCGCTACTGGACCGATCAAATCCGCTATATTTATTAGTGAAGATAGACCAGAGCACGGGGTGCCTTGCTCTGGTCCCCTTTTGGGGGATGTTGGCGCAGCTCAGCTTACACTGTCCCAATAGGCCAGCGCCTGTGCGGTTATAGCGTCCTGACCTTTGTCAATTTTCTGCCCGTCAACGGGTTGGGAAAACAGAAATTGATTGCCTTGATTGATGCGCCAAACCTCTGGGTCGCCGTCACAAGTTTTTTGAATGACATCGCGCGGGTGCAAAAATCGCCAAATTGGGGGGGGATGTCTCTGGCTCAGCTGCAAAGGCGGCGGCCTCTTCTGGCGTTGCAAAACGTCGTGGCGCACCATCCCAAATTACCGCATGCAGACCCTTGCCGGATTTTACTGAGGATTTGCGCCAATGAGCGGTGGTGTCATACCTGTCGACCGCAACACCAGCCTCATTCACCGTACCTTGTATCCGCAGCCCCAAAGGCGCCCATGGTCATAGCCCAAGCGGCAAAAGCGGTTGAGATCAAACCGCGACGTAAAATTGAACCATCTATATGCTCTAACTCCCGCGGCTCGTTTTCGTCCTAAATACCCCTTGGCGTGGTTTGTGAAAAAACCTCTGCGTGAATACGTCAATCAGTCGCTGCGGATGCGTGCCGCTTTGGCACATGTTTCGGGCAAAAACGGGGGGGTAGGATCAGCGATGCGATAGGATCAGGCTGCGCAATTCGCGCAGCAATTTGTCTTCCATCGTTGTTGCGTAATCCTCGAAACCCGTTGCGATCTCGACAAAGGCCTCGGGGCCAAGGATCACCTCTGTGTGGAAATAGCGACCCAATTCTTGGGTGGCGGCGGCATCTGCTTCAGCCCCGACCACCAATCCGTTAATTGTAATTTCAGCTTGTACCAGTTGATGTTTAATATCGCGAGGCCGCGGCCCAAGGTTGTTTTTCCCATCCCCCGAAATATCCAAAGTCTTTCGCCAACAGGCTTGCCGTTGCGCCAAATGCTGCGCGCCGCGCATCATTGCCACACCTAATGCCGTACCTGGAGTGGCCTCGTCCCGCCGTTCTGTTGCATGTAATTGGTCGATGACTGCTTGTAGGGGGGCTGGGCCGGAAATGCGCGTCCATGGAACCAAGGTTTGCATGTCCTGAGGGCCACTCCACTCATAGATCAGGAGCTCAACTGGGGTTTGTAAATGCTCCATCAACGCCGCCCGAACTGCCGTGCTGTTCAAGGCTTGCGCCACGCCTGATATTTGCAACCGGTATTCGCGCGCATCCACTGACCCCGATACATCCAACCCCAACGCCAAGGCCTGTCGGCAGGGTTCATAGGCCGCAGCGGTGCTGGCGGTGAGGGCAAGCAGCCCAGCAAGCACGGCGGCCTTCACCCCGCATCCTCCTCAACATCCAATGCGCCGATGGAGGGGGGCGTCAATTCGCGTTCAAGCTTGCGCCGCATGGCGCGCTCATAATCATCAAAACCGTCGGCCACGATCACAAAGGCGCCTGGACCATGCATCACCTCGCCGCGGTAAAAGGCGATCAAGCCGACCTCGCCTTCAAAATCAGCCGCATTTACCACCAGCCCATTCACTGTCACGCCCTCAAAAGGAAATTCGCGGTAGGCGGCGGCGGGTGCGAATCCTTCGTTGCTCTGCCCGTCACCGGCCATATCCAACGTTTGGCGCAGGCAGCGCGGCGCGCGTGCCAGCAGGTTTGCGCCGTATCCCAAAGCATAGCCCATGGCGGTTGGGAACTCATTATGGCTGCGTTTAGATGCGGCGACGTGTTCGGCGGCAGCAAAGAGCGCCGCACGCCCGTCGATCATGGTCCAATCTAGGATCAGCTCCTGATTGTAGCGCCCCGACCATTCATACATGGCCAAAGCGACAGGCAAATCAGATGCAAAAAACGCCGCCTGCACCTCGGGCGCGGTTAACGCAGCCACAACGCCGCTGCGTTGCAGCCTGTCTTCGGTCACGTCGACGGAACTGGACACATCAATGGCCAGCGCCAAGGCCAATCGGCATTCCACCGCATGGGCGGGCAGGGGGGCGCATGCCAACCCTGCCAAACAGGCCCATCGCGCGCCTATGCGGGGGGCGCGCTTCACCAGCTTCCGGTGTTGCCCATTGTCGTCCATGGTTCTGCTGGGGGTAGGGCATCGCCCTGCTGCAACAGCTCAACCGAGATATTGTCGGGCGAGCGGATGAACGCCATGTTGCCATCGTGAGGGGGGCGGTTGATGGTGACGCCATTGTCCATAAGATATTGGCATGTCTCGTAAATATTCTCAACACTATAGGCTAGATGGCCGAAATGACGGCTGTCTGCGGGCAGGGCATCATCGCCGTCCCAGTTATAGGTCAGCTCCAGATCCGCATGACCGTCCGCCATGTCTGGCGGGCAGAGATAGACCAGCGTGAACCGCCCGCCCTCATGATCTGTGCGGCGGCGCTCAACCAAACCCAGCAATTTGTAGAAGGCCAGCGACGCCTCCAGATCCTTTACGCGGACCATCGTGTGTAGATATTTGACTGACATGGGGGGAGGCTCCAATTAGGGTGTTTGCGTCACCCTAACATCCGCGCCGCCACTGTCGAGCCTCACCAGACATCAAAATGAGGACGCGACCCCAATCCCCAATCCCACACGGTTGACGTCATAAAGGCCGATGTTGCTGTTGGTCGTGGCGGCACTGAAGCTGACCGTTGGGTTGAACCCGTAATAGTCGATCTGCTTGAACGTGGCGGTGACCTCGGCGGCCACTGTGAAATCGCGCCGCCCCGATGGATCATGCAGGGACACATCATAGTCGCGATAGCTGGTGTTCAAGCCGAATTGCAGCTTGGTTCCCAAAATTTCGCGGCCCAGAACATAGCCCGACCTCAGGCTGAATTCGTCATATTCCAACCGGTCAAGATCCGCGTTTTTGGTGCTTAGCACTGCGCCCAGATACAACCCGTTTCCTGCAGAGAGTTTCCGGCTCAGCCCGACATTCACGCTCAAAAGGTTCTGCTGCTCGTTGTTTTCGGACCGCTCGATTTTGGTGCTGAGGCCGTAGTTGAACTTGGACTTGGCGTCTTTGTGATAGCTTTGGCCGGCGCGGGCCTGAAAGAAATGGTTGTAGCGCGACCCACCATAAAAGCTCTGCCCGACATCGGCAGTCAGACTGAATTCACCACGTTTGTCGGCACGCAGCTTTTTGAAACCATAGCCCAGCTGGACCGTGCCATAAGAGAAATCGCTGCCCTTGATGTTGCGGGGATCTTCGCCGCGCGCGATCCGCTCAGCATCTTCCGCTTCCAAATCATCCTTTGACGACTGAGACAGCTGATACGTGCGATAAGATAAACCAAAGCGCAAGTCGTGCGCCGTAGACTCGGTTTGATGGAACCGGTAGCGCGTTTGCAATGCGCCCCCTGCTTCGATCCCCGAAAGCGCCTTGCTGGCCGCCCCAAGAGAGACCTCGTTTGCACCAGCGATCCCAAAGGGGTTTAGCAGTTCGTACAAAAGACTGGAACTGTCGCGCGAAGAGCCGTTGTTGATGTTGGAGTTCGGCGCCAAGGTGAACGAAAGCTGCGTCTGCCAAGGGTTCTGGCGCCGTACATAGCGAAAATCACGCGCTGCTTTGGCGGCGTGACCTTTGGTGGGCGCGACCTCTGCTGCGCGGCGCAGCCAAAGCTGGGCGCGGGTGCGCTTGCCGTCCGAAGACAGGGCTTGCGCCATTAACATGGCAGCTGAAAATTGGTCTTTGTCTTGCTCGGCGTTCTGCCATGCGGCGCGCGCGGCCTTCTGCGCGTCGCTGAGCTTCCCGATCTTGCGCAGACTATGGGATTGAATCAGCAGGGCAGTGACATCGTCAGGGTCACGCAGCAACAATGCATCCGCAAGCCGCAGCGCAACCGCGGTATCGCCGTTGCGCAGGCTTTGGGCTGCGGCTTCTTTCATCTGCGCTGCAGACAATTGAACGGTCTGCGCAGCCTTGTTTTGGGCATATGCCATTGGCGCCACAGAACAAACTGCAGCGCCAATGCTCAATGCGATCACATGTCGCGTGAACTGGATCATGGCCGGATGTCTGGGTCCCGGTAAACGATGAATCCGCTGGTGTCGCGGTAACCCAATTCGTTTTCTAGTACAAAAACACCTACGATTTCATCCGGATCATCACCCGCGACAATCGCATAGAATTTGCCTTGTTCGAAGATTTCGCCATTCAATTGGCTTTGGATGTCGATGACAAGGTCACCGTTATTGTCCAAAACATCTGGGCCAACTTCAAACACAACATTCGGAATAGAGGTCGCTCCAGCTTCAGCCGCGATATCTGATGTGACGTCATTGCCATCTAGATCCAGAATGGTTCTGTTATAAATCACGCCGTAAACACCGTCACCGCGTACTTCGCTGCTGTCGTTGAAATCGTCATAGTCGATATTCACTTCAACATCACCTGAGGTGTAATAGAGTTCGCCAGCGGTTTTTGAATCAAGCAAACCGCCTGATTTCCCTTCGAAACGCGCCTGCAGGGTCGTGGGCAAAGTTACGCTGTTATCGCGCTGGTAGATGAATCCACCAAAGCCATAGTCAATATATTGTCCTGTTCGTACAATCGCGAATTGCGTCGTTGGTGTTGTGCTGGTGGTACCATCTGCATTTTCAATGCGGTTGCGGCTAACGCCATAGACCGCACGGTATTCGAATTGATCGATTTCTTCGCCGTTGATCGGGTCAATTGCAACAGCAGGCGCCTCATAGACAGCAAATTCGCCATTCCCGTCAGAGTTTGGTGTAATGCTGCTAACCGCTACGCCACGGACATAGGGGCTGTCGCCATCAAAGGCGAGGTTATCAACGGTGAATGTGTCATCAGCACTGTTATAGGAAATGCCGGTGGCAAACCCGTTGCCCTGTTCATCGGAACCGTCTTCACCAGTTTCTTCCTTACGGAACAGGGCGTTCTCTGGACTAGGCGTAGAGGTTCCGGGTGGAATGCCATCGCGGTTAATACCGGTGCCTTCTTCATCGTCCTCGGCGTCATCATCTACGGTGATGGCTTCGCCTGTGTCTTCGTCGGTAACACCATCGGCGGCATCACTGGCCTCAAATGGATTGCCGCCACTGCAGGCGGCCAACGCCGCCAACAAGGCGAGGATGCTAATCTGATTTTTCACTGTTCTGCCCTCGTATACACAATACGTGCTTGTTTTTTTCGACAATCGCTAACCGATCAGCTCTTTGTCAACGCTGTGTTACCCGTTGTGCGCGATTACCTCGGCACCATGACGAAAATGCAATACCGTATTTGGGTTCCACGCATGCCCCCATACCAGATATAGTCGGCGCGAATCCCACGGATAGGACCCATCATGCCGATCAGCCCAGACCAACAAGCCGAAATTGACGCACAACGCAGCACGCCAAAACCCACCTTGCGTGCAGTCTCCGAAGGGATGGAGGCCCATCTCTACACTGCTCATGAGGTTCTCGATCACGGGTTTATCCGTGTTATTGACTATATGGGGGATGATGCAGCCATCTGTCAGGCCGCGCGCGTCAGCTATGGCAAGGGCACAAAGTCAGTGCAAAACGATGAAGGGCTGATCCGCTATCTCATGCGTCACTGGCATTCGACCCCGTTTGAAATGTGCGAAATCAAGCTGCACGTAAAACTTCCGGTTTTTGTTGCACGCCAATGGATTCGTCACCGCACGGCCAATGTAAACGAATATTCCGCCCGCTATTCCATTCTGGACCGCGAATTCTACATTCCGGACGCTTCCCATATTAACGCGCAGTCGGTGGTGAACAACCAAGGCCGCGGCGGGATGCTGGAGGGGGCAGAGGCCGCGCGCGTTTTGGAAATCCTCAAATCCGATTCGAACCGCGCCTATGATAACTACGAGGCGATGATTGGTGAAAATGGCCCAGACGGCGAACCCCAAGACGGCCTTGCCCGCGAACTGGCCCGTATGAACCTGCCAGCGAACATCTATACGCAATGGTACTGGAAGGTGGATCTGCACAACTTGTTCCACTTTTTGCGCTTGCGCGCAGACAGCCACGCCCAATATGAAATCCGCGTCTATGCTGATGCGATTTGCAAAGTCGTGGCTGACTGGGTCCCAGCCGCTTATGGCGCGTTTGAGGACTACCGCTTGGGCGGGGCGACTTTGTCAGCCAAAGCGCTCGATTGCATCCGTCGCATGCTAAAAGGCGAAGAAGTCACGCAAGAAAATAGCGGGATGAGCAAAGGCGAATGGCGGGAATTTGAAAGCGCTTTGAAAGCCTGAAAATCGTAACCGTAGGGTGGGTGGAACCCACGCTTGGGATCCCATTGCGTGGGGTCCACCCACCCTACGCCCAACAAAACGGTTTATGCACGTGCGGTGCACAGGCGGTGTACACGTTGTGCACCGCCAAAATCGAAAAAGCTGGACTTGCAACCGCCCCTCACGCAAAACTAGCGTAATGCTAAAAAAACGAGGGACAACATGCTCAAATTCAACGGATTGGCTGTCATCGCAGCAATTGGTTTTACCGCTGTCGCACCGCAGACCGCCAGCGCGGACGTCAAAATTCGCCCCTATAAAACGTCACACAATTTTTGCGCCGCAGGGATGCAGCCCGTGTCCATTAATGGGGTGATTTGTTGTGGTGTGCCGAATACAAATATCAGCTACCAGTCGGCTATGGCGCATCCTGTAGCCAAGAAAAAAGTCCACAAAAAGACCTACAAGCCCCGCGCGACACGCAGCTATTGCGCGGTGGGCACCAAAGGATGCACCTTCGACTAACTTATTGATCTCAAAGAAAACCCCGACATATTCAAATGACGTGTCGGGGTGAGACTCTTACAATAATGTGATGTCTGCCGCCATCTGGCGACCATCACGACCCTCGGCCAGCTCAAAGCTGACCTTTTGGTCATCCGCAAGCCCAGTTAGCCCTGAGCGTTCCACAGCCGAGATGTGTACAAATACATCACTTCCGCCGCTCTCTGGTGCGATAAATCCAAAGCCTTTGGTTGTATTAAACCATTTCACAGTTCCCGTTGGCATCTTAAATACGCCTCCTTTTGCAGTTCCTTCCCGCAACCCTGCGGGGTGTCAGGCACTTGGCCAAGACACGGATAAAAGAATTGTCGAATCCCAAAAAAAATCAAGGACTCCGACCCATAATTTAACTATTCCGTAACAAGCCGTCCGAAACTGAGGAGAATTTAGGCAATGGTCACGATATACGGTCTCAAGAATTGCGATAGCTGCCGTAAGGCGCTGAAAGCACTGCCAGATGCACAGCTTGTGGATGTGCGGGCAGACGGCGTTCCAGCGGATGTGATGGCAAAAGCCTATGAAAGCTTCGGCGAAAAATTGTTGAATACGCGCTCTACCACATGGCGTGGTTTGGATGAGGCCGCGCGCGCCGGTGCGCCGCTTGAGTTGATTGCACAGCATCCTGCATTGATGAAACGCCCGCTTATTGCGGCGGGCGAGACGTTGTTTTTGGGTTGGACCGCTGAGACCGCAACCCTAGTCGCTGCAGCGTCTTAGGCGCGTTTTAAGGCACGGTCAAAGGACAGGGGGCCTGCGCCTTTGATCACCAACACCAGCAGGGCAAAGACCCAGAAGGCGCGTTGGTCCATGATAATGCTGTCAGGCACTTTGTCGAACCAAGCGCCCAGTACTTTTGGGTCTTCCCAGCCGCCATGACCGTAAAGATCGGTCAGCGATTGCATCGCGACAAAACCAATCATGCCCAAAGCTGCCAGTCGCGTAAACAGGCCCAAAACGATCAGTGCTGGTAGAATGAATTCGGCCCATGTACCAGCAAGTACAACAAGCTTGGAGAAGGCGCCGAACTGATCTGTGTCATAGCCGACAGCTTCCATCATGCGCGGGAAGATCTGAACATAAGCCCCTGAAGAGGGGGCGAAAATGCCAAATAGACCATCGCCCAGCTTGGTCAATCCGGACAGCCAGAAATACATCAAAAGGATCGCTGCAAACAGCAGCCGTGCAAGCGTTGGCAGCAGCCAGTCGGCTTGTTCCAGTTTTTGTGTAACACTGTTGTAGAGGGCAAGTAGGGCAGTCATTTAATCGTCCTTTTTGGGTGTGCAGAAGGCGCTTGATTGAAGGGCCAGAGAGAGAGATGCGGCAAAATCAAAATCAGGTGCGGCGGCAGTTGCCGCATCTACGGCAGGGCCGATAGCCATGCCCGTGAGGGCATCTAACCAAGTAGCTGCGCCTGTTGGTAGCAGGCGCACCTGGGGGTCAAATTCGGGTCGAGTGATCAGAATTGCTTGGGCTTGGGCGCGGGGCTCTGGGGCGTCTGTTTCACGCGCCTTGCGCCACAAATCAAACAGCGGCCAGCGAGACCGCAACACCCGCGTAGAGGGGGCGATAGTCAGCTGTGTTTCAGCCAGAGTCTCTGGCGGTTGCTGTAAGATGGCGGGGTCAAATGCGGCCGCATCTGCGGCATGATAAGAGGCGCGAATGGCCAGATCGAGACGCGCAACATCGCCGAGGAACCCCAAATGGGAGAGCTGCTGGATACTCTCTAAAAAGGCAGGAAAATCAGCGCCGTAATGCATCATCAGCGGTGTTAAGGGCGGATGCGCGCGCACGAACATCGGAACGAGGCTGTCAAAATTTTGGGCCCCCAGCAATCCGCGCACCAAAGGAAAGGCGACCTTCATCGCTTCAATCAGCGATACTGTCACGTTGTTGCGGTACACATCATATCGACGGCCTGCTGGGCCACCGGCGCTGTCGATGAGTCCGTCAGGTGCTGGAATTGTAGAATCCAACAGGGCAGCCCGAAATTGCGATTGGGACACCTGCATCAGGGTGCTGCCACTGTTGATAATGCGGCGGCAGCGCGCTCAGCTTCTTGCCGTAGTGTTGGCCAATCAGGCACATCTGTGTCCCATTCGACCAAAACGGGTTTCGGGCCAGAGCGCTCTAAAGTGTACTCCAATAAGGCCCAAACAGGATCGACAACTGCCGCCCCATGGCTGTCAATAAGCAGCGGCGCGCCGTGATCATCGTGATCCTCATCATGGCCGCCCACATGAATTTCGCCTACAGCATCCAGCGGATAGGCATCAATATAGGCTTGCGGGCTGAGGTTCAGATTTTTGGATGAAATGAATACATTATTCACATCCAGCAACATGCCACAGTGCGTCCTATGGATAATCTCTGATAGAAAATCCGTTTCTGAATAGGTGCTTTCTGAGAAAGCGAGATAGCTCGACGGATTTTCCAGCAACATTTGACGGCCAAGCGTGTCTTGCACCTGAGAAATGTGGTCGGCGACGCGGGTCAGGGTTGTCTCAGTATAGGGCAGGGGCAGCAAATCATTCATGAACTCTGCGCCGTGGGTAGACCATGCTAGATGCTCCGAGAAACTGGCGGGATTTGTACGCTCCACTAAGGCGCGCAGGCGTTTCAGGTGGGCTGCATCCAGATCTTCTTCGCCACCAATGGACAGGCCAACGCCATGCACAGATAGCGCGAATTTCTCGGCCAATGCGCGCAGCTGCGCATGCGGACGCCCGCCGTCACCCATATAGTTTTCGGCATGCACTTCGATCCAGCTCACAGGGCCTGGTGCGTCCATTAACTCGGTAAAATGTTGGGGTTTATAGCCGACGCCAGGCCCAAAGGGCAGGCGGGCTGAAGGGGAGGAATGGTCAAACATCGGATCGCCCTCCGTCTTGGTCGTGGGGTGGGATGCCCGAGCCACATTACGCGGCTCGGGCGGGGTATTTATGCTGGCAGGTCACGGTCCAACGCTTCGAGAGACCCATTGCGCGCAGAACCATCTGCAGCGGCGGGCAATTCGATGCTGGCGCATGTGCCGGCTTCAACAAGTGTCCAAGCGTTACCTTGGTAATCTGTTACGGATGTGCCCGCGCATGTTGTGCCGGGGCCCGCTGCGCAATCATTCGCGCCCGCCAAAGATACGCCATAGCATTTCTCTTTTGTAGCAGCTTGTGCAGATGTGGTTACAGAACCGGTAACGGAGGCTGCAACTACGCCAGCAATTGCGAGTGTTTTCATTGTGGTGGACATCAAGTCTCTCCCTTTTGAGGTCACGGATAATTTCGATGTGGACAGTTAATCAGGGGCGATGGAGAAAATCTATTCACGAGGTAGTGTGTCACAGGTGCGTCAGATTTCTTGCGTGAATCTGAAGGAAATCGGCGATTTTTCGCGATTTTCACAGGAACTGTAACAATTTTCACAGGTCTTGTAATAAAAAGGGGGCGCAAGGCCCCCTTTATCGTTTCAATTGTTACAACAAATCTGGCGGTGTCGCTTCGATCTTGAGGGCTGCTGTCACGTCATCCAGTGTTTGCACAGATGTTTGTTTCTGCCCCAAACGACGAACGGACACGGTGCGTTCTTCGACTTCGCGGTTGCCGACGGCCAAAATGACTGGAACTTTACCGACAGAGTGTTCGCGGACCTTATAGTTGATCTTTTCGTTGCGGATGTCGGCCTCGGCGCGCACACCAGCGGCGCGCAGCTGTTCGACCACCTCATAGACATAGTCGTCAGAATCAGTTGTGATTGAGGCCACGACAACCTGACGAGGGGCCAGCCAGAACGGCAGTTTGCCTGCATGTTCTTCGATCAAAATGCCGATGAAACGTTCAAACGATCCCAATGTCGCACGGTGCAACAAAACGGGGCGGTGGCGCCCGCCGTCTGCCCCAATAAAAGAGGAATCGAGCCGTTCAGGCAGGTTTGAATCCACCTGAAGCGTGCCACATTGCCATTCACGCCCGATCGCATCGGTCAGGGTGAACTCCAGCTTCGGGCCATAGAAGGCCCCTTCACCTGGCAGCAGGTCATATTCGTATCCTGCGGAATTACACGCCTCACCCAAAGCTGTCTCTAGCATGTCCCATGTCTCGTCAGAGCCGATCCGCTTTTCAGGGCGCGTAGACAGTTTGATTGTCCAATCGTTAAACCCAAGGTCGGAATAAACAGAGGCAAGGAAGGTGATGAATTTGGCCGTCTCGTCAACGATTTGGTCTTCGGTACAGAAGATATGCCCGTCATCTTGGGTAAAGCCCCGCACGCGCATGATACCGTGCAGCGCGCCAGACGGTTCATAGCGGTTACAGGCGCCGAATTCAGCAATCCGCAAAGGAAGGTCGCGGTAGGATTTCATGCCAGTGTTAAAGATCTGCACATGCCCTGGGCAGTTCATCGGCTTAAGCGCGTTGATGGTTTTTTCGCGGGCGTGATCTTCGTCGACTTCGACAATGAACATGTTTTCTTGGTAGTTTTCCCAATGCCCGGAGTCTTCCCACAGCTTGCGGTTGACCACCTGCGGTGTGTTCACCTCTTGGTAGCCGTCGACGCGCTGCTTGCGGCGCACATAGTCTTGCAAGAGCGTGTAGATGGTCCAGCCATTGGGGTGCCAGAACACCTGACCGGGGGCTTCTTCTTGCATGTGGAACAGGTCCATTTCGCGGCCCAGCTTGCGGTGGTCACGTTTGGCGGCTTCCTCCAACATGTTCAGATGGGCCTTCAGCTTTTCTTTGCCGGTGAAGGCCACGCCGTAGATGCGTTGTAGCATCTCGCGGTCACTGTCGCCGCGCCAATAGGCGCCCGCGATGGACATCAGTTTGAACGCGTCACCGGGAACTTGGCCGGTGTGTTGCAGGTGGGGGCCACGGCACAGGTCCTGCCAATCGCCATGCCAATACATGCGCAAGGGTTCATCCCCTGGGATGCTCTCGATCAGCTCAACCTTATAGGGCTCACCCAAGTCTTGGTAATGTTTGATCGCGCGCGCGCGCTCCCATACTTCGGTGCGAACAGGCTCCCGCTTGTTGATGATCTCTTTCATCTTCTTTTCGATGAGGCCCAGGTCTTCTGGGGTGAAGGATTCCTTGCGGTCAAAGTCATAGTACCAGCCGTCTTTGATCACGGGGCCGATGGTGACTTTGGTGTCTGGCCACAGCTCTTGTACCGCGCGGGCCATGATGTGGGCCAGATCGTGGCGGACCAGCTCGTTGGCTTGGTCTTCATCGGCCATGGTGTGGATGGCGATCTGCGCATCGGCGTTGATCGGCCAAGCAAGATCATAGTGCTCACCGTTTATGGTGGCGCTAATGGCTTTTTTGCCAAGGGATTTTGAAATATCGGCAGCGACTTCGCCCGCAGTAATACCTGCGTCGTAGTGTCGTGAATTGCCATCGGGAAGGGTGAGTGCGATTTGGGCCATGATGCCTCCTCGTCAGTTTGGCGCCTACGAGACGCCCGGTTGCGGGTTATGTGCGTGCTATCTGGCCCTAACGTATCGCCGCGTCAAGAGAAACCGCAGCAAAGAGGGCGCCTGATCATAGGGATACGCAATTAATCTGCCGCTGGGCGTTGCCCTCAGCGTGGCTCCTGCGCATGATTGCGGAAATATTTGTAGGAGACTTCATATGGCCCAGCCCTCATTTCTGGACACTGCCCAAGGGCGGCGCATTGCGTATCATCTGACGGCGGGTGAGGGGCCTTGCGTGGTTTTCCTTGGCGGATTGAAATCCGATATGGAGGGCACCAAAGCCGTGCACCTAGAGGATTGGGCGCGCGCAACGGGCCGTGCGTTTCTGCGGTTTGACTATTCGGGCCATGGGGAATCCTCTGGAACATTTGAGGAAGGCTGCATTGGCGATTGGCATGCCGATACGTTGGCGGCTGTGGATGGGTTGACCGAGGGGGCGATTGTGCCTGTCGGCTCCTCCATGGGGGGGTGGCAATCCTTGCTGTTGGCACGGGCGCGGCCAGAACGTTTGGCGGGGCTTGTCACGATAGCTGCGGCGCCGGATTTCACCGAAGACGGCTGGTGGGCCAGTTTTGACGATGCACAAAAGGCCCAACTAGAGGCGGAGGACCGTGTCGAGCTGCCCTCGGATTACATGGAGCCTTATG
>JBDVSG010000120.1:0-4819 GCA_039967155.1 Sulfitobacter sp. | reverse complement strand
GCAAACGGCACGGCGGATGCAGCAGCGATTGCAGCGCAAGCAACCACTGATATGAACCAAGACACTGCCATCACTGCAAACGGCACGGCGGATGCCGCGGCGATTGCAGCGCAAGCAACCACTGATATGAACCAAGACACTGCCATCACTGCAAACGGCACGGCGGATGCTGCGGCGATTGCAGCGCAAGCAACCACTGATATGAACCAAGACACTGCGATCACTGCAAACGGCACGGCGGATGCAGCAGCGATTGCAGCGCAAGCAACCACTGATATGAACCAAGACACTGCCATCACTGTAAATGTCGCTGACATCGCAACCAACACCAGCGCTATCGCAACCAACACCAGCGCCACCACAGCCAACACGAGTGCTATCACAACCAACAGGAGTGCTATCACAACCAACAGGAGTGCTATCACAGCCAACAGGAGTGCTATCACAACCAACAGGAGTGCTATCACAACCAACACGAGCGCCATCACAGCCAACACGAGCGCTATCACAACCAACACGAGCGCCATCACAGCCAACACGAGCGCTATCGCAACTAATGCGAGCGCTATCGCAACCAACCGTAGAATTGCTGCAGATGGTATTGCTATTGCTCTAGCATCTAAGAGTCCTACCCTCATGCCTGGGCAAGACTATGCCATTACAGCGGCATTCGGTAATTATGATTCCTCCACAGCATTTGCTTTAGGTGCGGTTGCTAGACTTAACGAGCGTACGCAAGTATTTGGCACAATAGGTTCTGCATTTGGATCTGGGAACGTTGGAACTAGCCTGGGTGTTCAGTTTAACTGGTAAAAGAGTACTTAAGTTTAGGTGTATAAATGAGAACCCCAAATCGCTTCGTGGCACGTGTTTATACTCAAACAATTTTTGTTTGGATATTTACTGCGAGCATTTCTTTTGCTCAAGGAAACACACCTGTCGAAACGGGTTGGGGCGTTACTTGCTTGTCAGACAGAGTTTGTGAGTTGAAAAATGAAATTGTAAGCGGTACAAGTATTGCCGCCAGAATTAGCATATTTCATATCCGCGGACACACATGGCTTCAGTACACTATACCGCTTGGGGTTGATATCGAGCGCGGCATACAGTTGTCTATCGACAGCGGCGCAAAATTTGAAACTATACTATCTAGTTGTACCGCATACGGATGTACCGGTCGGTTAGACTTAACTCCTGTTATTGTTGAAAATATGAAGCAGGGTAATGAATTACAGCTATTTTTCGTGCGGCCATCTGTTCAAAGAGTTCTTTTGATAACTTTTACATTATCCGGGTTCACTGCTGGGTTCGTGGACCTCACGGAATAACGGGCAGAACTTACTCACGACAAATCCATTCTAAAAAGCTCGCACCTTGCTCCTATTCTTGCACAAGCCACGCGTGCTGACACTCCCTCTCCTTTGACCAATCTCCCCAAAAAGGGCTGTTTTCGATTGGAAGTCCCAAGTTTTCACATCCTCAGAGCCCTTAGCGGATACTGGCCGAACCTTGCGTCACCGCAACGCAGCTTCCCCGAAGCGGACATTGAAACAGTTGCGCATCATTTGGTTCGTTCCTTAGTCGGCCGGTCGGAAAAGCTTAAGAGGACTTAGTCCAATGTTTGGATGCAATCTATCGAACGTTCCGTGGAGGTAGATAAGGAGTGAAGACGCTGTGGAAAGAGCTTGTAGGACAGCAACTGATTGTCCGCTTGTGGCAACAGATCATGACAATATCGCACCCGCAGCGAATGACCGCTATCCGCCCTTCGTTACGTCTCCGACATAGATGATGTCGGCGCTGTCAGATGATTTTGGGAAGCGTCTCAATTGCCTTAACAATAGACAACATAGGCGACGGTTTCCGGTAAACCTTGTCATGGATGTCCTTGCCTTCATGTCCGATGATATCTCGTACGACCTTGTCATCAACGCCTTCAAGATCGAGTTGGTTCTGCACATAGTGCCGCAGGCTGTGGAAGGAGAGCTTTTCGCCCTCCGCTCCAAGTTGCTGGTCAATGACCTGTCGCATACGGCGACCTACCTTGCGGCCGAACGCGTCATTCCCAGCTTCGTAGAGCTCGGGGAAGAGGCCGTTTTGTTTGTTCCCTTCTGCCCTTTGCACATGATCCAAAAGGCCAAGATCAATCAGGTGGGAATGAATGGGGATCAAGCGGCGTGAAGACAGGTTTTTGATCCGGCGCAGCTCTGAATCTTCGATTGAGAAACAAGCAACGCCATCACTTTCGGCAATGTCAGAGGGGGCAAGGCCCGCGATTTCTTCTCTGCGGGCGCCAGTATATGCGCCGATCAAGGGACACCAGTAGATGCCGTTCTTGAAAATTTCTTGCCCTGGTTTCGTCTGGTGATGCTCCGAATGTGAGAAGGTCCAGACTGGGTTTTGAAACACGACATGCAGTTGCTCAACAGAGAAGGCGTCGCGTTTGTCGCGCGCGCGCACGGTTTCTTTGCGGCGCAGCTTCGATGGCTTAAGATTGAGATCAACAGCCAAGCCTTCATCCCGCGCCCAATCCGCAATCTGATTGAGGTGATCAAGGTGACGGTTGATAGTCCCGACCGACAGGCCAACCTTATCAAGCGGCAGTGAGGCAGCTTTCGCCATGACCTCATCGCGTGTTGAAGTCTGATCCTTGGGGCTTTTACCCCAGCTTTTCGGCATCTGGGCGAGGTCGGCCCGGAAGGCCTTCACATCCGGTTGGCGGATTTGGGTGATGTCATTATGTCCGGTCAGCATCGTGAAGAGCGCGGCAAAGCTCAGGTATTGGCGCAGTGTCTTCTCCTCAATGCCTTCAGTGCGCTTGATGGCGTTCATACGCTCAACGATGGCCTGCAGGGTAGGGGGTGGCAGTGCAGGGTCGCTACTGGGCGCATTGGGCAATGCCTTGGCTGTCAGGGCTTCTACTGGATCGTCCTCGGCCCACGCTTTTGCTTTTCCGGCCACAAACAGGTCCATAACCTGCATGTATTCCAGCGCTGACAACTGATCCTGCCCTGTTTGTTCTTGGAAAACTCTCTTGAGGGCCTGCTTGCGAGGATGGCTGCTCAGGTCACTGCGGATCAAATCGATATTATCGCGGACCAGATCGGACGCCTCCTCCGGAACGTTGTGGTTAATGCCATGCGAAGAGATACGTTGCCATGCCTCGGCCATAGCGGCATCGTGGCGGGCGTCATCATCTGGATCAAGGCTGTCCACGCGACTGAACATGCCGAGCTGGCCAATCTTTGCCCGTTCTTTACGGATCACTTCGGACAGAAACGCCCGACCATGTTCTGGCGTGATCCGACTTCCAATAATTTGCTCCATGACCATATCACTCTCAGCGCTGACTTTCCGAGCCAAGATACGCGCCTGCTGGCGATCTGTCGTCCCTAACGACAGCTTGATATCGATGTTTCCTGTGGAAAAGCGTCTGGTTTTGCGCCGCCATTGGTAAACATCGCCGCGTTTCGACAGGTGGGGCTGGGCGTTCATCATCATTCCGTTCTCTGAAAACGGATGGAACGCAAATGGCTGAGGTGGTGGTACACTGCGGTGCCGCAGTTAAAGACCATTTCCCTCATAAGGGCTTATATAACAAGTGCTTATGAGGGAAATGGCTCCGACGGTAGGGATCGAAGCCGTCTTTGAGAAGTCAATAAGTCATTGAAAAGAATAGGTATGATCGTAACGCAGCCGTGGGTGATGCCGCAGTATGATGTAACATTTCATAGCGTGCCGCAGGTGATCACGCAAGAGAACGGACATCTTTGGACTGCGTCGATAGCTTGCATCACATCTTTTGCGGTAATAAACTCGATGTTTTGAAGGCTGTATTACAATTGGTTGTTTCTGTGGGGTGTCTGATTTGGAAAAGTTAATGGACGACAAGATCGCCCACCTAGGGATGATCCAGGATGTGATCACGCGAATGGCCGAAGAAAGTGCGCGCACAAAAAATTACTGTCTCACGATGTTCGGAATTCTGGCCACGGCTTCTGTTGCGGCACAAAGTGAATTCCTTGTGGCTTTAGGTGTGATTATGGGGCTGCTGTTCTGGGGGATGGATGCACGTTACCTGCTACAGGAGCGGTGGTATCGGGCGCTGTTTGATCATGCCCGCAGTCAAAGGGGGGCTGCAGATTTCAACATGGTGCCCAGTTCCGAGCTTCGGCAGCAGCATTCTGTGGCGGCGGCATTGTTTGGACCCTCCGTTTTGGCATTTTACGGCACGATTACGTTCTTGCTGGTCGGTCTCGGTGCTGTACTGGGCGACTTGCCCGCCCCTGCGCTTCCATGAGCAGGCCGTCCAATAGGGCATCAGACCCCTCAAGGGATGCATTTGCCGAAGCTGAGCGCCGGATTGCGAGCTGGCAGAAGGGGACGCCGCTAGATCTCGTGATCGAAGGGTTGAAGCAAATCCCGGATAGCATTGACCAATTATCGGAGCTGACTGAACTACGATTGGCGCGTAGGGACGACTTTGGTTCTCCTTTTGGTGCCACGCAGGTTATCGATCTGTCGCCGCTGCAAGGCCTCACGGCGCTGCAGAGCCTCAACTGCGGCTACACGCAGGTTATCGATCTGTCGCCGCTGCAAGGCCTCACGGCGCTGCAGAGCCTCGACTGCGGCTACACGCAGGTTATCGATCTGTCGCCGCTGCAAGGCCTCACCGCGCTGCAGAGCCTCGACTGCAGCTACACGCAGGTTATCGATCTGTCGCCGCTGCAAGGCCTCACGGCGCTGCAGAGCCTCAACTGCGGCTACACGCAGGTTATCGATCTGTCGCCGCTGCAAGGCCTCACGGCGCTGCAGAGCC
>JBDVSG010000119.1:0-13664 GCA_039967155.1 Sulfitobacter sp. | reverse complement strand
CATTATATTGAAAATGCCTTGGCCCCGACTGCCGACCTGATCAAAGGCAGCCTCAGCGACGTGTTGCCCGCCAATCCCGATGTCATTGTCTTGGCGGATGTCGCCACCTTAACCCAAGCCGAATCCGACCCTTTGACAAAGTGGATTGAGCAAGGCGGCATGTTGGTGCGTTTTGCTGGTGCCCGTGTTGCGGCCAGCGATATCTCGCGTGTGGATGAAGACCCGCTGATGCCAGTGCGCTTGCGCGCAGGTGGGCGCAGCGTCGGGGGCGCGATGAGCTGGGGCGAGCCGAAATCCCTTTCCTCTTTCCAAAATGGATCACCGTTTTTCGGCCTCTCGATCCCTGATGATGTAACGGTCAGCGCGCAGGTGGTTGCCCAACCCGACCCCACATTGGCCCAGCGCGTGATTGCCTCGCTCAGTGACGGCACACCCTTGGTCACACGGAAGGTCGCCGGCCAAGGGCAGATCGTATTGTTTCACGTGACGGCCACTGCAGAATGGTCGACCCTGCCCTTGTCGGGCTTGTTTATCGAGATGCTGGAACGCCTCGCCGTGTCTTCCTCTGCCGCCAGTACAACACCCGATGCGCTGGCAGGTACCACATGGATCCCCCAGCGCGTTTTGGACGGGTATGGCGTTTTGGCGGATGCGGGCACATTGCCTGGTGTAGATGGTCCTCACTTGATTGAAGCCCCGACAGGCCCGTCATTGCCCCCAGGCCTTTATACATCTGGCGACCGCACGCTGGCGCGCAATGTTTTGACAGCTGACAGCACCCTCAGCCCTGCTGCTTGGCCCCCTGATGTCCCTGTTCGCGGGCTTGCCGTTGCACCAGAACAGCCTGTTGCGGGGTGGTTGCTCAGCCTCGCGATCTTGTTATTGTTGGCGGATGTCGTTGCTTCGCTGGCGCTTTCGGGGCGGTTGTTGGGGCGCAGCAATGCGGTAATCACAGGGGTGGTGGCCTTTTTGCTGATCAGTTCATCTGTTGAGGCACAAACCCCCGAGGAAGAATTTGCATTGGCCGCCACATCCGAGCTGGTATTGGGCCACATTATCACTGGAGATGCTCAGGTAGATGAGATCGCATTGGCGGGTCTGCGCGGCCTGAGCGACACGCTCTATTTCCGCACCTCTGTTGAGCCTGCAAACCCCATGAGCGTCGATCTGGAAACGGACGAGTTGGCCTTCTTTCCCCTGCTCTATTGGCCAATCACCCCGCAACAGACGCCCCCTTCCAAAGAAGGGTATGCGAAGCTGAACGGATACCTGCGCTCTGGCGGGATGATCCTATTTGATACCCGCGATGCCGATACCGCCAGCTTTGGGGCGTCCAGCCCCAATGGGCGCAAACTGCAGGAGCTGGCTGCGCCGCTGGACATTCCTCCGCTGGCCCGTCTGCCAAACGACCACGTAGTGACCCGAACCTTTTATCTGCTGCAGGATTTCCCAGGCCGCCACAATACCCGCGACATATGGGTAGAAGCGCCTGATCCGAACGTCGAACAAATCGAAGGCATGCCCTTTCGCAATCTCAATGACGGGGTCAGCCCCGTTGTCATTGGCGGCAATGACTGGGCCGCCGCATGGGCCGTCAACAGCAGCGGCGGGCCTATGCTGCCGATCGGACGTGGATACAGCGGCGAACGCCAACGTGAGATCGCCTATCGGTTTGGCGTCAATCTGGTAATGCATGTGCTGACGGGTAATTATAAATCGGATCAAGTGCACGTTCCTGCACTGCTGGATAGGTTGGGCCAATGACCTCATCAATCGTTTTTGACCCGCTGGTACCTTGGCCCATGTTCGTGATGGTTGCTGTGATCGCTGCACTAGGCGTTATGCTGGCTAATGTGCGGGGGCTGCACGGCTGGGGCTTGCGCGGCTTGGCTGGCGCGGTTGTGCTGGCTGCTCTTTCGGGCCCCTCCCTGCTGCAAGAGGACCGCGCCCCGCTGAGCGATATCGTTGTCCTCCTAGAAGACGAGAGCGCCAGCCAACGCTTGGGCGACCGCGCCAACCAAAGCAGCGCTGCAGCGGAGGCCCTTGCTGCCCAAATCGGGGCGCGCTCCAATACAGAAGTCCGCCGCATAGTGGTTCCTGACGGAGCAGGCGATGCGGGCACACAGCTGATGAGCACCCTATCCGATGCTTTGGCCGAAGAACCGCGCGCGCGGGTGGCAGGTATTGTAGCCGTAACCGATGGGCGCATTCACGATGCCGATCTACCCGTTGATCTGCCCGCCCCTTTCCACGTTATTCTCAGCGGTGAAGCTGACGATTGGGACCGCCGGCTAAGCGTCATCGGCGCGCCCGCTTTTGCGATCATCGGTGAACCCGTGGTGCTGACACTGCGTATTGATGATCTCGGTGCGGCCCCAACTGACGCAGAATATGCCGAGCTTTCCATCTCGATTGACGCGGAAAAGCCGCAACTGTTCCAAGTGCCTATCGGTGAGGATTTAGAGCTGCCCGTCACGTTGCCCCATGGGGGGCGTAACGTGATCCGATTTGCCCTGTCCGATGCCGAAGGCGAGTTGACCGACCGCAACAACGCAGCTGTGATCCAAATCAACGGCGTGCGCGATCGCCTGCGTGTCCTGCTGGTCAGCGGCCAACCCCATGCGGGCGGGCGCACATGGCGCAACTTGTTGAAATCGGACAGCTCGGTCGATTTGGTGCATTTCACGATCCTTCGACCACCAGAAAAGCAAGACGGCGTGCCAGTGTCGGAACTGTCCTTGATCGCCTTTCCAACACGTGAGTTATTCATGGAAAAGATCGATGATTTCGATCTGATCATTTTTGACCGCTACAAAAGGCGCGGCATTCTGCCCAGCCTCTATCTGGAGAACATCGCCCAATATGTACGCGGCGGCGGGGCTGTTTTGGTCTCGGCGGGGCCGGATTTTGCGAGTGCGGACAGCCTGTTCCGCACACCTTTGGGCACGGTTCTGCCCGCGACGCCGACGGCGCGCGTGCTGGATCAACCGTTCCCTCCCGTTGTTTCCGATCTGGGCGAACGCCATCCCGTTACCGCAGGCCTGCCGCAAAATGAGGCGTGGGGGCGCTGGCTGCGCCAGATTGATGTGAACAAAACCTCAGGCGATGTGGTGATGACGGGTATTGATGATCGCCCGCTGTTGTTACTGGACCGCGTCGAGGAGGGCCGCGTTGCGCTGCTGACCTCGGATCATGCGTGGCTATGGAACAGAGGATATGAGGGAGGAGGTCCACAGCTGGAACTGCTGCGTCGTCTTGCCCATTGGATGATGGGTGAACCAGATCTGGAAGAGGAAGCCCTGACTGCAACAGCAGACGGCCAAAACATGCAGATTGAGCGCCGCACCTTAGGCGCGGAAGTGCCACCCGTCACCATCACCGCCCCTGATGGCACAACAACGGAATTGCCGCTGTCCCCCACTGGCCCTGGTCGGTTCGAAGCCGAATTCACGGGCAAAGAGATCGGTCTGTACCGTTTGCAGAATGGCGACCAAATCTCTGTGATTGGTCTAGGTCCCGCCGCCCCAAGGGAATTTGTTGAAACCATTGCCGATGGCTCTGCCTTGGAACCTATAATGGCTGCCATGCGCGGCGGCACAATGCGGATCGAAGAGGGCTTGCCCCGCGTTCGCAATGTGCGGGCGGGCCGGCCGGCGGCTGGACGCAACTGGATCGGCATCACACCGCGCGCCGCCTATGAAACACGTGACATACGCCAGACGCCCCTTTTGCCTGCTTGGCTTGTCTTACTGCTCAGCACAGGGTTTATCACTGCTGCTTGGTTGCGTGAAGGGCGCAGATAACGCCCAATCCCCTCAGCCCTTAAGCCGATGTTTACTCCACTTATCGCACAAAGGGGCGCGCCCAATGCGATTGATGAGGAATGGATGAGCTTACAGCAAAAACTCACCGAAGAACGGCGTGGCCGTTTGGCGGCAGAACGAATGCTGGAGCTGAAGAAAGCAGAGCTTTTTGCAGCTAATCGCAAGCTAGGCCGCCATGCGCGCCAATTGACCGACGAAATCGTGGATACACGCGCCTTGGTCGAAAGCATGGGCGAGGAGAATCGCAAGGTAAAATCCGACCTCAACGCAGCACATGAAAAGATCGCTGTGGTGGAACGCCGTTTGTGGCATTCCATTGAAACCATCAAAGACGGGTTTGCGTTTTTTGACGGGGACAATCACCTGATCATGGCAAACCAAGCCTATCTGGCTGTGTTTGAAGGCTTGGAAGTTATCCAAACGGGTGTGAACTATGTAACGATTCTTCAGGCTCTCACTGATGAGGGGATTGTTGATCTTGGTGGCGTTGAACCAACTGTTTGGCGGCAACGTATGCTTCGACGGTTTCAACAGCAGCATCCTAAGCCCGAAATCATCCAGCTTTGGAATGGTCATTACGTAAAAATCCTGGATCAACGCGGCCCGGGGGGAGATGTGGTTTCACTAGGCCTCGATATCTCTGCCTCCGTCAAATATGAAAGAGAACTCGACGCGGCCAGAGAACAAGCCGAAGCTGCGAATCGCACGAAATCCGCCTTCCTCGCGAATATGAGCCACGAGATCAGAACCCCCATGAACGGCGTCGTGGGCATGGCCGAACTATTGGATGACACGTTCTTGTCCGAAGAACAGCGCCTGTATGTTCAAACCATCAAGAATTCGGGCGAAGCGTTGCTGGTCATCATCAATGACGTTTTAGATTATTCCAAGATCGAAGCTGATCGGTTGGAACTCCATAACGATTCCTTCGATCTAGAGCGGGCCTCTCAGGAAGTCATCATGCTGTTGCAGCCGATGGCACGCGAAAAAGGGCTAGAAATTTTATTGGATTACGACCTGTTCTTGCCTACTGATTTCATAGGCGACGCAGGGCGTGTGCGGCAGGTGTTGACCAATCTCATTGGCAACGCGGTCAAATTCACAACTGAAGGCCATGTCCTGATCCGTGTGACTGGAATAACTGACCCCGCAACAGATACTGTCGCGATCCACATCACTGTTGAAGATACGGGCATTGGTATTCCAGATCATATGACAGCGCATATTTTTGGGGAATTCAATCAAGTAGAAAACGAACGGAACCGGCAATTTGACGGCACGGGGCTCGGCCTCGCGATCACAAAACGCTTGGTTCAAATGATGAACGGCGACATTTGGGTCACGTCCGAAGAAGGCGTTGGATCGTGTTTTGGCTTCCGAATGAATTTGCCGGCAGATGGCGTAATCGATACGACATACCCGTCTTTGGAAACCAAAATGCGGCGCGTGATGGTCATAGATGATAGTCCTGCGAACCGTGAAATTCTCGAACGGCAACTCGCGCAATTGCAATTACAAACCGTTGGTGTTGCCTCAACCGACGCCGCGCTGTCGGCGCTAGATGACACGATTGACCTGATCATCACTGATCACAGACCGCCCCATCAAGATGCGTTTGCCTTAGGGGCGGAATTGGCCGACCGAAATTGCAAAACACGTCTTCTTCTGCTCAGCGCTAATCTAATTGGCCTGAAAGACGATCCAAGGGCGGAGAAAATTTCTGCCATGCTGCAAAAACCGCTGCCACGGAAATCTCTTTTCTCGACCCTTAGGGAATTGTCACCGAAAGCGCCTGAAAAGCCCCCTATCGCCATAGCTGAACCCGAGGAGCCAGCCTCTAGAAAAATGCGGGTACTTGCTGCTGAGGATAACAAAACCAACCGGCTGGTGTTCAGCAAAATGGTGAAATCCTACAACATCGCCTTGGAGTTTGCCGAAAATGGAGAAGAGGCCGTCGCCCTCTATGAGACCTTCAAGCCCGATCTGATTTTTATGGATATTTCAATGCCGCGCATGGACGGGAAAGAAGCCACACAGAAAATTCGTGAAATCGAATCCAGTACTGGTGTGCACACACCCGTTGTCGCAATGACAGCACATGCAATGCCCGATGATGACAAATCCATTTTGCAGGCCGGTTTGGACCATTACCTTACCAAACCGCTTCGCCGTGCCGCATTAGAAGAGCATATCCTGTTGGCTCAGCCAAAAGGCACGCAGCCCATCTCAACCGTTCAGGATCAAGAAGCCGGATAAGGGCGTAGAAATACTGGTGCGTCCGGTTTTGAAAGTTCGGTCATGTAACGATAGCCACCAACATCAAAATCGCGAATGCCTTCAGCCGTGGTAATCCTTTTTTGGATGACAAACCGCGCCATCGCTCCGCGTGCTTTCTTTGCATAGAAACTAACGATTTTCGGCCCTTTGCCATCGCCCTTATCTTCGAGAAATTTTGGCGTGATCACCTGCATATTCAACGCCTTAAGGTCCACTGCCCCAAAATATTCCTGGCTGGCGCAATTCACCAATACATCGCTTTGCGTGGCCTTTGCCTGTGCGTTCAGCGCATTGGACAACACACTGCCCCAATAGTCATAAAGGTTCTTACCGCGCGCGTTCTTCAGCCTGCTGCCCATTTCCAAACGGTAAGGCTGAATGGCATCAAGTGGTCGGAGCACCCCATAAAGGCCCGACAATATGCGCAAATGGTCCTGCGCAAACGCCATTTCATCTTCATCAAGGCTGCTCGCCTCTAGACCCTGATAAGTATCACCAGCAAAAGCCAAGGCCGCGGGACGGGTCAGGTCGGCCGTTGGCGCAGAATCGAAAGATTTGAAACGGTCATGGTTCAGTTTCGCCAGATCATCGCTGAGCGACATTAAGGATTTGATATCTCCGACAGACAAGCCTCGCGCGGTTTCAATCAGCTGCAGCGCTTCTTCCTGAAAATCAGGCACCGTTGTCTTCACATCACGGTCCATCCAATCCAGTTTTTTCGCTGGCGAAATCACAACAAGCATGTGCGCTCCTTTAATTCTTTTATGGGACGTTTATTCTGCTTCACGTAGAACGTCCAGAAACGCAGCCCCGAAACGCGCGCTATGTCGTTCGCCCAAAATCCGTTCCAAACCGTCGACATCAGCGTTGCGCAATTGCGCAACCTTTGCCAACACGGAGGCCGAACAACTAAGCGGTTTTTCGGTGCCGAGCGCGCCGCGCGCCAATTCCGTTTGTTTTTCGAGCAATCGATCATAGATGCTGCCCGCATCCCGCCCTGCTAGCTTGCGCCGTTGGGGGTGCATCATTTCGGCCTCACCATTGATGACCTCTAGGAAAGCCGCGCCATAGCTTTCTAGTTTTTTGGCGCCAATGCCGCTGACACCTGCCATTTGATCCAAATTGGTGGGTCGGGTTTCCGCCATTTCGATCAAGGTACGGTCAGTGAAAATGATATAAGCGGGGACTTTGGCAGCCTCTGCCAACCCGCGGCGCTTCGCCTTTAGCGCACTCAGCAGCGGTGCGTCTTCTTCGTTGACCATCGCCTTGACCGCAGGCCTGCGCGCACTCGCCGCAGCTTTGATACTGTCGCGGCGCAGGGTGATTTTTGCCTCATCGCGCAGGATGGGCAGCGCGGCATCCGTCATGCGCAACGCGCCATGGCGCGACGGGTCCGGCCGCACCAAATCTCGCCCCATCATCTGGCGAAAAATAGCCTGCCATTCGGGTTTCGAATATTCTTTCCCCACGCCGTAGGTGGGTAGGCTTTGGTGGCCGCGTTGTTTGACCTTATCGGTTTCATTTCCCAACAAGATATCAATCAAATGCCCAGCGCCAAACCATTCCTCCGTACGCAGCATGGCAGATAGGGCTTTGCGGACGGCCGTCGTACCGTCGAAAGTTTCGACAGGGTTGTCACACAAATCGCAGCGCCCGCACGTAACGTCGGTTTCGTCGAAATATTCCAGCAGCGTTTTTCGACGGCATTCTAACGCCTCGGCCAAACCCAACAGCGCGTTCAGGCGTGCATGATCCGCACTGCGGCGCTCTGGCGGGGCGAGACCCTCGTCGATCTGGTTGCGGCGCAGGCGAATGTCTTCGGGGCCAAAAAGCGTCAGAGTTTCAGCCGGCGCCCCATCGCGGCCAGCGCGACCGATTTCCTGATAATAGGATTCAATGCTTTTGGGCAGGTCCGCATGGGCCACCCAGCGGATGTCGGGCTTATCCACGCCCATACCGAAAGCGACCGTCGCGGCGACGATCAGCCCATCCTCTTGCTGAAAACGGCGTTCTGCAATGCGCCTGTCTTCGGCCTCCATCCCGCCGTGGTAATGAATTGCCGTTTGTCCAGCGTCATTCAATGCGCGCGCGATGCCTTCTGTTTTGGCCCGTGTGCCACAATAGACAATCCCTGATTGGCCACGGCGCGCGGCAGCAAAGTTCAGGATTTGATTGCGAGGAGAGTTTTTAGCCGCAAACATCAGGTGAATATTCGGTCGATCAAATCCGCGCAAAAATGCGCGTGGCGCTTGGCCGTCAAACAGCTTTTGCACAATCTCGGCCTGCGTTTCAGTATCCGCCGTGGCGGTGAAAGCTGCCAGCGGCACGTTCAAAGCGCGCTTCAGCTCTCCGATACGCAGATAGTCTGGGCGGAAATCATGGCCCCATTGGCTGACGCAATGGGCCTCATCCACCGCAATCATTTGCACGCCCACGCGTTTGAGCATGCCCATCACCGAACCAGCGGCCAGACGTTCTGGCGCCATATAAAGCAGTTTTAGCGTGCCTGCCTCCAGCCCTTCCCACACCGCATCGGTTTCCTCAGGTGTGTTGCCAGACGTCAGCGCGCCCGCGCCTACGCCCACTTCTTGTAAGGCGCGGACTTGATCGCGCATCAGGGCAATCAGCGGTGAAATAACCACGGTCACCCCATCGCGCATCAAAGCAGGCAGTTGAAAGCACAAGGATTTACCACCGCCCGTCGGCATAATCGCCAAGACGTTTTCACCTGCCGTCACGGCCTGCACAATTTCTTCTTGCCCGGGGCGGAAGCCGTCAAAACCGAAAATATCTTTTAACAGCGAGGCAGCGCCAGACATGAGGCATCCTGAGGTTGGGAATTACAGCGCAGGCAGAGTCCCATATCCCCCGTTAAGGGGCAAGGACTTCTCACCTGGTTTCGCCCCAAAAGGGCCGAGAATATCAGTAGAAAAGCGCCGCGTTATTTGTCAGTACAATACGCGCAATCGCAACACCAATCAGCACCACAAGCGGTGCAAGATCGAGCCCCCCCATATTCGGCAAAACGTTGCGGATGGGCGAATAGATCGGTTCCAACAGGCGGTTAATCCCGTACCAGATTTGCGCGACCATAGGCTGGCGTGTGTTGAGCACCTGAAAGTTGATCAACCAAGACATCACCACATGCGCAATGATAAAGAACCACAGGATATTCAGCAAAAGCATCAAGATCATAAAGATAGAAGTCACAGTAGGCGGTCCTTTTCACAAACATCTGCATTGCAGTTAAGCCTAGTGATGCAAAAGAACAAGAGTGCCGCAAGGTTCATGATTGACGCGGCTCTACCTTACGTCATTGGGTGTGTTTCCAAAGGAGACCGCAAATGTTCCCATTCGTTCGTATGATAAAAGACGTTTATCTGGCACGACGCCAACCGCGTTTTGAGACTTCAACACAAACCCATGTCTCACATCACATCTGCTGGCCTCATGACTTGGATGTTTTTCTAGAATTAAACAACGGCCGCGCGCTAACCCTTTATGATATCGGGCGCATCGCCATGGCCGAGCGCGTGGGCCTGATCAGCGCCCTTCGCCGTGAGAAATGGGGCATGACAATGGCGGGGTCGCATGTGCGCTTCCGCCGTCGCATCCGTGGGTTTGAGCCCTTCGAGACCCGCAGCCGCGCGGTCTGCTGGGATGATCGCTTTGTCTACATCGAGCAGTCCATGTGGAAACGGAACGGCGAATGTGCCAGCCATGTTTTGTATCGCGCCGCCGTTACAGATAAAAACGGCATTATTCCAACGTCGCGCGTGATGCTTGCGATAGGCCGCAACGAAACCTCGCCTTCTATGCCCCAATGGATCGAGAACTGGACAAACGCCGAAGCATCGCGCCCTTGGCCCCCCATGCAAGACAGCTGAGCAAACCGCCACTTGCGCCAATTGTCACAGCCTGTTCTATGTTGGGGCAAACGGGGGAGGTAGTTCATGACAACGGTGTCGCAACACAAACGTATTTGGGGTTGGTATTTCTTCGACTGGGCCAGCCAGCCCTATAATACGTTGATCCTGACGTTTATTTTTGGCCCCTATTTCACCAGCACTTTGTCCAGCAATCTTATTGAAAGCGGCATGGCCGAAGAGACCGCGCGCGCGCAAGCGCAGGCGACATGGGGGTGGGGACTGGCGATTACTGGCATCTTGATCGCCATTGCAGCACCGTTGCTGGGTGCAATTGCGGATCATTCGGGCCGAAAAATACCTTGGGTGCGGGTATTCTCGTTGATGTATTTTGTAGGATCTGGTGCTCTTTGGTGGACAGCACCACAGGATTTCTCAGTGTTTTGGGCGTTAACGTTTTTTGGCATTGGGCTAATCGGAATGGAGTTCGCGACGATCTTCACAAATTCCTACTTACCTGAACTACATGCAGATGCCGCCGAGCTGGGGCGCATTTCGGGATCAGGCTGGGCCTTTGGCTATGTTGGCGGTTTGGTCACATTGATCATCATGCTGTTGCTTTTCCAAGCAACGGAAAATGGCACCACATTGGCAGGTCTCAAACCCCTTTTTGGGCTTGATCCCAGCACCAAGGCCGACACACGTATTGTGGGCCCTTTGACCGCTATCTGGTTCGCTATCTTTATGATACCGTTCTTCCTCTATTGCCACGACACAGGCGAAACCGGCGCGCCCCGCTTGGCCGTCAGGGACGCGATGCGTGCATTGGGAAAAACCCTCCGAGGTCTTCCCAAACACCCTTCACTTATGGCCTATTTGGGTTCCTCCATGTTCTACCGTGATGGTTTGAACGGGCTTTATACTTTTGGCGGCATTTATGCGGGTGGCGTGCTGGGTTGGAGTGTGACGCAGATCGGGATTTTCGGCATTGTTGCAATCATTGCAGGAGCCATCGCCTGCTGGATTTCGGGGCGGGTTGATCGCCGGATGGGACCGATGCCTGTGATTGTCTTCAGCGTTATCGCGCTGGCCTGTGTGTCGTTATTGATCGTCACAATCACCCCCCAGAGCATCCTTTTCATTCCGATCTCAGAAGGCTCGGGAATGCCGAATGTGACCTTCTTTATTGCGGGTGCGGTCATTGGTGCGGCGGGCGGCGCTTTGCAGGCTTCATCGCGCAACATGATGACAAGACAGGCAAATCCGGAACGAATGACCGAAGCCTTCGGGCTCTATGCCCTCTCAGGAAAGGCCACGTCCTTTTTGGCCCCCGCCATGATCGCCCTTGCCAGCACAGCCACAGGTAGCCAACGATTGGGTGTAAGCCCCGTTGTGGGGCTGTTCATCATAGGGTTGGTGCTGTTAATCTGGGTGAAACCGAAAGGGGATTTCAGCAAATGAGCAAGCACATGAGAATGAGAAAACTCTTCACGATTGCCGCTTTGGGCATTCTGGTCGCCAGCTGCGGTGGCGCACGCGATATCAGCGGCGCCAAATCCAAGAAAGCAGAACTGCCCACAATCGGTGAACTGTCAGGCCCTTTGGCCAACGTTCAGGCCAAGAAACTATTCGGCACGAAATCATCCGGCTCCCATCAAACGCCTGCAGCATTTGGTGGCTATGCAAAAGGATGCTTGGCGGGGGGGGCACAGCTGCCTGAAACCGGCCCAACGTGGCAAGCGATGCGCCTGTCGCGCGGGCGCAATTGGGGCCACCCCGAGCTGATCGATATGGTCACCAAACTCAGCCGTGTTGCCGCCCAACAACCCGGCTGGAACGGGCTGTACATTGGCGATCTCAGCCAACCGCGCGGTGGCCCAATGCTGACTGGGCACAGAAGCCACCAGATCGGGTTGGATGCAGATATTTGGATGCTACCGCCAAAATCGCTCAGCCTGTCGGTAAAAGAACGCGAAAATATCTCTTCGATCTCAACGCGCCGCGCCGGTGGTGCCTATGTAAATGATGCGTGGACCCCCTCACATCACGCGATCATCAAAGCCGCCGCAAAAGATCCCCGCACCGAACGGATTTTCGTTTTTCCAGGTGCCAAGGTCCAGATGTGCAATGATGAACGCGGCGATCGGAAATATTTGCGTAAAATTCGCCCTTGGTATGGCCACCACTATCACTTCCACGTCCGTCTTGCCTGCCCCAAAGGCGCGCGGGGCTGTGTGAACCAAAACCCACCCCCCAAGGGGGATGGCTGTGCGGATGCTCGCCAGTGGCAGGCAAACATCATAAACCCGCCAAAGGCCGCACCGAAACCGAAGACCAAAAAGAAAACCACCGCAAAGCCTAAGGTCCGTCGCGAGTTGGTCTTGGCGGATCTTCCTGCGCAGTGCCAATCTGTGTTGAATTCAAATTGATCCGCTTTGCGCTGGCTTTGATTTGCCTGTGCAGCACGGCAACTGCCCAGCCCTCCCTTAAGGCGGGCAACAGCCTGCGTTGGGAATTGGATGCCCCGTGGTTTGGCGGCTGGTCCGGTATTGAGGTCACCGAGCGAGGCGCACAGCTCACCGTGATCAGTGACCGTGGCCAATTGGTCCGCGGCCTCATGAACCGAAACAACGGAAAACTAGCTGGCGTGACGCTTCAAAGCTCTGAACATCTGGGGCGTGCGACGGGGGGACGCGTGCGCAAGAAGGCCAGCGATGCGGAAGGGCTGGCCATTTCGAACACCGGTCGCGCCCATATTTCGTTCGAGCATCACCACCGCATCATGCGGACCGATATCGCCACAGCCCGCACACGTGGGCGGATCGCCCTGCCTTTTCAAAATACTCTGGGTGACAATGCAGGCATCGAGGCCTTGGCCGTGGGTCTCGACGGCACCCTATTTGCAATCGGAGAGCAGCCCCTCCCCAATGGCGCCCCCTTTCCTCTTTATGCTTACTCGGGCGGGAAATGGCGGGTCAGCGCACGCATTCCAAAACGTGGGCCCTTTGTGCCTGTTGGCGCCGATATCGATTCAAAGGGCCGTCTTTGGTTGCTGGAGCGGGCAGTAACTCCATTAGGATTTCGCAGTCGAATTCGGCTTTTTGTCATCGATCCCCGCGCCCCACGGGAACACACCCTCCTCACGACGATACCTGCACGCTATGACAATCTGGAAGGCATTAGCGTTTGGGATGATCCCAATGGGCAAATGCATGTTACCATGATTTCTGACGATAACTTTATGCGCATTTTGCGCACACAGATCGTGGAATACACCGTTCGGGAATAGGGTTGCGCCATTTGGTAAAGGCGCTTAAAGACACTCCCTGTCTGCGATCCCCGCAGGCCAAGTCGCCGCACCCTTGCAAAAAACGGTTTTATATTATGACTCGTACACATCTTCCTGGCATTTTTGCCATGGCCGCCATCGTTGTGGCCTCAAATATCCTTGTTCAATTTCTCTACGGTAACTGGCTAACATGGGGCGCCTTCACCTACCCGTTGGCGTTTCTCGTCACGGATGTGATGAACCGCGTCTATGGCACCGCTGCCGCGCGCCGCGTCGTGTTGGTTGGTTTTGTCGTGGGCGTTATCTGCTCACTGATCGGCACCCAAATCATGGGCGAATTCGGCCCATTGGTTACAGTACGCATCGCCATCGGTTCCGGCCTTGCCTTCCTGATCGCCCAAATGCTGG
>JBDVSG010000118.1:0-34679 GCA_039967155.1 Sulfitobacter sp. | reverse complement strand
CGGGGGCGCGAAATAGGGGGCGGGGGCGCGAAATAGTGCGAGTGTTTCTTCAAAGTGGTCATTTGCCGGAAACGCAGCATCGGTCAATTTGGCGCAAACCAGCCCTTCGCCGCAACTTTTCCGAACATCCGCTTTGTCATTTTCTGCCATCTTTTCGGGACAGCTCCTACAGCATTTGTCGTTTGAAAATCGCGCGCTCCGTCTCACCTAGAGCGGTTGGATCAGCTTCATGTTAGGTGCAACAACGCTTGTTACAAAAAACATGTCTGATTCCACCTTGCACCCCGCTACACAGGGCCTATAACCGCACAAATTTGCCAAAAAATAGGGGGCTGACGCCATGCCAAAGAGAACCGACATCCAGTCGATCATGATCATTGGTGCGGGACCTATTGTCATCGGACAGGCCTGCGAATTCGACTACTCAGGCGCACAGGCCTGTAAAGCGTTGAAAGAGGAAGGCTACCGCGTCATTCTCGTTAATTCCAACCCTGCGACGATCATGACAGACCCCGGTCTGGCAGATGCCACCTATATTGAACCGATCACCCCCGAGATCGTGGCAAAAATCATTGAAAAAGAACGCCCCGACGCGCTGCTGCCCACCATGGGCGGTCAAACGGGGCTGAACACCTCGCTGGCGCTTGAAGAAATGGGCGTGCTGGACAAGTTCAACGTCGAGATGATCGGCGCGAAACGCGAAGCCATTGAAATGGCAGAAGATCGTCAGCTTTTCCGCGAAGCAATGGACCGTTTGGGCATTGAAAACCCAAAGGCCACCATTTGCACCGCCCCCAAAGACGCAAACGGCAAGAAAGACCTTGCTGCGGGTGTGGCGCTGGCGCTGGAATCGCTTGAGGAAATCGGCCTGCCCGCCATCATCCGCCCCGCTTTCACCATGGGTGGCACAGGCGGCGGCATTGCCTATAACCGCGAAGACTACGAATTCTATTGCCGCTCGGGCATGGATGCGTCGCCCATGGGTCAGATCCTGATCGACGAATCGCTGCTGGGCTGGAAAGAATACGAAATGGAGGTTGTGCGCGACACGGCCGACAACGCCATCATCGTCTGCTCCATCGAAAACGTCGACCCAATGGGCGTGCACACAGGCGATTCCATCACCGTAGCCCCTGCGCTGACGTTGACGGACAAAGAATACCAAATCATGCGCAACCACTCCATCGCGGTGCTGCGTGAAATCGGTGTGGAAACGGGCGGCTCTAACGTGCAGTGGTCCATCAACCCTGCCGATGGCCGTATGGTCGTGATTGAGATGAACCCGCGCGTGTCGCGTTCCTCGGCGCTGGCGTCCAAAGCGACGGGTTTCCCGATTGCAAAGATCGCCGCGAAACTGGCCGTGGGCTTCACGCTGGACGAGCTGGACAATGACATCACGGGCGTCACGCCTGCGTCCTTCGAACCCACAATCGACTATGTCGTCACTAAAATCCCGAAATTCGCCTTCGAGAAATTCCCAGGCTCAGAACCCTACCTGACCACCGCCATGAAATCCGTGGGCGAGGCCATGTCCATTGGCCGCACCATTCACGAATCCATGCAAAAAGCACTGGCATCGATGGAATCGGGTCTCACCGGATTTGACGAAATCGAAATCCCTGGTGCCCCCGATAAGGCCGCGATCACCAAAGCCATCTCGCAGACCACGCCAGACCGCATGCGCACCATAGCCCAAGCCATGCGCCACGGCATGTCCAACGATGACATCCACGCGACCACCATGTTTGACCCGTGGTTCCTGGACCGCATCCGCGAAATCATCGACGCCGAGGAAGACATCCGCAAAAACGGCCTGCCCGTGACAGAAGACGCCCTGCGCAAGATCAAGATGATGGGTTTCACCGATGCCCGCCTTGGGATCCTTACGGGCCGCGACGAAGACAACGTGCGCCGCGCGCGCCTGAACCTCGGCGTCAAAGCCGTGTTCAAACGCATCGACACTTGCGCCGCCGAATTCGAAGCGCAAACACCTTATATGTACTCCACCTACGAATCCCCGATGATGGGCGAAGTAGAATGCGAGGCGCGCCCAAGTGACCGCAAAAAGGTTGTGATCCTTGGTGGTGGCCCAAACCGCATCGGCCAAGGGATCGAATTTGACTACTGCTGCTGCCACGCCTGCTATGCGCTGACAGACGCGGGCTATGAGACCATCATGGTCAACTGTAATCCCGAAACCGTCTCCACCGACTATGACACGTCCGACCGCTTGTATTTTGAGCCGCTGACCTTTGAGCACGTCATGGAAATCCTGCGCGTTGAGCAAGAAAACGGCACGCTGCACGGTGTGATCGTTCAATTTGGCGGCCAGACGCCGCTGAAAATCGCCCAAGCGCTCAACGACGAAGGCATCCCGATCCTCGGCACCACGCCCGACATGATCGACCTTGCCGAAGACCGCGAACGTTTTGCTGATCTGGTGCAGAACCTCGGCCTGAAACAGCCGCACAATGGCATCGCCCATTCTGACGCCGAAGCGCTGGAAATTGCTGCTGACATCGGCTTTCCGCTGGTGATCCGCCCGTCTTACGTGCTGGGTGGCCGCGCTATGGAAATCGTGCGCGACCAGAGCCAGCTTGAACGCTATATTTCCGAGGCCGTGGTTGTCTCGGGCGACAGCCCCGTGCTGCTCGACAGCTACCTGTCTGGCGCGGTGGAACTGGACGTGGATGCGATCTCGGACGGCACAGACGTGCATGTCTCGGGCATCATGCAGCACATCGAAGAGGCTGGCGTGCACTCTGGCGATAGCGCCTGTTCGCTGCCGCCTTACTCGCTCAGCCGTGACATCATCGAACAGGTCGAAGTGCAAACAAAAGCACTGGCCAAAGCCCTCAATGTGGTCGGCCTGATGAACATCCAATTCGCGATCAAGGATGGCGAGATTTTCCTGATCGAGGTCAACCCGCGCGCCTCGCGTACCGTGCCTTTCGTGGCCAAAGCGACCGACAGCGCCATCGCCTCTATCGCTGCGCGCGTCATGGCGGGTGAGCCGCTCTCCAACTTCCCGCTGCGCCCCGCCTATGACGCAGACGCGAAATACAACGACACCCTGCCGCTGGGCGATCCGATGACATTGGCCGATCCGAACATGCCGTGGTTCTCGGTGAAAGAGGCGGTACTGCCCTTCGCCCGCTTCCCCGGCGTGGATACGATTTTGGGGCCTGAAATGCGCTCAACCGGTGAAGTCATGGGCTGGGACCGCGACTTCCCGCGCGCCTTCCTTAAGGCACAAATGGGCGCAGGCACCATCCTGCCGCGCACTGGCAACGCGTTCCTGTCCATCAAGGACGCCGATAAAACCGCTGATGTGATTGAGGCCGCGCGCATCCTGATCGAGCAATCCTTCACTCTCATAGCCACCCGCGGCACGGCAGCATGGCTGGCCGAACAAGGCATCCCCTGCCAGACGGTGAACAAAGTCTATGAAGGCCGCCCAGACATCACCGACATGATGAAGGACGAAGCCGTGCATCTGGTGATGAACACGACAGAGGGCGCCCAAGCGGTGGAAGACAGCAAATCCATCCGCTCTATCGCGCTCTATGATAAAATCCCCTACTACACGACCGCCGCAGGCGCCCATGCCGCCGCACTGGCGATCAAGGCGCAGGCAGAGGATGATATCGGGGTGAAGCCGCTGCAGGGGTGAGAGACCTCTGCGGCGAACGGCAGCTTTGAGCCCATTTTATCGAATGCTGCGCTGGACATTAATGTCTGCTTTTTGAACCCTTGGCAGAATAGAATTGGGCTGCCAAGGGATTGTGGTAGCGGAATGTGTGGACTTTTAATCCATATTGGCGGTTTCCGAAGATGCGTTTCCGATAGCTCCGAACTTTTATTTAGCCCCCGCCATAACGGGCAGCTACGATCAGGTTCACCGCATGGCTTCAGCGAGCGCCTCAGTATCCTCGTAGAAATGGTAAAGGATGAGTTTTCCATCTTCGAATTGGGTGATCAGAGCCCAATCGCTGACAAAGGGTTTGCCAGTTGTGCGAACCGTGTGCTTGAGAGTGCCGTAAAGTGCGGCGTGCGTTTCGTTACCGAATGCGGCGGTGATCTCGAAATTGCCAGGCTCAAGGACTTCGGCGAAGCCTCCGAAGAAAGCCTGTGCGCCCTCATGACCGATAAAGGTTCCGTGCATCGGGTTATCTGAATTGCTTTGCGGATTTGTTGAGACGAATACGGCCTCGGGCGACGTGAAAGCCATAGCAGCCTCCATTGCGCCCGAGAAGATTGCTCCTAAGAATGATTGGGTGAGTTCTACGGCGGTTTGAGCCATGGGTTTCTTCTCCTTTGTTATCCGGCCAAGATTGCCGAAGGCGTTCAGCGTAACGGACAGCACTTGACGGTTTTGACTTGTGTCAGGAGCTTATCCCTCCGATGATCTGCGCACGGAACTAGGTATTTATCGACGGCATGTGTGCATGAACGACCGGAATAACGAACTAGGATGGGACGACCTGCGGTATTTCCTCGCCCTTTCGCGCGCAGGCAGCCTGATGGGAGCTGCCCGTATGCTTGATGTGGAGCATTCAACCGTCTCTCGCCGCATCAGCGGCTTGGAGGACGTCTTGGGGGTGCGCTTGTTCGACCGTTTGCCGCGCGGGTGGCGGGCAACTTCCGAAGGCGAACATCTGATCGCTCGGGTAGAGGCCGTGGAAAACGAAGTCGCCGCGCTTACCCGCGCTGCGGCGGGCATCGACAGCCTCAGTGGGGAAGTGCGGGTATCTGCGCCGCCTCTTCTATTGTCGCATCTCGTCGCTCCTGCGCTTGCGCCCCTCATAACCGCCCATCCGGGCGTTATGCCTATACTTACCGGAACAACCCGGAGGAGCGATCTCGACAAGGCTGAAGCGGACATCGCCCTTCGCCTTGGCGCTGTCACCGGTCCCGATCTAGTAATTCGACATGTCGGATCAACTGAGTATGGGTTCTATGGTCTTGCGGACCAAATCCAGCGCCCGCCACGCGATCGTGTATACTTAGGCTTCGAGGATTCCGATGCTCAACGGTCGCAGGGCCAATGGCTCAGAGAAAAGGTAAGTTTGGAGGGGGCTAGCATTGGATTGCTTAGCAACGACATAGTTGCCTTAGTCAAAGCGGCCAGCTCTGGTATGGGGATTGCAATAATGCCGAGGTTTTTCGCAACCCAGTTCTCCGAACTGATTGAACTGCCGGAGGAGGAGGCGTTTCCGGCTCAGCCATTATACCTTGTCATGCATGCCGATATTCGCCTGTCACCAAGGGTCCGACTCGTTGCAGACCATCTCTATGACGAAGTGCGAAAAGCTCTTTTGAATCCCGGATAGGTGTTGCGCAAAAGACGGGCGGCCGGAGCGAATCCACGGTGTGCCCATTCAGCAAAGCAATCGAAAAATCGGAGCTTGTTCCCAATCGCCGGTTAGAACAAGTTGTTTCGAAAGAATACCAATTGGCGTGTGTCGAAATTAACCGTTTGGAGGCCTATCGGTTTCCTGCAAGCAGCCATTGGTGCAGATGCAGCGAAAGGTCACTTTGTCCGCATAGCTGACCTTCAGATTATTGGCCCTCCTCTCCCTCCTCCAAATACCGCTCCGCCTCTACCTCAAATATCCGCCCGTCTTTGCCCCGCACCAGATTACGCGCACTCAACTCCTGATCCCCCAGCCGCGCGCGCCAATCGACCCGCATCAGCTCCGGATCAATGTCATTGGCGTCTGGCCCGTCGATCAGCCCCGCCAGCCGTCCGTGCAACCATGTGGACAGCACGTCGTTCATGGGCTGTTGATACCTTTGCTCCGTCTTTAAGCGGATATGGGGGGCTGAAGTATGGCGCATTGCGACACCGGTTGAAGCAGGAGCCATCCAAGCCGTCTGCCTCTGATTATACGCTCGTCAACAGCATGCTCGTTTCGCTGTCTTGAATATTATCTATCTGCCGGACCTCTCGGAGTATTCGGTCAAATTCCGCAAGTGTCTCGACACGGATCTCAGCGACTAAGTCCCATTTTCCACTGGTGGTATGAACTTGGCGCAGTTCTGGCAGCCGGCGCAGGTTTGTAATGACCTGCGTGGTGCTCTTGCCTGATATTTTGATCATCATAATCGCGTTGATCTGACCATCTTCATAGTCTTCGCGCACACGCGCTGTAAATCCAAGCAGAGCGCCCGATTCCAACATGCGGTCAAGCCGATTTTGCACGGTGCTGCGTGACACATCCAAAATATCCGCCAGCTTGGCGATCGGTGCTCGTCCGTCCCGTAGGAGAAGCGCAACCAGTCGGCGATCAAAGTCGTCAAACTGATGTTTATTGGGGGCATTTTGAGGCATGACATCACAATTGTTAGGGTTGGCCCTAGCAATATGTACGAAACCACAGCAGTTTTACAGCGGTTTGAGCGTTGTTATTGCATTATGTTGGGCGGAAACTGTCCTCTGATTTGACAGGAGTAGTTCCGTGACCGTTTCCAAGAGCCTTCAAGCACCCTCATCTGTTGTGATGGTGCGACCCCACCATTTTGGAGTAAATCCAGAGACATCCGATAATGCCTTCCAAGCTGCAAACCCGAGCTCAGGCAAGGAGTCAACGAAGGCATATCAAGAACTGACAGACGCGGCTGCTACGCTACAATCCCATGGTGTGGATGTTCATTTATTTGAGGGAGATGACCCCAGAACACCTGACTGTGTCTTTCCAAATAACTGGTTTTCCACGCATGCAGGGGGGCATATCGCGGTCTATCCGATGATGGCCCCTAACCGCAGGCTGGAGCGGCGCTCTGACGTATTGGACATGCTGAAGGCCAATTTTCGTGTGCAAGACATTCTGGATTATTCCGGCCTGGAACACGATGGTCTCTACCTCGAAGGCACAGGCGCAATGGTTCTGGATCATGTCGACCGGATCGCCTATGCGGTTGAATCCGATCGCACAAGCCAGATCGCTTTGGAGCGCTTCTGCACCCATTTTAATTATGAGCCTATGGCGTTTCGCGCAGCCGACGCGGAGGGCAGGGCCGTCTATCATACCAACGTGCTGATGTGTATCGCGACCGATTTCGCAATGATTGGCAGCTGCATGATCGAAGACCCAGCGCGCCGTGATGACGTGCTCAAGCGACTTGGCCAATCGGGCCGCATCATTATCGACCTAAGCGAAGATCAAATTGGAAAATTCGCGGGCAACGCCATTGAATTGCAAGGGAGCGCGGGACGCATTCTTGCCCTGTCTGAGACAGCGTTGAACGCGTTGACCCCAGATCAAAAGGCAAGGATTTCTGACAGCGCCACCTTGGTTGCCTTGAAGATACCAACGATCGAGCTTTCTGGAGGATCGGTGCGTTGCACGATCGCCGGAATCCACCTGACGCCCCGTGGATAGCAGCCGCTGGCGCGATCAGTTGGAACCACTCCCGCGCTGCGGTCTTTGATGCCACACCCAGAGAACAGCAGCTTTGTCGAAACATGAATTCTGCGAGTGGTTCCTCAAAGGTGCTCATGTGAAGCGGCTGCCCCCATATGGCAGGATCCGTAATTGATGGTTCGAAAGGCCCCGCGCTTGCAGGGGGCTTTCGGCTATGGCTGCGCCAAGGTTTGCTCTCTTAAATCTGGAGCAAAGGGAAACAGGATTCGGCGTCAGCAACCCACTGCATCGTTTCAAAATGAGCAAAGCCATCAAAAAGTACCTGACTTGTGGACTGAGTACCGCAAACTGAAACCTTCTCCGCCTTGTTAAGTGGCGAGGGCAGGGGATCTTGAATACAAAAATGGGCTCTTCACGAAATTTCAGTTGATCTTTTGCGGTGAGGCGTGGTCCAACATTGATATTACCTTGGCAATAAAGGCATTGCGCGCTGCTGCTTGGGTGAGCGGAGCCATTCTGCTCACAGTCTGGGTCGTATTCTACCCTTAGCGCGCAACTGGCTCCTTTCAGAAAAATCAGGCGGCGCGCCGCCAAAGCCAAAGGGTAAGCCATGCTCCATAATGATAAACTTGAACAATGGGACCGTGAGAATTTCTTTCATCCCTCGACCCACCTTGCTGAGTTTGCGCGGGGGAACGCGCCTCATCGCGTGATCACCAGCGGATCGGGTTGTCATATCGAAGATCGCGATGGCCAAAAAATGTTAGACGCATTTGCGGGGCTTTATTGCGTAAACGCCGGGTACGGGCGCCCTGAAATCGCCGAGGCGATCGCCGAGCAGGCCAAGGAGCTGGCCTATTATCACTCCTACGTGGGCCACGGAACTGAAGCCTCGATCACGCTTGCAAAAATGGTGCTGGACCGCGCGCCCGACCATATGTCCAAGGTTTATTTCGGTTTGTCAGGTTCGGATGCAAACGAGACCAACATCAAGCTGGTCTGGTATTACAACAATATTCTGGGCCGCCCCAAAAAGAAAAAAATCATCTCGCGTTGGCGGGGGTATCACGGATCTGGTCTGATGACGGGGTCGCTGACAGGGCTTGAGCTATTTCATAAGAAATTTGACCTGCCATTGACGCAAGTCATGCACACCGAGGCGCCGTTCTATTTTCGGCGGGATGATCTGGGGCAGAGCGAGGCTGAATTCGTAGCCCATTGCGTGTCAAAGCTGGAGGAAATGATTCACCGCGAAGGTGCGGATACGATCGCGGCGTTCATCGGTGAACCTGTGCTTGGCACGGGGGGAATTGTCCCGCCGCCTGAGGGCTATTGGCCAGCCATCCAAGCTGTTTTGGACCGGCATGACATTCTGCTGATTGCAGACGAAGTCGTCACCGGCTTTGGGCGGCTTGGGACGATGTTTGGATCTGATCACTATGGGATGCGGCCCGATTTGATAACAATCGCGAAGGGTTTGACATCTGCTTATGCGCCGCTGTCGGGGTCCATCGTTTCCGATAAGATGTGGGCGGTTTTGGAGCAAGGGACCGATGAAAATGGTCCTATTGGCCATGGCTGGACGTACTCAGCCCACCCGATTGGTGCAGCAGCCGGCGTTGCCAATTTGAAGTTGATCGACAAATTGGGATTGGTCGAAAACGCAGGCACAGTTGGTCAGTATTTGAACGATGAAATGCGTGCGGCCCTTTCCGATCATCCTCATGTGGGTGAGGTTCGCGGGGAAGGTATGATTTGCGCGGTTGAGTTCGTGGCCGACAAAGATCGCCGAGAGTTTTACGATGCAGGCGACAAAGTCGGACCCCAAATTTCTGCAAAGCTGTTGGAGCAAAGCAGCATCATCGCCCGTGCCATGCCACAGGGCGATATTCTGGGCTTTGCGCCGCCCTTTTGCCTGAGCCGTGACGAGGTGGATCAAATTGTTTCGGCAACCGTGAGGGCGGTCACGTCTGTCTTGGGCTAAAACGCAGAAAGGAATGTACAATGACCACCCACAACGCAGCTTTTGAGACCTCGGAATATGATCGGCGCATTGCCAAGACCCGCGCTGCCATGTCGGCAGCAGGACTGGAGGCAATGTTTGTAACGGACCCCTCCAATCTGGCGTGGCTTACAGGCTATGATGGGTGGTCATTTTATGTGCATCAAGGCGTAATCCTTACCATGAAGGGCGAGCCAATCTGGTGGGGCCGCCATATGGATATGATAGGCGGCCGCCGTACCTGTTGGATGCAGCAAGAAAACATAATCGGTTATGGCGACCACTATGTGCAATCGACCGATATCCATCCCATGCAAGATTTGGCAAAGCATCTCAGGGCGCGCGGTCTGGAAAAGGCCCGCATCGGTGTCGAGATGGAGAACTACTATTACTCCGCCAAGGCGCATGCCGTTTTGACCCAAGAGATGTCTGGTGCAACGCTTGTCGATGCGACGGCCTTGGTGAATTGGCAGCGGTTGATTAAATCAGATGCTGAGATTGGCTTTATCCGGAAGGCCGCAAGCATCTCGCAAAAGGTGATGAATACGGCGCTTGAGCGCGCAGATGTTGGCATCCGAAAAAACGATCTTGTCGCTGATATTATCCACGCTGGTATTACAGGTGTTGGTGATGATTGGGGGGATTATCCGGCGATTGTGCCGCTGACGCCCTCTGGATTGGATGCCACTGCGGCCCATCTGACATGGGACGGCGCCCCGATGCGGCTTGGCGAAGCAACGTTTTTTGAGCTGTCGGGGTGCTATCGTCGCTATCACGCACCGGTTTGCCGCACTGTTTTTCTTGGGACCCCATCAGATGAAATGCGGCGCGTTGAGGCCGCACAGATCGAAGGCATTGCAGCAGGTCTGAATGCGGCCCGCGCAGGCAATCGGACATGCGACATCGCCAACGCATTTATGCATGTCATGGCCAAGCACGGGATCGAACGGTCAGGGCGCATGGGGTATCCCATTGGCCTCAGCTACCCTCCGGACTGGGGCGAACGGACTGCTTCAATCCGAAGCGAGGATGAAACCGTTCTTCAACCGGGCATGACCTTTCACTTTATGCCTGCCTTGTGGATGGACAGCTGGGGGCTGGAAACGACAGAGACAATTCTGATCAAAGAGGATGGTCCGGCGGAAACTCTTTGCGACATCGAACGCAAACTCTTTGTGAAAAATTGATCCCATGATTGATGAAACCAAGCGGATCCTGTCCGACCTTATCGCCTTTCCAACGGTTTCGGTGGACAGCAACCTAGAGATGATCGCCTATCTTGCGAACCGATTGGAAGATTGTGGTGCGCAAGTTGATGTTTTGACTGACGAAACTGGCCGTAAAGCCAATCTGTTTGCCACCTTAGGCCCACAGCGTGATGGCGGTATCGTGTTGTCGGGCCACAGCGATGTGGTTCCCGTCACAGATCAGGATTGGGCCACTGATCCCTTCCAGATGGTAGAACGCGACGGTCTGATTTTTGGGCGTGGCGCGTGCGACATGAAAGGCTTCATCGCCGCCACCATGGCCATGGCGCCGCATTTTGCACAACAGGTGCAGGACCGGCCTCTTCATTTCGCGTTCACGTATGACGAAGAAACCGGCTGTATCGGTGCGGGGCACCTTATAAAAGAGCTAGCCGAGCGGTCGATCAAACCATCCCTTGCGATCATCGGAGAACCTACAAACATGAGGGTCGTTGAAGGTCACAAGGGTTGTTATGAATACAGCACGCATTTTCAGGGGCTTGAAGGTCATGGTTCCACACCGGACCTTGGCGTGAATGCTGTCGAATTTGCAACGCGTTATGTCACGCGCCTGCTCGATCTGCGCGATCAACTGAAACGCATGGCCCCCAACGACAATCGTTTTGAGCCGCCTTGGACCACAGTGAATATTGGCGCCCTAAAGGGCGGGCACGTACACAACGTCATCGCCCCCAAAGCAACTGTCGATTGGGAGATGCGCCCCATCCAATCAAGCGACGCTGATTTCGTTAAGGAGGCCCTAAAAACGTATTGTGACGAGGTCCTTCTGCCCTCGATGCGTTCGATTTATCCCGATGCCTCTATCGAAACTGAGGTCATTGGCGAAGTGAGAGGTCTCATGCCTACAAACAAGAACGAGGCGCTTACACTTGTGTCCGAACTTACGGGGGCTAATGGAGCAGATGTGGTGTCATTTGGAACCGAGGCAGGCCTTTTCCAAGCCCTTGGGATGGATGTCGTCGTCTGCGGACCTGGTTCGATCGAACAAGCCCACAAAGCCGATGAATTTATAGCAATAGACCAGCTAACTCAGTGCATCAAAATGCTGGAAAGGCTCGGTTCAAGGGTACTCCAACCGTCAGGCCAATAGACCAAGATTGCTCTCAGGATGTTGGCGCAGATGGTTTGCGGATTCCGCGCAAGTTGCGGCGTCCGACACTTCGGGCTCATTGCTGGTGTTCGCTGTAATTGCGTATGCACAGCTGACGACGTGGAACCGGTAGGCGATTGATGGGCTGACGGCGGTATTTCGGGTAAGGCCAGATGAGCGGAAGACAATGCGGCGGCAGTCAAAGAGCTGCATGCGAAGATCCACTGGTAAGGTGCGTTGGGTGGCTCCTCCTTGAAGGAATTATTCCCAGAACGGCCCCTTAGTTCTGTGTTCGATCTAAAATAGCGGTGAATTCTTTAGCCAGATCAAGCACATGGGGTTCCTGCAGCATGGTGAGATGCCCGCCGGGCACATCAATTACGCTAAAGCCGTTGTTTGCGACTGATGCCCATCCAAGTCCATTTGCAGTGGTCTCTTCGGTGTCATAGAAATTTTCCTTTGACCGGAAAATCGTCAAAGGAATGCTGATCGATTGCGGTGTGTACTCATTTACGGCCAGTTCATTCGAGGCGATAAACTCTATGACTGTCTTGGGAGAGTGGGGTTGCCCATCGTTTGATCCGCGCTTGATTAGATATTGAGCTGCCTTGTTGCGCATTTCATGTAGCAGGTTTTCGAAAACCATCGCAGGGTATTCCCATCCAATGAACTGCGCGCGCCGTATGAGGGCGCCGATTTTCCCAATGCCGCGAACGCCAACCCGACCATCAGGGCCCGCCGCATCAAAAAAAGCCAACGTAGCAACTGTACGGCCACTGGTTTGTAATTGCTGGGCAAGTTCGAATGCAATGTAGCTGCCCAAAGATGCAGCCATCAGGTGGACGGGGCCATCCGGAAAGTGCTGATTAATTTCCCTGCAATATCGGGCCGCAATCTGTTCAACCCCTGTGGGCGAATTGGCATCCAGCGATCCAATCGATACACCCATAAGGGGCTGGTCCAATCCCAGATGCTGGGCCAAGGGGCGAAAATATTCTTCATTTGCTCCCAAGATGTGGATCGCCAAAAGCGGGGCTTTGCTACCCAATGGCTGAATTGGGATGATATGCTTTGAGTTGGGGTCGCCGTTTTCTAGAACTTTGCTTAGTTCCCGTGGTGACGGATGGTTGCGGAAATCAACAATCCGCAGCGACTTTCCCGTTTCTATTTCGATGCGGCCAATAAATTCAAGGGAAAGCAACGAATGCCCGCCAAGATCAAAGAAACTCTGATCGTGGCCAACATGCGGGATATTCAGCACCTTTGCCATGATCTGACCAATCTGGATTTCCAGTTCCGTTGCATCAACCTGTTGCCCTTCGCTGGGCGCTTGAGCTTGCACGGGTTGCGGCAGCTTTGTTCGGTCAATTTTTCCGTTTTGGGTGCGCGGAAATTGCACCAGATGCACCAAAGTCGGCCGCATGTAAGTGGGAAGCCGTTCTGCTACTCTTTTTGTGATTGTATTTAGATCAGGTGTTTTTTGGGACGCGATCCACACCACAAGCTGGGCAGAGGGCGTATTTTTATTGAGAACATCACATAAGGTTTCGCCCTCACAGATGCATTGATCGACCGCGTGCTCGATATGGGTCAACTCAATTCGATGGCCGCGCAGCTTGATCTGTCGATCTTGTCGTCCTTTGAATTGCAAGTTTCCATCGTCGTGCCACTGGGCCCTGTCGCCAGTGCAATAGATGTTACCAGAGCCGTCGAATGCATTCGGTTTAAAAGCGCGCGCGGTTTCATCGGGGCGGCCAAGATAACCTTGGCTGACAGCAGGGCCGCCAATGGCCAACTCGCCCAATGCGCCCGCTGGTGCAAGGCTGCCGTCGGGCGCAATGACGTAGGCCAGCGCATGCCCTGTGGGCCGACCGATGCAGACATCTTCGCCGGGTTGATGATTGATTGGCTCATACAATGCGCAGGTAATAGTTGCTTCTGTAGGCCCGTAACCGTTCAAGAAGCGCGCGTCAGCTGCGACCTTGAGCCATTCTGATAGAGTTCTTGATGCGATTGCCTCCCCCCCCACAACAACAAGCCGCACTGAGGGGGGCAGTTTTCTTCCGCTTGTTTGCATAAAGCGGTTCAAAACCGTCCAGAACGCTGTCGGGAGATTGATGATGTTAAGCTGCTTTGCCGCAATTTCGTCAAGGAAAACGGATGCTGATTTCGACATCTCGTCACTTCGCAGGACCAGTGTCGCCCCAGACGTTAAGGTCGTGAATATCTCTTCAATAGCCACGTCAAAGGACAGTCCGGCGAATTGCAGCGCTCGGTCTGACGGCTTCAACTCAAACGCCTGTGTTATGGCCGCGAGGTGGGCCAAAAGGTTGCCGCGCGTGACGCGAACGCCTTTTGGGGTGCCCGATGAACCTGATGTGTAGATCACATAGGCCAGTGCGTTTATGTTTTCAGATGGGCGTGGAATGGGCTTTGCATCTGCGGCCAAGCCTCTTGGGATCGATGTTCGTCTTTGCCCCCGCACCACCACATCGTTCTGGACCATGATCTGGGCGGCACTGTCCGATATCATATGCGCACGGCTGGCATCTGGATGTGCTGGGTCGACGGGCATGAACGCGGCGCCCGTTTTGAGCGTTGCCAGCACGGCGACGATGAAATCCGCAGACCTATTCATGTTGATGGCCACAATTTCACCCGGCAAAGCCCCATGATCCATCAGCACTCTGGCCAGTTGGTCCGACCGCTGATCAAGCTCTGCAAAGGTCAGCGTATCCGCCCCGACAATCGTCTCTACCGCAGTCGCATCAGGTGTTTTCTGTACTGTATCTTGAAAAAGCTGCACCAGGCAGGTTGCACACCTTCCAATTGGTACATCTGGCGTTGACCAACCCAGCAGCGTGTTTCGCTCACTTTGTTCCAACATATCTAAGGTATTAACTTTGGTCGCTTCATTGGATTGGGATAGCGCGTTCATCACCCGCACCAGATGCGCCAACATCCGTTCTGCGATCAATTTGGACACCACAGAGGGATCATATTCTAGCTGAATCTTAATCGCATCACCTGCGTAAACAGATAGCATCAGGGGCATCCCGCCCTCTTCACGCAGTTCGATTTTCTGGACGATATCGGTCGGTTCGCCGCCAGTTACCATGCTTTCGAAATCGGCATTTTCAAACATGATGGCGGTTTCAAAAAGGGGCTTTGCCCCATGCAAGCCAATACTCTGGCGGATCAAATCGATGGGCGTTTGTTCTAGCGTATGCAACGACAGTGTATGTTTGCGCAGCGCGCTCACCAAATCCGATACCCTCAAATCCGGAGAGAGTTTCACACAAGTTGGCAGTGTATTGATCAGGCACCCCACTGTGGTTTGACACTTGGGCAAGGCATGACGCCCCGATCTAACGACACCAAACGTAACAGCATCTTTTCCTTCCCAGCGAGAGAGCAATATACCCCAAGCGGCTTGCACCATATTGGCCGTTGTGCCCGCCAACAGGAGGGCGGCCTTTTGCAAATTTTTACTTTCTTCAGAGGACAGATTTGCCGAGATGAGCTGTTTTCTGGTCGCGGCTTGATCAGCGTGACTTGCCACAGGCAGATGCAATGTACCTGCGTCCTCAAAACCCTTTAGATATGTTCTGAAATAGGTGAGTGCGCCTTCTTCGTTGGGAACGGCACCTGAAAACATCTGGCAAAAATCTTCGAACGCTATGGCCTCAGCACCTGCTGGCGGCATCTCACCTGTGTGCACATATTGGATCAACTCCCGTGCCAGCCGCGCCATGCTACGCCCATCCACAATCGCGTGGTGCATCGTCAGAACGAGCGCCGTATATCTGCCCTCACAGCGCACCAGACTGGCGCGCCACATAGTCCCGCCAATCAAATCAAATCCACGCATGCGGTCTTCGGCGAGGAATTTTTCAAGTTCCTCCAGCCACGGCTGGTCTGAAGTGCATTTTTTTCCGATGACTTCGAGAGGCGCACGAACGGGCATTCTGTGCAATTGACTGAGGCGACCAACCGCATTTCTTTGGATCATCACTCGCAAAGCGTCATGTCGTTTTGCTAATGCAAGAAGCCCTTCCTCAATTGCCTCAGCGCTTACTGATGCTTGCCCAAAATGTAGGATAACCTGTTCCAAGTTGACCCAAGGCTGGCCCGACCCAATACTCTCCGAGATCAAGCCGAGTTGCATAGGCGTTAGAGGAACGTGTGAAGCCTGAAAAGTCCTGTTCTCGGGCTGCATATTCCAATCACCTCATGTCTTGTTCGAAGATGCGCGCATCAGATACTGACGCACGGCATTCCAGATAATACGCGAAAACTGCTGAAGAAAGGGTTCTGCTCCTTACTCATCCCGCGCAAGGACCGGCCATATGTCTTTCGGTCCGCTCGCGCAGGGCCCTCCCTCCCGCATACTGTGGTACTGAATTCAAACGTAAATTGTTTACCTTAAAACTGCAAAGCAAACTCGTACTGAAGACGGCCCTGTTTTATAGGACAGTTTTGCGGCTTAACTAAGATGCAATCTGGTTCGGTTTCACGGCGCTTGGACTATTTGTTTAGGTAGACTGCCTTCTGCTTGGGAAGGCGTCTGAAGGGGTCGGTAGAGATGATCCCGAACCCCGCAATAAGGTGTCGTCGCGTCAAGGGTACTGCGCCTTAAGGCGTGGGAGAGTAAGTCATCGCCAAACCGAATAGGTTCCTAAACACCGTATCTCTCTTATCGATTAATAATACAAAACCCGCGCAGCATAATTTCAGGGGGGGCTTTTGTTTGAAACACTGAAATCGCGGGCCGCATTCCCTTCCAAGTGCTACAGGCCGCGGAACATGAGCTTACTGTTCGAACCAAATTGGTAGCGCCTGACAACGGACCTTCTAGATGCAGGGATCAAGCCGTCTTCAATTGATGGGCTGAATGACGGCGGTATTTTCCTCAAGAATGAGATCGACCAGCAGTTTGGTTGAGAACCTCGTTCTAAATATCACATGACTGTGACCTGCAGTTTGACAGTCGGTTCAACCTCGGCCGAAGCTACCGGGCACGCACAGCAGTGTGGGCAGCAACTTTTGAGCCGATAGAGAGGCGGGCAAGTTTACTGCGCTGGAGTTTTTTATTATTTTTGACGTGTCTTGCAACGAGTTCCGACTGCTTTTTCCCACTGGGAATGTAGGCCGCAGACACGGGTATAAACTCAGGATTCAAAATCTCTGGGAAAAGCGCGCTAATTTCTTGGACAGCCTCAGGGACAACTGCCTTGAGTGCCTCCGGACCCGTAAACAGGCTTTCGGATGGGGCATTTTCAGCGTAAATTATCTCATGGCGATCAAATAAAATATGGAAATAGGTCACGGTTTCCAGTTCCTTCAGAACGCGGATGCCCGGAACTTTCGTCAATCTGTGTGCCGCGACCAAGACAATGTCCTCATCAAACATGCGTTTAGCAATCGGAGACGTGACCAGCATTCTATGTTGACGAGACACAATGAGGTCGTTTGTTGGCACCCCGCCACCTAAAGCCCCTTTGCTTATTTGAATGGGGTACAACTTAGGGTTTGAAGTTAGCTCTCTTTGATCAAGCGTGCGTTTGCCAATCCAGCGAATTTTCTGCAGTCCATGCTGTAAAGTCATGACGTCGTCGCCGACACACAGATCTTCTATCAAAGAACTGCCGCAATCAGTTTTGATGTTTGTTCCTTCACAAAAACAAATAATATCGGCGTCACCCGGTGTTCTTGTGCCTGAAACGTTTGCGCCGGTACTGTCGAATTGAACAGACTGTCCTGCGCCAACCGTGCTGACGGCCGCACCGGATGTTTCGACATCGGCAGCCCCGCCTGTGAGAGTTTGAATGGGGTTATTTCCGATGTTAACAATATCGGTGGTTCCCGTTGATGTATTCGTTAACGCGATATAGTTGGCTTCGTCTGCAACGTCGCCATTGGACGCATTGATCAGCTCACCATTCGCGGACGTGGCTGTTATCGTATAAATTATGTATCCGGGGTTTTCCGGATCAGGTACACCAACAAGCGCAGGATTGTTTAAGGTTACTTCAGCATCAACAACACCGGTTGCTTGAATGTTGTCCCCAGCCCCGTCCATCAACAGACCATTGGTATCGTAAAAAGATACGACGAAGTCCGCGGGATTTTCACCTGGCCCCAAGGTGATTTCAACAAATTCATACGTGGACGGGTCGGTCGTAACGACATCCGCGGTCCGATAGTGGATTTCTGAGATAAAGGCCATTTTCCAAATTTCCTTTAAGAGAATTCAACTCGTCATTAGATATACCCTTATAACAAGAAAGAAGGCATTTTCATGATGTGGAAGGACAGTGAAAGTGGCATTTTCATGATGCAAAATTCACGGTTACATCAATAAGAGCAGACAAATTACCCGAATGTCGAGATGCCTTGTTTGCCAAATAGCGACCCTACGCAGCTTCGGCGCTATTTGTGAAACAGGATCGTTCCGCCGCCAGCTTACAAATCGCACAGCACGAAGAGGAGTTGGTTACACGGCTTAGGGATCGCGATGCGCGGTATGCGGAATTGAGCCATGAAGGAAGCACGCTCCTTGCCCGTGCGCGCTTTCATGAGGGGACCATCGCCTTGTTTCACAAATCACGCGTTGCTGGGCGCCTGACCTTTTCAGCCCCTCACGATCTGGGTGTGTCACTGGTTCTTGGGGGGAGGTTTAAGGGGCAGGCACCCTTTGATGCCCAACACCCCAAGGAAGGGAACTGGCAGGCCAAGCCCCCCCCTCGGGCCACCTTGGCAGCACGCTGTCTGCTTCGCCATGCCCCTATCAATCGCGGCACGCCACAGCTGAACGGCAAGCTGTGTCCGACAAAAGGGGCGCCTCAAAACGAGCCGCCCCTACAATTTTTAAGGCGTTGGAAATCACACCCCGTCGTCCGTCCAGCCAACAGTAAAGACCACATCTTGGTAATCCATATCGCCGCCGCCTGTGAGGTCCTCGATCCCAACACGAAGGTCGCCCCCTCCATTAACGGCGCCCGACAAAAAGTGCTCGACCCCGTCACTGTTAAGCCCGACTTCCGAGAAATAGGTTGTCAGCCCTGTGTCGGTGCCATTTTCCAACAATGCCCCCCCCGCATCAATCGAGAGGTCAGCCCCGAGAGTTGCGGCTTGGGCCGCTGCATCTTGAATAAAGAAGAACTCCAACGCGCCCTCATCGGGAACATTTGAAAGTGTGTTTGTTGCCCCAACTCCGGCGGTATTTGTATTTGCAAAAAGGATTTGCACGTCGCTAATGCTGCCGTCTGAATGACGGACATAGGTCCCGATGGAGTTGTCGTAACCCGATGTCGCCCGATCCAGTGTAATTGTGAAGTCGCGGGTGCCGTTCCCTGCAAAAAATGCTTCAGGTTCAAGGCCGTTGATATTGTTGGCAGAAACAGCAGCACCATCCGAAAGATCGCTTCCATCGCCCAGCAATTCATCGAGCAGGATTAAATCTACCCCACCCTCTGATGCTTCGCTCAGAACGAAACTGTTGGCATTCAAATCGGCATCAACATGAAAGGTCGACGCGCCAAAAGTGACCTGACCTGTATCGGGGTTCACCATCACATCAGCAAAGCTAAGGTCAGTGCCGTCGCTAATTGAAATGCGACCGCCAGATGTTAATCCGCTCACGTTTGCGCCATCCAGCGCGGCGAGAGTTGTTTCAGTATTGGCAAGAACAGTGGCCGGTGTGACATCGACTGTGACCATCCCAGAATCAGTGTCAGCGCCGTCAGACACATTGAAAACGAAGCTATCGCTTCCGACAAATCCTGCATCTGGCGTGTAAACTGCAGACCCTTCAGCGGAAACAGTGACTTCGCCATGCACAGGCCCTGTTTTAAGCATATATTCCAGCGCATCTCCGTCCGCGTCCGACGCCTCCAATGTTGTGGTCAGCACATTGCCAGAGATCACCGAAGCAGCGCCATCTTGGGCAATCGGCGCGTCTTGGACCGCTGTGATTTCTAAGGAAACCGTGGTTGAGACGGGATCACTGTTCCCATCCGTCACCGTGATCTCGAAACTATCCGTCCCAAAGAAATTATCATTGGGGGTGTATGTGAGGTCGCCTGTTGCGCTTACAAAGGCGGTCCCGTTTGTTGCCAGCATGGCCCCCATACCGTAGGTTAAGGCATTGTTTTCAGTGTCGGTGGCGGCGGCCACCCCCATCACTGTACTGTCTTCTTCACCGCGGATCGTGATTGGGCTGAGTGTCGGAGGCGTGTTGGGTGTCGCATTGATCGTGACTGTCACAGTCCCAATCACCGGTTGATTGGTGCCATCAGCGACCTGATAGGTGAACGTGTCGGTGCCCGAAGCTCCGGCATTGGCTGTGTAAGAAAAGCTGCCATCAGGATGGACCGCTGCAATACCAAGCAGGGCTGCAACGCTTCCGTTTGAAAATATTAATGAATCCCCATCGGCATCCGTCGCACTCAAAACACCCGACAAGACCTCGTTGGGGGCGGCATCAATTTCCAGACCGGGTGTCACGGGGGCGACATTTCCGACCATTGGGGTGCCGGTGCCATCTCCGATCGTAATCGCCGTTGACCCACCGGTATGATCAATTACCAAGCCCCGTCCGTCAGTCAGAATAACCGTTTGCAGATGCGTGGTTGTCCCCGCGCTGATGTCAGGCCCGCGGAAAAAGGACTCTCCTTGTGCAACGCCGTCTTGATCAAAAACCTGAAGACGCCACAGTGGGCTGACATTGTCCTCCGTCACATCATCGGTTTGATAGGCGACAACAAAGGCGCCGTCCTCAAGCGCGTGGACCGTTGGGAAAAATTGCCGCCCTGTGGAGGCGTCCGGATTGCCAAGGAATGGGCCGGTGGCCACGCTGCCATCGGCGTTCAAGATCATCACATGAATGGCGCTTGAGTTGTCACCAGCTTCCAGATCTGAATCGCGATGATCGAACGCAACCGCATAGCGCCCGTCCGACAGGGTTGCGACATTCAATCGACCGTTGAGATCATTTGAGGTCGGGGCTGCGTCCACTGGCCCGACAATATCAAATGGCGTCCCCAGTGCGGCGCCATTTGCATCAAAGAACTGTCCGTTAATGTCAAAGCCTGTCCCGAAAAAGTCAGATGTACTTCCTGAAACAACAAAAACGCCGCCCGAGGGTGTTTCTGTCAGGCCATAAATGCTTCTGTTTGAAAAATTGACGGGCCCTTCGGATGTCCCACCGATGACTTCACCGACGCTATTAATCACCGTCAAACCGGCATCTGATGCGATCGCTGCGGTCCCGTTACTGAGGCTCAAAGTAGCTGAGTTGTCCGCGTTGAGGATCGCCGTAAACGAGGGAACCGCGACGGCTGTGGCTGGCACGCCAGAGGCAGAAATCGACACCGAATAGTGATCGGCACCTTGCGGAAAGCCAACGGCAGGTGAAGGGGTCGCTGTGAAATGCAGCGCAAAAGATCCGTCAGAGTTTGTCGTCACAGAAAAAACCGATTGCGCGGATCCAAAAATTCCCGGATCAAACGCCCCGTCTGGGTCATAGGCCGTTGCGCCCACCAATTGCGTTCCGTCAATCTCATGGACGGAGAAATACCCCGTGAAATCACTTTCATTTAGCCACACAGACACAACGCGCCCATCACCCAAGTCGTAGCTTTGTACCGGAGTGCTGCTCCCTGAGAACCCTGTCAAATTATCCAAGGATTGCGTTGTTCCCAAAGTGAAAGTGGCGTCGATTGTCATAGCGTTTCCTACGGATCTTTATGTTTATTAAAATATTAGCCTAAAATTCACAGGAACAGCTGGGGTTGTCTCCCCCCTGAACAGGGGGGGTAAGGTTGAAAAAGCGTGCGTTTTATTGCACCATATGACATAGGGCGATGTTACGGCTGGAGCGATTGAACAGATTTTTCACACGTTATGGACAGGCTTTTTATGGCACCTCACAAAGCTCCGATAAGGTATTTAAGTGCTGTCTTTTTTATGGCCCTTGCGATTTGTGTTGCGGCTCTCACCTTAACCATCAAGCAGCCTTTTCTTGATCTCGAACTGGGGGTGTCGGTGGATGGCAAGGTCCAACTGGAAAGTACGAGGGATGCTGGCTCTTCTCACCTACAGGCGGGTTGGATTGTTGAAGGTTTGGTGGATGCACAAGGCACCGCGCTGAGCATTTCACCCACAACCCTGATAGAGGAACCTGATACTCTTGGAACCTTTGACAGAATGCGGGCATTCATGGCCACCCAAGACCGTATCTGGCGGGCTCTGATCTTAGGGCCCGTGACATTTTCGGGAACGAATGAGCAAGGGGCATGGACCGCAACCCTAACGGCGCGACCTTTGCGCACGCTAGGAAACGTGCCTTTCAGTTTCTGGGTTCAGGTTTTGAGCGGCCTTGCTGCGACGCTTGTGGGCGGTTGGGTTTGGTCGTTAAGCCCGCGCAGCTGGCCACAATCTGCACTGCTTCTTTCAGGTCTCGGCCTACAGATTTCGGCAAGTGCTGCGGCCGTGTATTCCAGCCGTGAACTGGCCTTGCCGCTGCCGGTATTCTCCTTTCTCAGCATCGCCAACCATATTGGCACAGTCACCTTTGGTTTGGGCCTTGTTTTGGTCTTTTCAACTTATCCCAAGCGCCTTTTGGGGGCGCGTATGATCTGGGTTCCGACCGGTATTTTGGTTCTTTGGGAAATTTCCATGCTGGTTTTTCAGGTGCAATCGACCGAGGTCGTCCGATATCTCCCGACGCTCATCCTCATGATTGTGATCCTCGTTTTGATTGCGATACAATTTGTTGCCGCGCGCAATGACGCCTTGTCACGGGCCGCGCTGCGCCTGTTGGGTTTGGGCGTGATCGTAGGCGCTGGCGCGTTCATAATGACGCGCACCTTGCCCATCTTGTTGGGCATCCCGTTGCCAGTGTCACAGGCAGCGCTCTTTCCTGTTATTTTCCTTGTCTATGCAAGCGTCGCCTTGGCCGTTGTGAAATACCGCTTGTTTGACATGCCACGATGGTCCTCGTTGTTGTTGTTCTATTTCTTTGGGGCTTGCGTGCTTTTGGCATTCGACGCGCTTTTGATTTACGGATTAGCGCTGGATCGGACCCCAGCGCTTGCGCTTTCACTTCTTATCGTGGGCTTTATCTATTTGCCGTTGCGCGACCGCTTGATGGCATTGTTTGTGCGGCGCCCCAAAGCGAACCCTGAACAGGGTGTTAGCCTCTTGGCCATGGCCGATTATATTTCCCGCGCACCGGACCTTGAGTTGGCTGCAACCCGCTGGCTGGAAAGCCTGCGAAAGCTGTTTGATCCGTTGGCGGTCGAACACCTGCCAAGCGGCGCCCGACCTAAATCGCCAACACTTGTGGACTTTGGTCGGGCGCTTGATCTGCCGCCCCCCAGAACAGGGTTGGGGCCGATCCGGTTGGTGCTTCCCAATCGCGGGCACCGTCTTTTTTCTGCCGAGGACCGCGACCGCGCATCGGAAATACTGGCCTTGGTGGATGAACTATTGCGGGGCCAAGAGGCCTATGACACGGGGGTCACCACGGAACGTGCCCGCATTGCCCGCGATCTGCATGACAACCTTAGCATCCATTTGCTAAGCGCCCTGCACAGTGACGATCCTGAGCGCAAAAATGCCTGTGTGCGCGAAACACTCGGGGATCTGCGGCGCATAATCTCGGGCGACCCATCAACCAAAACGGATCTTGGTTTGTTGTTGAGCGAACTGCGGCTATCCATGGCCGAAACGGTCTCGGGACGGTCGATAGAATTGGATTGGCCGGTGGCGGATCTAAGGGGGCAAGCAATCAGCGAGGACGTCGGCTACACCCTGCAGGCGGTGACACGCGAAGCGTTCACCAATGTGATCCGCCATTCCGACGCCACCAAAGTCTCCTTTTTATTGCAAGCGGATGAGGATCAGATCGACATCAAGATAACAGACAACGGCCGCGGCCTTAGCGATGATATGCGGGACGGAAATGGGCTGCGCAACATGCGAGAGCGCGTTGAGCAATTGGATGGCAGTTTCGCGATCTCGTCCGGTCCGGAGGGCGCTGGGGTGTGCTTGGTCATCGGGCTAAATCGTTTCGCGCAGATGGTTCAGCAGAAAAAAGGAGCCGAGCATGAAAACATGTCTGATCCTTGAGGATGTGCGTGAAACCAGACTTTGGCTAAAGCAGGTTTTAGGGAATACATTTGAGGGTTGCCACATCAACCTAGCCGCAAACTTGGCTGAGGCGCGGGCCCTTATTGCCGATGTCAAACTTGATTTGGTCCTATTGGATCTCGGACTGCCTGATGGGAATGGTCTGGAACTTCTTGACGAAATCCGAGAGACCTCTCCCGATGCGCAGATTGTGGTCGCAACAGTGGCGGGGGATGACGCCAGCATCGTCAAGGCCCTGTCTGTTGGCGTTCAAGGCTACCTTCTCAAAGATCATGAGCCAACCATAATCAGCGCGCAGCTGCGCCAACTGGCGATGGGTGTGCCCGCACTTTCGCCCACAATAGCCGATCGGATTATGCGCCATTTTCAGGCGACTGCGCCGCTTACACCTGATGTTGCTTTGACCAATCGCGAATATCAGGTCCTTGATCTGATCGGGCTAGGTCTGCGAAATGCCGAGGTGGCAAGAGAATTGAACATCGCCGAAAATACGACCTCGGGCTACATCAAGACCATCTATGCCAAGCTCGGAATATCATCGCGCGCAGAAGCGGCAACCTATGCGCGCCAAGTCAGGGGCAAATAAGAAACCACACTGCAACCGACGATCTGTGCAGGATTGGCAGGGCTGGGGATACGCAAAATGCGCCGTTGAAAGGCGGTTTGTCGCAAATGACCGGGATTTAGCAGGCCACCGTTTTATCACGCACTCACCCAACGCTTGGGTTTAAGACATGCCATTCAGGGGCAGCACCCCCCAGAAAAAGGACTAAAGCCCAACTTAGAATTTCGGGTGGTTTGGTCTATTTTGGGCGTATGTTACGCCTATTGATATCACTCTGCCTCGTTTGCATCGCAGGTGCGGTCGCGCTGTCATACAGGGCCGACCCTTTTGCGATCGTAAAAGAAAAGACAGCGAGCGACGCGGCATTGTTCGCTGATTTGGTATCTCGCCCAGACAGGATCGGTATGCGCCTGTCCGAAGATGTCACCGTCACACGTGCGATCCTCTGGGGCCCTGATGGAAGGCTAAGCTATCCAACGCCAAATGGTTTTACCCCATTGCCTTATGAATTTTCTGACGACGAACGGCGACGTCTCGCCTCAAGATATTCAGAGGTGACTGCGCCGACTTGGGAACGATTTGACGCAATGGGATTGGAACTTCTCCAGTGTCGCTCCGCACCCGCCATTTGCCTCATTTACGACAGGGCGGCGCTCGAAGGACTCTTCGGGTTGAAGAACGGGGCATTGCTGACGGGCAATCGCAGCTCCCTTGGGCGCTCAATGCTTCTGATGCTGGCGGCGGTGCTCGGCGGCACCGCGTTTTGGGTAAGCCGTCCATCAAGGCGGGGATCCAGTGAATTCACCCTCATGCCAGAGCGACACAGCGCGATGCGCGGAACGCTGGAAATCCCACTCAGCGCACGTGACCTCAGGGTGTTGTCACTGTTGGAAGCAAGGGATGGCGCCGTCGCTACAAAAGACGAGCTGTATGATGCAGGTTGGGGGCGCGACTTTATGCCGAACTCGCGTGCATTGGATCAACACATGATCAATCTGCGCCGTAAACTTGACCCTGATAAAACGCTGCCCATTCTCATCGAAACGGTGCACGGCACCGGTTACCGGCTGGTCAAATAGAGATTTTGCATTTTTTTTGCGTTTCATTTGCAAAATTCTCACACCTCAAAACCGCAGGCATGGTGACACTTGGGCTCAATGAAACACGGAGGTTCAACATGAAGGCTATGTTAATTGCAACTGCTCTGATGGGGGTTTTGGCCGCGACCAGTGCATATTCAGAAGACCGCAAAAGTCACGTTTCGGATGACCTTGGGACCAAGAATCCAGAAGAGCTATCTCTGCGCGGGATGCTTGATCGGCTTCGCCACGGTGAATGGCACCCAATGACAAGCGCTATGGGATATGGGGCGGCGAAGGCGGGAATGCACGGTGTCGCCCGTGAAATTTTTACAGACAGCGCCAGACGGGGGAATGTTCAAGGCATGACATGGTTGTCGTGGATGGAAGACAACGGTCTGGCAGGTCCTGAAAATCCAGAGGTTGCTGCGATTTGGGACAGGCGCGCGATGAAGCTTGGGTCAGAGGTTGGCGCCTTTAACTTTGGCCTTGATGTCTTGCGGGGGCGCGGGGTGCCTTATTATCGGGCGTTGGGCCAAAAGATCATCGAACAAGCAGCTGAGATGGGCAGCCCAGAAGCCCAACACCTTATCGATCATGACTATGATCTAGACGTCGTCACGCCAGATGCCGATGCGTGGAAATACGAAAAGAACCTGTTTTGACGGGAAGCCGAAGGGAACGTTCATAGCCCATAGAATCCCTTCCCTTGTTTTGGCAGGCGCGGAATACGGCTAGGACGGGTCTGCCAAAGGGGGGAATGGGTTTGGTGGTCTTAACCCCGAGGACACCGGCAATCCCGTGCTCAGAACGGTTTTGAAACGGTGTCATCTGTCGGTCAAAACGGCTGGGTCAAGCGCCGCTGACCCAGCCGTTTCCATGATCGCCGACATAAACCGCCAAGGCAGTTTGGCGTTTACTTTGCGGTTTGCTCAGACCTTTTTGGGGACCAGAAAGGGCGGTGGGGCGCACAGCGCTGCAAGCGACGCCACGATAGATAACTGCCCCAGACTGTACCAACTGACGACCCCTATTATGAAAGCAAGAACGCCGAGCCGGACTGGCGTATTGAGTTTCAGGCGGGCCAGCAGCGCGAGCATCACCCATAACCCAGCTGCCAAAGGCGCCAGATCGCACCCGCGTTGTTCAATCGCACCAATCCAAGGCGGCCCGATCCGCGGTGGCTTGGGTGTCTTAAAGAAAGGTTCTGAGGCCGCGTAGGTCGTCTTCAATGACGCGGTTCCGGCCATAGGCTGTAAAACCCTTTCCTCGTCTGGCCTTCAACGCGATCTCCTAAGTCTCGATTGGGATGATACCGGACTGCAGGTTCGCCCGCACCCCCATCACCAAACCGCCCTTCGATCCCTCTGGCGGCACGGCTTGGGGGGGGGGCGTTGATGTTCGAGATCCTGTGTTTGATGTGTGAGATCGATAAAACGCCTGCCTGATGGCGCGGTTTTGATGGCGGGGCAGGGGCGTTCCAAATCCGTTGTTGATTTAGGGTCGCTGCGCAGAATGCGCCCGTGCCACATCAACCTTGGCGCGGGTGGCCGTCTTGGGCTAAATCCAGCAGCTGGGAGAACGCGATAGGGGCCAGCGCGATGCCGATTTTGTAGCTGTGTAGCGCATTTTCAGGTTGGGTCAGCTGATCCCGACGGGCGAGGTTTGACAGTTCGATCTGGACATCGCGCAGACGCGCCAAAATATGCTGCGCCGTGTTCTGTGTCATGCGGCGTGTTTGCGTCAGATAGGCAGATTTCTCCGTATCCTGTGCAAGGTATGTGTCGCGCACAAAGGCCATGTTCAGCTTTACAAGGGCGTGGTGAAGCGGGCCGTCGCGCCGAAATTCAACGGGGCCTTTCGGGACCAAGCGGATGCGATTGCTTGGCATCACCTCGACCAACCCGATTTTTTCCAGCGCCATGCCCAGTTTGAAAAGTCGGTCCATCGGTAGGTGATACTGCTCTTGGATGGTTTCAACGGTCATACCGTCCAGCAGCAGCAAAAACAGATTGAAGGCAGGGCGGTCCTCGGCCAGCCGTGCCTCCTGCATATCCGTCAGTTGGATCGGGCGAACATCAATGCGGTTTGCCTCTGCGACCAGATCATCGAGGGTCAGATCAAGCGCTGCACAGATCTCGTTTATACGGCTGAGCTTACAATCTCTTTCAGCAAAAATACGCTTTATGGTGGGTTCAGACAGGTCCAGCTTGGTGGCCAAAGCCGCGTAAGTTATTTTTCGCGCCTTCAGGACGGCTTTCAAAAGCTCAAAGAGTTCCACTTGCAAAAAGGTCTCACAATGCTTGAAGGGGTAAAAAGTATCGAAATAAGATACGATGAATGAAGTGTTTGATGCAATAGTATCCAAATATTAGAGGTGCCGCATATAAAAAGGAGCACCCCATGAAGTTTTTAATTCCCTCCATCACAGCGTTTTTGACGGGTTTGAGCGCGCCAACCTATGCGGATCCGGTAAATTGGACGGCTGGGACGTTTGATATGCCAGAAAGCGTGATTTTCGACGCGGCGCATGACCGTCTTATCGTGAGTGTTATCCAAGGAAACCCTGCGGACGCGGATGGGAATGGCCATTTGGCCCTTCTGTCGCCCGATGGCGTGGTTTCAAACCCGCAGTGGGTTACGGGGCTGGATGCGCCGAAAGGCATGGCCATTGTTGGTCAAACGCTTCTGGTGGCTGATCTGACACGCCTGCACCTGATTGATTTGGCAACAGGAACCCTTCAGCAAAGCTTGGATGTCGAGGGGGCTGTGTTTCTCAATGACATCACGTCTGATGGGGAACAGGCTTTTGTCAGTGACTTTGTTGGCAATCGCATCTGGCACTATCAATCGGGGGCGGTGACGGCTTGGCTACAGGATGAAGCGCTGGCGCATCCGAACGGTGTATTGCTGGACGAAGGGCGGCTGATTGTCGGGTCTTGGGGGCAGGGGCTGCGCGAGGATTTTTCAACCGAAACTGCGGGGGCGTTGCTGGCCGTTGATCTTGAGACCCAAGCGATCAGCACCATTGCGGCGGGTCTGGGTAATCTCGACGGGGTTGCGCGGATCGGTGATAAGTTTCTGGTCAGTGATTGGATGACGGGCCAGCTTTATGAGGTTGGCTTGGACGGGACTGCATCTGTTTCGGCGACATATCCAACGGGGCTTGCGGATATTGCAGCATATGGCGACACGCTGCTACTTCCCTCCATGTTGGAAGGCAGCGTGTCCTCTCTGACTTACGCGCCAAATTAACGGCGGATGGGGGGATTGTATGATTGCGCCCCTATCATGCGTGGCTGTGCAGTTTGCGCGCAGGCCGCGCGTGTCCCAGCCGCAATCTAAGTGCTGCACGCTTTCTAGCTGACCGATATTGCTAGCTGTTTGACCTCGCACAGACGACGATCTATCACTGCAGATACCAGGGGCGCCGAAAGGCTGAGACGTACCCTTTGAACCTGAACCAGATAATGCTGGCGGAGGGAGGTAGAGCGTTTTCAACCTATGTGAACGCTATCCTTTTCTCTGCTGAAAAGGACAAATTATGGCCCCTCAAGACCTACTTGCAACGCTGCGCGCCCAGAACCCGTTGGTACATTGCATCACGAACTACGTGGCGATGAATGTTGCGGCGAATGTTGTGCTGGCAGCTGGCGCTTCACCTGCAATGGTGCATGCCGCAGAAGAAATCGCAGAGTTCACGCCAATCTGTGGCGCGCTGACCATCAATATTGGCACAGTGTCGGAGCCGTGGCGCGGCAGCATGTTGGCCGCCGCACGCGCAGCAGATGCGGCAGATGTGCCATGGGTTTTGGACCCTGTAGCGCATTTCATTTCCAGCTACCGCAAAGAGGCAGCACAGGCGCTACTGGCGCTGCGTCCGACAATCTTGCGCGGGAACGCATCCGAAATCATGGCAATGGCAGGGGAGGCTGGCGCTGGCAAAGGGGCTGACAGCGGCGATAGTGTTGATGCGGCCGAAGGGGCTGCGCGCGCCTTGGCCAAATCCCATGGGGCTGTGGTTGCGATTACGGGGCCCGTTGATTTTGTGACTGACGGCACACAATCGGCCAAAGTGACTGGCGGCTCTCAGATCATGCCGATGGTCACCGCTCTGGGGTGTTCGCAAACAGCCTTAATGGGGGCCTATGCCGCCAGCGGCCCTGCGTTTGAGGCCGCTCTTGCAACGCTTGCTCATTTCAAAGTTGCGGGCACCAAAGCGGCAAAACTGGCCAACGGGCCCGGTAGCTTTCAGATGCATTTCCTTGATGCATTGGCCGCAACCCAACCCGAGGAACTGGCAGGTGTGATCCAGTCGTGAGCGGCTTGCGACAACAGCTGCGGTTGTATCTGGTGACGGACATGGACCTCTGCCGCGCCTTTGGCTTGATCGAGACGGTTCAGCAGGCCGTCGCAGGGGGCGTCACCATGGTGCAACTGCGCGCCAAAAACGCCACAACGCCCCAACGTATCGAAATGGCCGTGGCGCTAAAGACGGCGTTGCGCGGCACGGGGGTGCCATTGGTCGTGAACGACGATGTCGATGCGGCTGTTGCGGCTGAATGCGACGGCGCGCACATCGGGCAGGGGGATATCTCTGTGCCGCGCGCGCGCGCGCTTTTAGGGACTGGCAAGATCCTTGGTCTGTCGTGCGAAACGCCCGAAACGGTCAATGCCGCAGATGTCACGGCGGTGGATTACCTTGGGCTGGGTCCTGTTTTCGGGACCCCGACAAAAACCGACCACGAAGATCCCATCGGGTTTGACGGGCTTGCGCGGCTTGTGGCGCTGACCAACCTGCCGACAGTGGCGATTGGGGGTTTGAAGGCCGCCCATCAACCGCAAGTTCTGGCAAGCGGCGCAGACGGGCAGGCGGTTGTGTCGGCCATTTGCGGCCAGACCGATCCCAAAGCTGCAGCCGAAAAATTCACTAGAATGGAGAAGACCCTATGATCCCCAACGTCCTGAGCATCGCAGGCTCTGACCCCTCAGGCGGGGCGGGCATTCAAGCGGACCTAAAGGCGATCTCGGCCAATGGCGCTTTTGCTATGGCGGCCCTGACCGCGCTTACGGCGCAAAACACCCAAGGGGTCAGCGGCGTACATTTGGTGCCAGCAGATTTTGTCCAACAGCAAATCAACGCGGTTTTTGCAGATATTCGCGTTGATGCGGTGAAGGTCGGTATGATCGGAGGCGCCGACATTGCCTTGGCCGTGATGAATGCCCTGTCACAGCGCGATGCCCCGATCATCCTAGACCCTGTCATGATCGCCAAAGGCGGGGCACCCTTGCTGGCGTCAGATGCTGTCGCCGTGGTGCGGGATGCACTGCTGCCCATTGCCACGGTGCTGACGCCAAACCTGCCCGAAGCGGCCCATTTGTTGGGGCGCGACATCGCCCAGTCACGCGCCGACATGGAAACCCAAGGCCGCGCGCTTTGTGATCTTGGGGCGAAGGCGGTCCTGATGAAGGGCGGCCACCTTGAGGGGGGCGATAGCCCAGATTGTCTTGTGACCCCAGATGCTGTGACGTGGTTCGAAAGCCCCCGCACCGCTACCCGCAACACCCATGGGACGGGGTGCACCCTGTCCTCTGCTCTGGCGGCGCAACTGGCGCGGGGGCGCCCGCTTCAATCCGCCGTCAACCTTGCCAAATCTTACGTCGCCCATGCAATCGCGAACGCCGATGCGCTGAGCGTGGGCACAGGCCATGGCCCCACACATCATTTCGCAAATCTCTATTCAACGTCAAAGGATACCCTTTCATGAAACCGATCCTCCTTGCTGCTGTCACTTCTTGTTTTGCCTCACCTCTCTGGGCGCAGGACCAAATGAAGCTCTTGTTGGACTGGTTCGTGAACCCAGACCACGGCCCAGTGATCATCGCCCAAGAGCTGGGCTATTTCGAAGACGTCGATCTAGAGGTCGAGGTGATCGCCCCCGCCGACCCCTCAGACCCGCCCAAAATGGTCGCAGCAGGGCAGGCGGATCTGGCGATCTCTTACCAGCCGCAACTTCACCTGCACCTTCACGAAGGCCTGCCTCTGCAGCGCGTCGGCACATTGGTGGCAACGCCTTTGAACTGCTTGCTGGTGCTCGCTGAGGGGCCCATCGCCACCCCCGCTGATCTGCGCGGTGGCAAGATCGGGTTTTCGGTCGGCGGAGTAGAAGAAGCCGTACTGGGTCAGGTGCTGAAAACCCACGGCGTCTCTTTGGAGGAGGTAGAGCTGATCAATGTCAACTGGTCCTTGTCGCCTTCGTTGATGTCGGGGCAGGTGGACGCGGTCATCGGGGCCTTTCGGAATTTTGAGCTGAACCAGATGGAGATCGAAGGCGTTTCGGGCCGGTGCTTCTATGTCGAGGAAGAAGGTCTGCCGCCCTATGATGAACTGATCTATGTCGCCAACTCCGACACGATGGACACGGATAAAATCAAACGGTTCCTTGCGGCGACCGAAAAAGCGACCCAATACATCGTGAACCACCCTGAAAAATCATGGGAGATTTTTGCAAACACGGCGCCCGAACTCCAAGACGCGCTGAATGCGCGTGCTTGGGTCGATACATTGCCGCGCTTTGCTTTGCGGCCCACAGCGATGGATGTCGGGCGCTATGCGGCATTCGAAACCTTCTTACATGACGCAGGGCTGATCCCGTCGGTGAACCCCGTCAGCAAAATCGCAGTGGACATAACCGCACAATGATCAGTCAGCCCTATGGCACAACCTTCGCGCTGTGGCGCGCGGGCTGCCCCGAGGCGTGGGACGCCTATACGCAACATGCATTTGTCGAAGGGCTCGGGGATGCAAGTTTGCCGCGCGCGGCCTTCGTGCATTACCTGATCCAAGACTATGTGTTTCTTGTCCACTTTGCCCGCGCGTGGTCCTTGGCGGTGGTAAAGGCCGAAACCCTAGAGGAAATGAAGGTCTGTGCCGGCACCGTTGATGCATTGGTCAATCACGAAATGGCGCTGCATGTGAAGACCTGCGCGGCAGAGGGCATCGACGAGGCCACACTTTTTGAAGCTCAGGAGGAATTCGAAAACCTCGCCTATACCCGCTATGTGATGGATGCTGGCCTGCAGGGGGATTTCCTAGATCTGATGGCAGCGCTTGCACCTTGTTGTTTTGGATATGGCGAAATTGGCCTGCGGTTGGGGGCGAGGGCCCAGACTGACACACCTTATAGAGAGTGGATCGCAACCTATGCCGATCCCGACTACCAATCGGTGATGGCCAATGTTGGCCATATGATTGACGGGGCGGTTGCACGACGATTGGGTGATAATCCAGCGACGTGCCCGCGCTGGCCGCAGCTGCAAAAACGTTTCACAACGGCAACCGAACTCGAGGCGGCGTTCTGGGGCATGGGGTTGCGCGGCAGATGACGCAGGCCCCGACGATCCGGATCGCTGGTCAATATGATATGGCGGGCACGCCGTTGTTTGCGCCCATCGCGCTGACCTTGCCCAGCGGTCAATGGACCTGCGTCTTGGGGCGGTCTGGTGTTGGGAAATCGACATTGCTGCGCCTGATTGCTGGGCTTGAAACGGCGGGGCAATTCACCGGCGAGATTGCCGCATCAGATGGCGCAGCGCTGCGCAACCGCATCAGCTATATGGCGCAGTCTGATTTGCTGCTGCCGTGGCTGAGCGTACTGGAGAATATCGCGCTGGGCGCACGGCTGCGCGGCCAGACACCTGACATGGCCCGCGCAAAGACGCTTTTGCAGCGGGTTGGTCTTGCCGCGCATGGCGAAATGAAACCTGCGTCCCTGTCGGGGGGGATGCGCCAACGGGCAGCGCTGGCGCGTAGCTTGATGGAGGACCGCAGCGCCGTGCTGCTGGATGAACCTTTTTCGGCATTGGATGCCAGCACACGGGCAGACATGCAGGAGCTTTCCGCAGAAATGCTGCGCGGGAAGACCGTTTTGCTGGTCACCCATGATCCAACCGAGGCTGTGCAGCTGGGACATCAGGTCGTCGTCCTGACCCCCAACGGCCTTCAGTCATGGCCGACACCCAATCAACAGCCCTTGCGCGATCAGTTTGCGCCAGAAACGACAGCCAGTCAGGCGGGGCTGTTGGCCCTGCTGAGGGGCCTTGCCTGAGGAAGCCGATATGAAAAGCCTGTGTTACGCCATCGCGGTCATCCTATTGGGGGTGATATTGTGGCAATCAACAGTTTGGATGACGGGTGCCCCCCATTTTATCCTGCCATCCCCGTGGCGCGTTGCCCAAGCAGGTTGGACCAATCGCCTATTGATCGGCGAACACGCTATGGTCACCGCCAGCGAGGTGGGCTTGGGCCTGATGCTGGGCTCTCTTCTTGGCACGCTCACCGCCATTCAATTGGCCAGCTCTGAACGTTTGCACCGTATGGTCATGCCACTGTTGGTGTTCACCCAAGCAGTGCCTGTCTTTGCGCTGGCGCCTATTCTGACCCTCTGGTTCGGATATGGCATGGGGTCAAAAATCATGATGGCTGTGCTGATCATCTATTTCCCAGTGACCAGCGCATTCTATGACGGGCTGACACGTGTCCCCGATGACATCATTGATATGTCAAAGGTCATGGGCGGTACCAAATTTCAAATCATGCGGCGCATCAGAATACCCCATGCCTTGCCCGCACTGGGAACGGGACTGAAGCTGGCAGCTGTCTACGCGCCCATCGGTGCTGTGATCGGCGAATGGGTGGGGGCGTCCAAAGGGCTTGGCTATCTGATGCTGCTGGCCAATGGCCGTGCCAAAATAGATCTGATGTTTGCCAGCCTCATTACATTGGCTGTGATGACAATCCTGCTGCATGTGATGATCGTCCGGCTCTGTGGCCTGTTAAGCCACCGTTCATAAGCGACCAGTTTCAAAACCCGTGAACCCCGATGCCTTTTGACGTGGGAAATAGGAATCGGGATTATCGGATTCGTGTATGATTCCGGCTGTTGAGGGGTTGGATTTGTTTGTGGCGTGGAGATTTGGCTGGAAAAGGTGCTCAGAAATGAATCTCTGCCGGCGGTTTGGACGTATTTTTAAGCGAAATGAAGAAAAAATACGGGGCCTGAATTTGTGTGATCGTCATGTAAACAAGGGGTTTGGGGCGTGTTTGGAGGGTGTTGGTTTTGGAAAAGATGTATTTGGCGGTGATTTCCTGA
>JBDVSG010000117.1:0-3399 GCA_039967155.1 Sulfitobacter sp. | reverse complement strand
TTTCAAGCCTGACGCTAACCGCGATTTCCGTTGAAGGCACAACAGCCGTTCTTGAGTATACCGATAGCGGACAAACAACAGAGGTGATTGCCGTTGACGTTGAGACGCTGACATTCTCTGACCGCAGCGTTGCGTTTTCTGCTCTATCATCATTGGCTGTATCAGACGACACAACACCCATTGAGCCCCCCCAACCAGATCCAACGCCCATCGACGACCCCGTTGTTGATCCTGATCCGCTGCCCGAACCCGATACATGGGACACCTATATTTCAGGCGGAGACAGCGGCGAAAAATTGTCAGGGAAGGCCGACAACGATCACATTTCAGGGCTTGGCGGCAATGATACTTTGAATGGTAATTTTGGCGATGACCACATTGATGGCGGCGCGGGCGATGACCGGCTCTTTGGGGGATCAGGCAATGACCAGCTGAACGGCGATGCAGATGCTGACCTGTTGAACGGAGGCGAGGGCGATGACGCTTTGTTAGGGGGGGGTGGGGATGACCGCCTGTTTGCCTCTGCTGGGAACGACACGCTAAATGGTGGCGATGGGGATGACGTGCTGTTTGGCGGGTCGGGGGATAACACCCTGATCACGGGTGCGGGCGATGATGTTGTCTACGGCGGAACAGGCGCTGATACGATCATTCTGAATGCCTTTGATTCTGGCAGCGACCGGATCGTGAAATATGATGCCGAAGGCGGCGACACCATCGTTCTCATTGTGCACGATGACGTCACCAGTGATCTATCCTACGCGACCAGAGGCAGCGACACGGTTTTGGAATACACCACAAATGAAGAAACCAAAGAGATTGCCATATTTTCGCAGACCAACATCGACGATCTGGTAGGTCAAATTGAATATGACTTCATCTGAACATACGCCCCGTACCCCTTGATCAGATGCAGCCCAGATTTCGCTGGGCTGCATTATTTTAATCAGGGTAGGCGTTCACTTCTTGCCGCTGGCTTCCCAGACCTTCGATGCCCAGCTCAACCACATCGCCTGCGCGTAGATATTGCGGCGGGGTCATGCCCATCCCAACCCCGGGAGGCGTCCCCGTGGAAATCACATCCCCCGGCATCAGCGTCACAAAGCGGCTGAGATAGGAAATAATATGGGCGACATCGAACACCATCGTCGCAGTATTGCCTGATTGCCTGCGCGCGCCGTTCACATCCAGATACATGTCCAATTTTTGCGGATCGGGAATTTCATCACGGGTGACCAACCACGGGCCAACGGGGCCAAAACCATCACAAGATTTACCTTTGGTCCACTGGCCGCCGCGCTCAATCTGATAGGCGCGTTCGGACAGGTCATTGACGATGCAATAGCCCGCAACATGCGACAGCGCCTCTCCTTCGGTAACATGATGCGCGCGGCTGCCAATCACCACACCCAGCTCAACCTCCCAATCGGTTTTTTCCGAGCCTTTTGGCAGGGTCAGCGGATCATTCGCCCCTGTTGTCGGACAGGTTTTCATGAACAGGATCGGTTCATCTGGGATGGCCATGCCTGCTTCCTCAGCGTGGTCAGAATAGTTCAGCCCAATACAAAACATCCGCCGCACATCATCAAGAATAGGCGCATAGTCCCCCTCAACCATGGGCAATGTAGCAGGGTCCACTGCCGCCAACCTATCCAACCCTTCGGGCGAAATCGCGGTCGCAGTGATATCATCCACCACACCAGACAGGTCGCGCGCGCTGCCATCTGTCGCGATTACCGCCGCACAAACACCATCGCGTGTCCGAATACGAGCCAGCTTCATCTCTTTTCTCCCCATTCCATTCACGGCACCATACCGCCAATGTGACCCGCCGACAGCACGAATTTCCCCTTTCATGGTTGAGCGCCCTGCCCCCACAGGTGTAAGCGAACAGGGTGCCCTGTCGGCGCCAAAGGAATCCAAAATGAAAACCGCCCTTGTTACCGGATCATCAGGCTTTATCGGTTTTTTTGTCGCCCAAGAACTGCTGGCCCAAGGCTGGCACGTGATCGGCATCGACAGCATGAGCGATTACTACGATGTCGCCCTCAAACAATCGCGGCTGGACCAGCTAGAGGTCCATAGCGCCTTCACCAATGTTTTGGGCCGTATCGAGGAAGAAGGCCTGCTGACCAAACTCTTCGCGCAGCACCGCCCGCAAATCGTTGTGCATCTCGCGGCCCAAGCAGGCGTGCGCTATTCGCTGGAAAACCCTGCCTCGTATTTTCAGACCAACATCGGGGGCACCCTGCAACTGCTAGAGGCCGCCCGCGCCCATCCGCCAAAACATATGGTCATGGCCTCCAGTTCTTCGGCCTATGGTGCCAACACACAGATGCCCTACCGCGAGACCATGCAGGCCGACCATCAGATGTCGCTGTATGCTGCGACCAAGAAATCGTCGGAAAACATCGCCCACAGCTATGCGCATTTATTTGCTCTGCCGATCACCATGTTCCGGTTCTTTACCGTCTACGGCCCATGGGGTCGCCCCGACATGGCCCCGCATAAATTCACATCGGCAATCCTTGAGGGACGCCCCATCGATGTCTACAACCACGGACAAATGCGGCGCGATTTCACCTATATTACCGATCTGGTGAAGGCCATCATGCTGCTGGTGGACGCTGTGCCAGACTGCCTGACCGGCCAAGGACAACACCCTGGCGATAGCCTGTCTAACGTGGCGCCTTTCCGTGTGGTCAATATCGGCAATTCCGAACCTGTGCCTTTGCTGGATTTCATCAAAGCAATCGAGCAAGCCACAGGCAAACAAGCCGAGATGAACATGATGCCCATCCAACCCGGTGATGTGCCTGCCACTTGGGCAGATGTCGAGTTGTTGCGCTCCATTACCGGATATGTGCCCCACACCAGCGTGCGCGATGGGGTGTCGCAATTCGTTGCATGGTACCGCGATTATTATCAGATTTAGCAGGCGTTAGTCATCAAAGCCGACAAACCGCGCGACCTCGTTCACATCGCGGCGGGTGGACACAACATCATTGGCCGAGAAACTCTCATCCGGCCAACCCATTGCAACGCAGGTCATGATGACTTGGTCCTCAGGGATTTGTGCATGTTCGCGCACCACAGGCGATTGCATAATACCCTGCCCGTTGATCACACAACCCAAACCCTTGGCCCATGCCGCCAACGTCAACCCATAGGTCACCGCGCCCAGATCAAAATGGGCAATCGTGCCGCCGTCCAGTGATTTATCAAAAGTCACAACAATCGACACAGGCGCGTCAAACTGACGAAAACCGCGCATGACCCAATCCTGCCGCATGGCTTTATCGTCACGCGCAATGCCCATCGCGGCAAAAAGCTGTTTGGCGATCCCCACCTGACGGTCACGGTGCGGCCCTTCATAGGCGCCATGATCGATGATTTCGC
>JBDVSG010000116.1:0-3594 GCA_039967155.1 Sulfitobacter sp. | reverse complement strand
AGACAAGATGCGCCGCAAAACCCGCACCAGTGGCTGCGCTGTGGGCACAGTTTTTGGCGATATGATGGAAGGATTGGAAGGCATCGTGCTGCCACAATCGCCTGTGCGGACGTCATGGCTTTATGCGCTGTCTTCAAAAATCAATCGCACGCCCAGCCTTTATCTGCAGGCCGGCGCGATCCATGGGACGATCTTGTGCTGCGCAGATCGGCCGCTGGTCTATATGGAGGACGTTGGCCGCCATAACGCCGTTGATAAAATTGCGGGTTGGATGTTGTCCGAAGGTGTCAGCGCCGAGGATAAGATCCTCTATACCACGGGGCGGCTAACCTCCGAGATGGTGATCAAAACCGCCATGATGGGCATACCGGTTTTGGCCTCGCGGTCAGGGTTTACCGCATGGGGCGTTGAAATCGCTCAGCAACTGGGTTTGACCTTGATCGGACGCATGAAGGGGCGGCGGTTTATGTGTCTGTCGGGCGAAGTCCGTCTGATCCGTGATGCCGATCCCGCCGCGATCGCCGATGAACCGAAACGTGCTGGCCGAAAGGGCTCCTCGTGAGCGATGCAAGCTGGACGTTGAACGTGACGCCGACAGCGGCGGAAAATTACGAGGCAATGACCCGCGTTGGACAGGCCTCCCTGCGGGGAAGTAGGCGCGCAGTGCTGATCGCGCAATCGCTATTCACAGGCTTTTTTGCCCCCGTCGGCGCGACGATGGTTTTCTGGATGATCATGACGGTGCTCGGCGGGATCCCCTTTGCCGATCTGCCAGCGGCGGCTATTCCCGTCACCTTGGTGGTATTTGGCGGGCTGGCTTTTTGGCTCTCACGACAGGGCCATTATTTAACAGCAAAATTGACGGCGCAGTCGCGTTTTGGCCGCGGCTATGAGGCTACGGTAAACGCGCATGGGATCACAGTTGTCACATCTAGCAGCCATTGGCACAGCGGTTGGGCGGATGTATCAGTGGTGCGCGGCGGCAAAACCACATTGGCGGTTGGCATCTCAGGGATCGTGATCCCTTTGCCGCGCAGGGCATTTTTAGGACCGCAAGACGCGGACGAAGCCCTTTGTGAGATGCTCGAATGGCAAGGGGCTGCGCAATGACCACTTATTCCGTAGCCTATACAATGACAGCAGACATGCAGAGCCGCGCGATGTTGTCTTGGGCAAAACCGACCTACAGCGTTGCACAAAAAAGGAAGCGTTGGGCTGCTGGCGCTGGGCTGAGCATCGCAGCCACCTGTGCTTTGGTCTGGCTGCTTGGGCAGAATTTGATAACCGCTGGGATGCTCGCGTCAGCCGGAGCGGGGTTTTATGCCGCTCTATTGTTTTGGCTTTTCATCAACAAACGAAACACGCGGATGCTCATGGGGTTCGCCAATGAGGCATTGGCGCGACAAGGGCAGACCAAGGCATCATTTTCCCCCGAGAACGTGGCGTTTCAGAACGATCTTGCCAGCAGCCAAATGGCGTGGCGGAGTTTCGACGATGTGATGGCCATGCCGGATGCCACTGTGTTGCGCGCGGGCGCGCTGATCTACCCTGTGCCAGATGCAGCTTTGCCGGAGGGGACGAACCCGCAGGCGTTTCGCAGTGATTTGACCCGATGGATGGAAGCCGCAAAATGAAACAACCTTTCGGAGTGATCTTGGCGGGTGGGCAGGCCACGCGTATGGGCGGCGGCGACAAAGGGCTGCGGCTGCTGGGAGGAGAAAGCCTGTTGTCGCGGGTTGAGGGGCGGCTGGCCCCACAGGTCGCGCAGATCGCGTTGAACGCCAACGGGGATGGCGCGCGGTTTGCGCCGCTGATGATGCCAGTGATTGCGGATAGTATCGCGGGATATGCAGGACCTCTAGCGGGTGTTTTGGCTGGGCTGGATTGGGCTGCCGAACAGGGCGCGGATGCGATTGTGACAGCGGCTGCGGACACGCCGTTTTTTCCCTGTGATTTGGTGCCACAGCTGCTGCTCGCCTCCGAAGGGATGACCCATCCGCTGGTGCTGGCCGCAACGCCTGACGCAAAAAGAGGCCGCGCGCGGCATCCGACATTTGGTCTGTGGCCAGTAGAGCTGCGCGATGATTTGCGCATGGCGCTACAGGGCGGCCTGCGAAAAGTTGTGTTATGGACGGATCAACATGGCGGGCGCGAGGCACTGTTTCCCGACGAGAGCGCATTTTTCAATGTGAATACCCCAGATGATCTGGCCCGCGCTGAGGAGATGCTATGAGAGTTTTTGGCGTTGTCGGCTGGAAAAACGCAGGCAAAACCGGCTTGATGGAGCGGCTGGTCAGCGAGATTACAGCACGCGGGATTACCGTCTCGACGGTGAAACATGCCCATCATAGTTTTGACGTGGATCACCCTGGAAAAGACAGTTTTCGCCACCGCGATGCAGGTGCGACACAGGTCATGCTTGCCTCAGGCAATCGCACGGCCTTGATGCATGAACTGCGCGGCGCAGCCGAGCCCCCTTTGCAGGCGCTTCTGGCGCAGCTGGCTGAGGTGGATCTGGTCCTGATCGAGGGCTACAAACGCGATGCACACCCCAAGGTCGAGGCCCACCGCGCCGTCACTAAAAATCCGTTGATTGCCCCTGAGGACCTGACGATCCGCGCGATCGCAAGCGATACGTCATTGGCCAGTGACCGCCCTGTTTTTGATCTGGACGATACGGCAACCATCGCGGATTTTATTCTGTCAGAGGTTGGGCTGTCCGTTCGCTCTGAGCCAGCATCCGCCGCGCCGCCTCTGCGCAATGACTGTTTTGCGTTGCCCCAAGGGGTGCACTGGACCCCTGTGGAAGACGCGCTGGCGTCGTTGCGCGACAGATTAACCTGCGTAACGCAGATTGAAATGGTGCCGCTGGCAGGCTGCATCGGACGTATCGCGGCGCAGGACGTGATTGCGGCGCGGGCCAACCCGCCCCTGCCCAATACGGCTGTTGATGGTTATGGCTTCGCGGGGGGGCGGGGGGCAGGCCCCCATCGGTTACCTCTGGTTGAAGGGCGCGCAGCGGCGGGCGATGCGCCCACATCTGTGCCGCAGGGCTATGCCATCCGCGTGTTGACGGGGGCCGCTTTGCCAGAAGGCGTGGATACCGTCATTTTGCAAGAAGACGTGCTGATCCAAGATGGGCATATTGCGTTCAGCGGGCCTCTGAAGACGGGGGCGAACAGCCGCCGCGCTGGCGAGGATGTTCAGGTCGGAGATGTGGTTCTGAAGGCGGGCCGCCAGATTACGGCTGCTGATTTGGCGCTGCTGTCGGCCACGGGTGTGGCCGAGGTCGCCTTGCGTGTTCCTCTTAGGGTTGGCGTTTTGTCGACAGGTGACGAATTGGTCGAAGCAGGCGAACCCGCCGCCGCAGGTCAGATATATGACGCCAACCGACCGATGTTGTTGGCGCTCTTGGGGCAGCTGGGACATGTACCTGTCGATCTAGGCCGTGCGCCTGATGACCGCGCCGCGCTGCGCGCAATGCTGGATGCGGCGGCGGCGCGTGTGGATACAATTATCACCAGCGGCGGTGCCTCTGCGGGGGACGAAGACCATGTGTCAGCTTTGTTGCAAGAAGCGGGTGCCATGGCGTTG
>JBDVSG010000115.1:0-2310 GCA_039967155.1 Sulfitobacter sp. | reverse complement strand
TGTCCGTCATCCAGTACCAAAATCCGGTCCATACGGGCGATCGTGGAGAGCCTGTGCGCAATTGCGATCACCGTTTTCCCCTCCATCATCTCATAAAGCGTTTCTTGGATCGCGGCTTCGACCTCGCTGTCCAAAGCACTGGTCGCTTCGTCCAACAGCAAAATTGGCGCGTCTTTTAGGATGACCCGCGCCAGCGTGACGCGTTGGCGTTGGCCCCCTGACAGTTTCACACCGCGTTCCCCTACCCGCGAAGCATAACCCTGCTGCCCTTCTGGGTCTTGTAACCCTTGGATGAACTCATGTGCTTGTGCTTGTTTTGCCGCTGCGATGACGTCTTCCTTAGTGGCATTTGGCCGCCCGTATCGGATGTTTTCCAGAACCGAGCGATGTAGCAGCGCGCTGTCTTGTTGCACCATGCCGATTTGCCGACGCAGGCTGTCTTGGGTCACTGATGTAATGTCCTGACCATCAATGGTTATCTTTCCAGCCTCAGCATCATAAAACCGCAGAAGTAGCTTTAATAGGGTCGATTTCCCCGCACCAGAGCGGCCAATTAGACCGACCTTCTGTCCAGGTTCGATCACCAGATCAAGCCCACCCAGCCCGCCGGACGTCCGTCCGTAATGATGGGTCAGTTTGTGCATCTCGATACGGCCTTCGGTCAACTGTAACGGACGCGCTGCTGCGTCATCGACCAAAGCAATGGGTTGGGCGATTGTCTCCATCCCTTCTGCGACAACACCAAGCTGCCGAAAAAAGGCCGAAAGCGCCCACATGATCCACGCCGTCATCGAATTCAGCCGCAAAGTGAGTGTCGCAGCCGCCGCAACCGTGCCCGCGGTCGCGTGCCCTTGGACCCAAAGAGACAACGCCCATCCGACAACCCCCACGATCAGAAGCCCATTCAACAAGACCAATGAAAAATCCATCTTCGTATAGATCCGTTGTTCGCGCTGAAATGTCTGGCGCGCGACCTCGATCGCCTCTTTGGCATATTGTTCTTCACGGTCATGATGCGCGAACATTTTCACAGAATGAATGTTTGTATAGGCATCCACCACCCGCCCAGTCACAACAGAACGTGCATCCGATGCCGCCTGCGATGCGGGGCCGACCTGCCTGATCGCCCAGCGCGACAACATAAAATAGATGGCAAACCAAATGACCAGCGGCAGCAACAGCCGAGGATCAGCCGCAGTGAGCAGAATGGCCGCCCCAATCAAATAGGCCAAAGCAAAGGAAATCGCGTCAAAGGCTTGGAACACCACTTCTCCTGCCGCTGGCGGAGTTTGCATAATGCGGTTGGCGATGCGGCCTGCAAAATCATTCTCGAACCAGCCCACAGATTGGCGCAACACCTGACGATGTGCGCGCCAACGCACAAGCGCGCCAAAATTCGGCAAAATTGCATTGCTAATTAACGCAACATCGATCGCCTGCAGAAGTGGCCGTAGAAAGACGATGAACAGGGCGACGATCAACAGCTCTGTGCCGTGCTCTGCCCATAAATGCTCTGGTCCTTGCTCCAGCAGGTCCACAATCCGCCCCATATAGTAGATCAGGCCAACCTCAACCCCCGCCACAACAATGGACATGAAGGCGGTAAACGCAAAAACCTTTTTAAAAGGCGCACTATAGCTGCGAAAGAACGACCACAGATCACGCGGCGGCGTATCGTCTGGAGGGTATGCCACATAGGGGTCCACCAGATTTTCAAAGAAACGGAACATGTTTAGGCCCTTAATTCAGTCATTCCCCCCTTCCATGAAACATGGCAGCAAAGGAGAGTTAGTTTTCAGGCAAGGCAATCAGATCCTCTTTGCCTAACTGGAAATGCGATGCAATCCAAGCGTGTTTGAGGTGCGCCAACCGCGCGCCCAAAGCGGGGCCTTGGAAATTTGGCATCAAATCCCCTGCAACAACAGGAAAAACCTGTGTCTCGGCCCATGCAAGTTCTTCAAGATAGCCAACATCGGGTAACGTTTCTGACAGCGCATTTTGCAGCAGGTAAGCCTGTGCTGCAATGGATGCGCCATGTACAAAAGCAGTCTCTAACAAGGGCATACCTTCGAAAGCAGCCTTGTGGATCGCCGTGTATTTCTTTTGCTCAGCCTTGCTTAGGCGAAGCTTGCTGCAGACATCTTGCCCCCCCAAAGCAACAAGGCGCCCGACCCAATCAGGCGTAAGGTCAAGAACCGTTTCGCTGTGGATCATCAATAGAACAAATCGCACGTCTGTCCCCGCCAATAACGTGCCTAACATACCTGTTTGGGACATTGCGCCCAAAGCCGTTGATGGATCAGCTGCACT
>JBDVSG010000114.1:0-2868 GCA_039967155.1 Sulfitobacter sp. | reverse complement strand
GGCCAACCTTGGCTTGGATGTAAAAGCCTGCGCGCTTGGCCAAGCAGCCGCCGCCGTGACCGCCCAGGCCGCAATAGGCACCACCGTCGCCGCCGCAGAGCTGGCCCGCGATCAGCTAAAGGCGATGTTAAAAGGCAAAGGCCCCGTGCCAGATGCCCCTTTCGACGGGTTTGAGGTCCTGACCCCAGCGGTGGACTATAAAAACCGCCATGCTTCGATCATGCTCAGCATTGAGGCGCTGGCCCAAGCGATGTCAGAAGCCCGCACGAAGGCCTAGCACCTCCAATTTTCCGTCTGCAAAAAAAGACGCCGCACATCCCGTTCAGGATGGCGGCGCAAGAAAAGCGTTTCTCATGGGGACCCATAAAACCGGTCTAGGAAAGGGACTTCCTAATCATGTGACGGACAGGCAGAACGAAACATGTAAGATGCATCAGTTGGGACATATGCATCTAAAAAACCGGCCATGGCACGAGAGCGCAGGCAGAAAATCAGACAAGTCCGGGAAGGTGCAAACCAACAACCAGCATAACAATCAACGCAGCGGCACCAGCCGCATCTTGTACCAACGTATCTTGAGACCGCAGGGCAATAGCTTTGAGTGTTTGGTAGAAGGTCATGTTTCTCTCCGTTCTTGTTGCTCCTTTGTTCTCATATTAAGAACGTCAAGTAAAGAACTTTTTAGGAACATTTGAGAACAAAGTGGAACAAAAATACTTAACCCACTGAAATCAAACGAATAGCCTCATCTTGCCGCATCAACCACAAAAGCAGCCGTACGGAACGCCCGCGCGGGGTTTCCAATTTTGGGTCTGCTGTTAGCAACGCCCGCGCATCGGTTTGGGCGATTGCCATCAATGCTGCCTGTTTTTCCAGATCCGCAACCTTGAAACGCGGCACGCCAGATTGCGCGGTGCCGATCAGATCGCCCGTGCCGCGCATCTGCAGATCGGTTTCGGCAATGACAAATCCATCCTCGGTCTCGCGTAGAACTTCCAGCCGCTGGCGACCTGTCTCGGTTAAAGGGTTCTGGAACATCAGCAGACAGCTCGACGCGGCTGAACCACGCCCCACACGGCCGCGCAATTGGTGAAGCTGGGCCAGACCAAAACTCTCGGCCCGTTCAATCACCATGATTGATGCATTGGGCACATCCACCCCGACCTCAATCACCGTTGTCGCCACCAACAGCTTTGTCTCACCGCGCTGAAATGCCAGCATGGCGGCGTCTTTTTCGGCAGGGGGCATTTGGCCATGGACCAATCCAACCACCCCTTCCCCTAACGCTGCGCGCAGCCGTTTGAATCGCGCATCTGCAGCTGTCAGATCGCTGACTTCGCTTTCTTCAACCAGCGGGCAGACCCAATAACATTGGCGCCCATCCGCAATCGCGGCCCGCAACCGATCGACCACCTGATCATATCGATCCGTGCTGATCAGCACGGTTTGGATTGGCTTCCGCCCGGGGGGCTTTTCATCCAGAACGCTCACGTCCATATCGCCATATTGCGCCAATGCAAGGCTGCGCGGAATCGGTGTTGCTGTCATCACCAGCACGTCCGCCTGTTTGCCTTTGCGCCCCAGTTCCAGCCGCTGACGCACACCAAAGCGGTGCTGCTCATCCACGACAGCAAGGCGCAAATCATTGAAAACCACGCTTTCCTGAAACACAGCATGGGTGCCCACCAAAATCTGGATGTCGCCGCGTTCCAATGCGGCCAGTTTTGCCGCGCGTTCCGCACCTTTGTCGCGGCCCGTTAGAATTTCCAGCACCACACCTGCGCTCTCCGCCATCGGCCGCAGCCCTTGCAGGTGTTGACGCGCAAGGATCTCTGTCGGCGCCATCATCACGCCCTGCCCGCCCGCCTCGACGGCGGCCAGCAATGCCATGATCGCAACCAAAGTTTTGCCCGCCCCCACATCGCCTTGCAGCAAACGGTTCATGCGCTGTTCTGTCGCCATATCAGCGGTGATCTGGGCAATCGCGCGGGTTTGGGCGCCTGTGGGGGTGTAGGGCAGGCTCTGCAGGACCTTTTTCTGCAACAGCCCACTGGCCATCGCCACACGCCCCTTTTTGCGACGCTCCACTTGGCGTGCCAGCGCAAGGGTGATCTGATGGGCGAGCAATTCGTCATAGGCAAGGCGCGCGCGCGATGGCGCTACAGAACTGATATCGCTTAAAGATTCTGGTGCATGGGCCGCTTCCACAGCGCCAGAAAAACTGGGCCAGCCTTCTTGGGCCAATTGGTTCGGATCGATCCATTCGCCCATTTCTGGCAGGACAGAGATCGCTCCGCGCGTGGCCTTATACATCAGTTTCTGGGTCACCCCATGGGTCAGCGGATAGACGGGCTCAAACTTTGGAATGCTATCAGCCTCGGCCTCTGGCACCATAAAATCAGGGTGAACCATCTGCGGAACGCTGTCGAATAATTCAACACGGCCCGAAACAATCCGGCGGCTGCCCTCTGGCAGACTGCGTTGCCAGTAATCGCCCCGCGCATGGAAAAACACCAGTTGAAAAGAGCTGTGCGCATCTTCAACCTGAATGCGGTAGGCACCTGTCTTATTACGCGGCGGCGCGTGTTTTCCGATGGTCACGGCAACCGTCAAAGTCGAGGGAAAAACAGCCCCTTGCGCAGTGTCGAGCAGGCTGCGATCGATCCCCGATTGCGGCAGGGTGAACAACAGATCACGCGGTGCTTCGACCCCCAATCCAGCAAAATGCTGGGCGGTTTTAGGACCAACCCCTTTGAGCGAATCCAACCCCGCAAAAAGAGGAAACAAAACCTCTGGTCGGGTACTCATAAACCTGCAATCAGGTCGAGCCACCCGTCCTCATCCAGCGTCTCGATGCCCAGTTCAGCC
>JBDVSG010000113.1:0-22823 GCA_039967155.1 Sulfitobacter sp. | reverse complement strand
GACCAAGGCGTCAAATGCCTCTTCAACACTGTCGTATGTTCCTTCAATACACCGCGCAGCTTCCGCTAGAACGATCTCTGTCTCATTCGTAATACTGCTGAGCAAAATGTCGGCTTTTGATCTGAAGTAGTTGTAGAAAGTCGCAACAGATAGATCTGTGTTCGCTGCAATATCTTCTATGCGCGTGTTGTCATATCCTTTGGTTTCAAAGCTTCGAGATGCCTCTTCGATAATCCTTTGGGCGGTGTCTGCCTTTTTTTTAGCCCTTAAGCCTGTCATTTTCAGTCCTTTTGTAGTCACTCTAATTTTTTCTTGATTATTATTTGAACGTGTACAAACTTAGAGTGACACCAATAATTTTATCAAGTCAAGGGATAGCGACAATGCAAAAATCTAAACAAACGGGATTGGGAAGTTTGGCTGTGGTGATGTTTTCCTCCACTTCACTTTGGGCAGCAGAAGAATTGAATGCACTTGTTTGGTGCGATCACACAGACCCCGCGTTGCTAGAACCTTTTGAAAAAGCTCACAACGTGCGCGTCAATGTCAAAGAATATGAAGGTACGGCTGCGGGGCTTGCTATTTTGGACCAATCGCGGCCAGGCGACTGGGATGTCATGGTGATTGATGGTGTTGATGTTGGTCGGGCTGTTGATCAAGGGCGCCTTGCCGCTTTGCCGGCGGATGAGTTCGACACCAGCTCCTTCTTTCCTGAAGTCGTGATGGCAGAGAACAACACACGAGACGGTGTAACCTATGCTATCACCGAGAAGTTCGGCTACAACACTGTGACTTACAATAAGTCCAAGGTAGACCTCGAAGATATGAAGGATATGAGCTCTTTGTGGAGCGGGAAGTATGACGGTAAAATTGCTGTATACGATTACTATCTACCGCTTCTTGGGCTTGTCGGATTAGAGCAGGGGATTGCGGCCGCTGATTTGGATGCAGATGCGGTCGAAGGGTTGCGCGAACGTTTGTATGGTCTGAAAGATGCCGCTCAATCCGTGAGTGACGTTGTCGCGAGCCAAACGGCATTGGCAACAGGAGAAGTCGATATTGTGATCGGTGGCGGAGAGTGGCTGACAGCCGTTCTTGCAGCGGAAAACGAAGATCTGGATTGGAGTATCCCGGAAGAGGGCGCTTTGCGCTGGACCCAATCAATTGCTGTTTTGGAAGATTCCACGAAAAAAGATCTGGGTGTCGAATTTGTTAAGTACATCACCGGACCTGAAGGGCAGGCGCATCTCGCCACATCATCATGCTACTGGGCAATGCCTGCGAATGCCGCGGCAGGAGAAATATTGACCGCTGAAGAAAAGTCAACGTTGCGCTGGGATCAGCAAGCAGACTTCCTAACACGCACACAGCTTTACCCAATTCCGGATGCAGATCTTGATCTCGCTATGCAGGATCTGTGGACTGATATGTTGCAAAAATAAGCTATATTGAACCTTAGCTAGGGGTACGTGACCCTGCCTATATTGGTTTTCAGAGCGTCTACTTCTTCGAATGGAACATACTGGTCCCTGAGAGGAAGTAGACGACTACCCTTCGATAACGTTCATGGTGGGCTTCTAGATAAGAAACGGTGGATGCCTGAGGTAAGAAGGCACCCACCGTAGTTGGCCTCAACCACGCCAGAAGTAGACGGAGTGAGACGGGGAGAAACTTTCAATCAGCTTGGCTAAATCCCACCCAAGCAGACGTATTTGAGCTCCAGGTAATCTTCGGTGCCGTATTTAGAGCCTTCACGCCCTTGACCGGATTGCTTGATCCCACCAAAGGGCGCGACCTCAGTTGAAATGAGACCCGTGTTGACGCCAACCATGCCGTATTTGAAGTGGTCCGGCAAAATTGGACAGGGTGCTAAGATGTATCTACACGAGTTGCAGGACGGCTTCCAAGCCAAACGCGTCATCAAAGATTGGATCAACTGCTACAACACCGAGCGACCTCATTCGGCCCTCGACAAACGATCTCCAGACGAGGCATTCTTCGACAAAGAACAAACCCAAAAGGCGGCATGAAACCAATCTGAGTACATCTTAGCTGAGCCGCAAACCTGTCCTAAAAAGCAGGACCACTTCAGAGGGAAGGCCAACTGGTTGAAAATATGGGTCATTCTCACTAACATATTTATAGCCAGGCGCGTTGTTAGGAAAGGGTGAGCTGTTAATCGCTCCTAGATCTGTTGGCGGTTTTCTTGTTAATTTTGGAACCAATGAGAGACGGATCTGAACAAGGGACTACGTTTTGCGGACGCGTTCCAATAGGCCGTTGTGGCACCAGTTGGTGGGCGTGGATATACGCTCAGCGAATTGGCTGAGCGACAAGGGATCAGCACCAAATTGTTGTTCACTTGGACAGCGCAGTTTGCGAAGTCGCCACGTGTCGGATCAGAGGTGGTGGATGAAGCTGCCGAGATTAGATGACTGAAGCCCACGTGACCGAGGAGCGAAGTATCCTAAAAAATAGCGACCGTCGCGCTGCCCGACATGGTATTGCGCGGCACTGTCTCGAGAGGGAGGCTTATCTCGCAGAGGTCTCAGTGCGGTCCATGTGTTGCGTCCTTATGGTTCATTTCAGCGGGTTCTGTGCGTATCTTAAAGAACCGCGAAACCTGCGTGCGAAGGAAGATGCACGGCAAACAGATCTCATCCATCAAGCATGGACCGACAGCGGCAAAGTCAATGGATATCGCAAGTTGCCCGATGACCTGCGCGACGCGGGAGAACTCTGCTCGGAGAACCGTGTGGTGCGCTTGGCCAGTATCGTCGGCATTGCTGCACAGAATGGCTTCAAACGCCGTCCTGGGCGATATGATAGCCAAGCCTGCTGTTGTCGCTGACAATACGCTGGATCGACAATTTGAAGGTGTTGCACCTGATCGGATTTGGGTGACCGATATCACTTACATCAAAGCGCGCGAAGGTTGGCCTTGTCTGGCCGTCGTCATTGATCTGGTCTCAAGACGTGTGGACGGTTGGTCCCCTCTCGGCAGATTGCTTTGCAAGCGCCTGTTAGGTAAAACATGAACCGTCGTGGGAATTGCCATGATAACGCTGTGGACGAGAGCTTCTTCCAGCCGTTGAGAGGGCAGCGCATCAGGTGGCGGACATACCTCACACGCGACGCTGCAGGGCAGGATGTGTTCGATTACATCGAGATGTTCTATAACCCGACACGCAAGCACACAAACAACGGGATGCTGTTGCCGGTTGACTATGAAATCAACAACGGAAAATGAACGAGGTAGGCGTCTACAATTCTAGGGGCATCTCACACAGAGATATCCATGGTTGCGACTTGGCCGCCCTGCGCTTTGATGACGTCAGCGACCAGAATGGTTCAGGGAAGGGGGTCAAACAACAGTCACATCTTTTTTAAGGCTTTTTAATCAGCGAAAGCGATTGTCGGTACGTCAACAACAGTGGCACCACCATCAACTGTCAGGACGGCACCAGAGATCATCGCAGCTTTGTCGGAACACAGGAATGCAGCGGCATGTGCGACATCCTCGGGTTTTGCTGGTTTGCCCATTGGGACATCGCGCGTGACGAGATCGTAGGCGTCCTCTATCGTCGACAGACCTTTACGCTCCATCAGCTCTTGCATTTCGCTGTCAGCCATTTCCGTACGCACCCAGCCAGGGCAAATTGTGTTACACCGCACACCCTTAGCGCCATAATCGCGCGTGATGGATTTGGCCAATCCGATCAACGCGTGCTTCATGGTGACATAGCCACAGGCCTCTGGACCGGCAGCCAGACCGGCAATCGAGGCCATCATCAAGATATTGCCTTTTTGCGCGATCAAATCAGGCATTGCTGCGCGCGCTGTCACCATGGCGGTGTTCAGGTTCGCCTGAACAGAGTTGTTCCAGTCGTCGTTGCTGTTGTCCGTTAATGTGCCGAAACCGAAGCCGCCCGCATTGCAGATCAGTACATCTAACGGGCCAAAGCGATCATGGATCGCGTCTATTGCCGCGTTCACCTGCCCACTATCTGCAGCATCCGCCTGCACAACTAATCCGTTTGTGGTCTCGGCAACAGCATTGAGGGGGGCAGCGCGCCGCCCAAGCAAAGCAACATTTGCGCCCTGCGAACTAAGTTCTCGTGCAATCGCAGACCCGATGCCCGTTCCAGCACCTGTGATCAGAACGGTTTTGCCAGAATATTGCTTCATCTATCGTCTCTTTCTTTGCGCTGGATCCGCCCATGTGAAACCGTGAATGCCAAGATCCTGTGACATTATTGGTTGGGAGTAGCGGCGTTCACGCATGACGCCATTACAACCTCACCCGATCGGCGGTAGCGGCTGAAGAGGTCCCGCTGCGTCTGGGCACGTAACATGGATTGCATCCCCGATGTTGTGTGAGCCAGCAGACCTTCTGGCTCACACATTGACACAAGGTTACTCGCTCAAGATGGTGTTAATCGCGTCCAGAGTCTCACTGTCCGTCTCAATGCGAGCGATAGAACTTGCTGCATCTTCCCAATAGATGAGTGCGCCGGTTTCGGCTGCGATTTCTTTAACACGTTCCGAATTCATCACCTTTTCGGCGACCGCTGCAATTTTCTCGCGCACATCATCGGGCGTGTCTTTGTGGACAAAAAGCCCGTTCCAGAGGCTGACATTCAAGTCAGGCGCAAGCTCTCCAATTGTCGGCACATCAGGGGTGAGCGGAATGCGCCGATCGCCGATCGTTGCCAGCACGTTCACGTCATCAATACACGGCAGCACGGATTGCAGGTTGGTATTAATCACATCCGCATCGCCGGATGCCAACGTGTTGCAGTCAAGCGAGTCAAAGGCTGTATCCGCCGAATACGCCATGCCTTGAACACCGGCGAGCGCCAGCGTCACTTGTGTTGGCACCAAGAAAGATCCGAAATGCCCAAGCGCAACGGGGTTGTCTTGCGCATGTGCAACAAGTTCACTCATGTCAGAATAGGGCTGGTTCTTTGATGAGGCCAATATGAAGGGATACGTCAGGAAAACGCCGATGGGTTCAAATGGATTTGGGTTTAACGCGGGCAGGCCAATATGCGGACCAACCACTGGAATGTCGATAACAAAGGACCCAACCGTGTAGCCATCCGCAGGCGCCCCGGCCACTTCCGCAGCACCAGGAAATGGACCACCACCACCACCAGGTTTGTTCAAAACCGCCGCCGGCACCCCATAGGTCGCTTGAAATTCATCCGCAATGAGGCGCGTGACGATGTCTTCAAGATCACCGGGCGGGAATGGGACGACAAAGTTCACTGGCTTTTCTGGGTAATCCGCCCAAGCAGCAAGCGGCGCAAGGCACGCAGCAAGTGTTAACGCGGTGAGTTTTTTGGTTTGATGCTTCATCGGTTGTATCCCTATTACCTATTATTTCTTGTGTATCGTTATTTGACACCCTATAGTCAAAAAAATCAAACCTTTTATTTTGCACCTCTTTCAACACAAACAAGACCACAAAGCCAAAAGCGCAATTCGGAGCATTCATGACTATGGGAACGATCACTAAGGCATTGACGTTGCTCACTCATTTCTCCTCTGGTCGAGGCGAAATCGGTTTGGCAAACTTTGTCAGGCTAAGCGGGGGTGACAAGGCTACGGTTCGCCGCCACTTGGTTGAACTGGTGAAAAATGGGTTCTTGGAACAACACCCCGAGACTCGGGGGTATCGCCTCGGACCGGCGGTTCTCAGGCTGGCCTCTGTGCGTGAAAAACATCTACCGGTTCGAAGTGCAATCAAACCGGTTGTCAGTCAAATGGCCGAAGAATTGGGAGAACTCGTTCACGCCTCTCTGTTGCAGGGGGATGTCATGTCACCGGTTTTCCATGCAGACCCCCTGCGTCACGGATTGCGCGTGATCTTTGATGAGGCAGAGCTTCTCCCGTTGCACGCGACAGCCTCGGGACTAGCGATCCTAGCCTTTGGACCGGACGGGGTGATCGACACGGCGCTGTCTGGTACGCTGTCATCTTTTGCACCAAATACCGTGATCACACGCTCGGACATGTTGCATTTGGTCGACCAATTTCGGGCCTGTGGGTACAGCTTTTCGGATCAGTATTTTACCAAGGAGATTGTCTCTTTTGGCATGCCGTTCTTTGGGCCTGACGGCGATGCGATAGGAACATTGGCCGTTCCCGTACCGCAAGCGCGCCTGAACGAAGAGCTGAAACAACGGATCCTGTCATCGCTTCGGGCTGGGTGCATCAATATCACTCAATCTTGTGGCGGTCAGGTCCCCGAAAAATTGACCGCGATCTGGGACACCCTTCCGATCGCCACAGGCATGACGCCACATGAGGATGCATAACGTGACAAGAACGACAAAAGAGCTACTTGCCGATCGCGCACGTCTGCTGGGGCCGAACGTCTCCACGTTTTATGCCGACCCGATACACGTCGTTAAGGGGGAAGGCGTATGGCTCTGGGATGCTGATGGCCGTAAATATCTCGACTGCTACAACAATGTCCCTCATGTCGGGCATTGCAACGCGCGCGTGGTTGAAGCCATTTACCGGCAGGCCTCAACCCTTAACACCCATACAAGATATTTGCATGACGGCATCCTCGACTACGTGGAACGCCTAACCGCAACACTGGACAAGTCGCTGGATACGGCGGTTTTGACATGCACAGGGTCCGAAGCCAATGACATCGCCCTACGGATGGCCGAAGGTATGACCGGCAAGCGCGGCATTATTGCGACCGACGCAACCTATCACGGCAACACCTCCCTCGTCAGCCAACTGAGCCAGTCGAACGTCCCAACGGTAGGTTTCGGGTTGGAGCAGTACTTTCGCTTTGTTGAGGCACCCGACAGCTACCGCAATGTAGACCCCGACGGCGCGATATTCGCCGCATCCGTAGCGGAACAGATCGCAGCGCACGAAGAAAGCGGCATTGGCTTTGCGGCGCTCGTGATTTGCCCATACTTCTTGAATGAGGGCTTTCCCGATAATCCAGATGGATGGTTGAAACCAGTCGCCGACATTGTCCACAAAGCCGGAGGTGTGTTGATTTGCGACGAAGTGCAATCAGGTTTTGGCCGCACAGGCACGCATATGTGGGCGCACCAAAAGATGGGGATCGTGCCCGATATCATGACACTCGGCAAACCTATGGGCAACGGCCACCCGATTGGCGCAGTCGTGACCAATGCTGACATTCTGGCGACGTTCCGCAAGGGGTATCGCTACTTCAACACCTTCGGCGGCAACCCTGTTTCCTGTGCGGCGGCCATGGCTGTCCTCGAAGAGCTCCAAGAAGAGAGCCTTGTGGAAAACGCTCAGCAGGTTGGCGCACACGCACGCACGCGGCTCGACCAGCTTGCCTCAAAGTATAGCTTCATCGGCGACACACGCGGATCCGGCCTTGTTTTCGGGGCGGAAATGGTTCTGGATCAAGACGACAAATCCCCAGCAAGTGCTTTCACCGACAACGTCATCAATAAAATGCGCCATCGCGGCATAATCCTCTCAAAACTTGGACGCCACAAAAACACACTCAAAATTCGCCCGCCAATGCCATTTTCAATCGAAAATGCAGACCTTCTGTTCGACACTCTCGATGACGTTCTGGCTGAAACGCCGGTCACGCCATGACACAGACGGTTGAGAAGGCCCTTGATCTTTGGGGGATGAATGGCGCGGACTGGCGTCTGATTGCAGCCCGCGAGAACCGCGTTTTCCGTGTAGATCACGGCGGCAAGTCCTACGCGTACCGCCTGCACCGGACGGGCTACCGTACCAACGCCGAGCTGGTTTCCGAACTTGAATGGATGGGCGCTGTCTCCGATGGAGGTCTGCATGTGCCTGCACCGATCAAGTCAACGTCCGGAGGGTTCCTACATGTCGTTGATGATATTCAGGTCGACGTTCTGACGTGGTTGTCCGGCGCTCCTATTGGCAAAACGGGTGAGCCCCTTCAAACAGAAAACCGACAAGATTTGTTTTTCCGGCTGGGGCAGGAAATGGCGCGTTTGCACAGCTTGTCTGATGCTTGGACCCCGCCCACGACCTTCACGCGCTGTCATTGGAACCGTGAGGGGCTGGTTGGCGACGCTCCGCTCTGGGGGCGTTTTTGGGAGAACCCCACCCTCACTGATGAAGACCGAGCGCTCTTTTTACGCATACGGGACTACGCCAATGGGCTGCTAGAAGGCATTGAAACGACGCTTGATTTTGGCCTGATCCATGCGGATTTAGTGCGTGAAAACGTGATGGCGGATGGCGACAATCTGCAACTCATTGATTTCGACGATGCCGGATTTGGTTTTCGGATTTTCGACCTTGCGACGACGATGATCAAGAACATGCACGAGCAAGATTACCCGCAACTTCGCGAAGCGCTCATCACAGGCTACCGAAGCCAACGGTCGATCGACATCGGTTTGCTCGATTTCTTCATCCTGTTGCGCGCTCTAACTTATGTCGGCTGGATCATCCCGCGCATGGACGAGGACGGGGCGGCAATGCGCAATGAACGCTTCATTACAACAGCCCGTATACTGGCCAAGGATACCCTGATGGGACATTTCACTAGCTAGCGAGGCTTGTTACGGAGGAGTTCCATCATGCGGCGTAAGCAGCCGTTGACCTGAGCCCCTAAAATTCCGCCAAATTTGTGTAGAGGCCGCCCAACAAACGGACGGACCAATGAAGGCACGATTTAAAGATGAACAGATCCTTCACTGCGCAGCATGACCCCGAGAGTGAAGCCATCTTATACGAACCGATAACGCGCTGTGGAGGTCGAGAACGGTAAGCTGAATAAGCTGCTGGCCGAACAATTTCTCCCCTTTCGGGACATTGCTGCGCAATATCCCGCCGTCTGGTCACCGAGATCCACCCAAACTGAATCGGATCATCGCTGAAGGCGGTATGCCAAATCGATTGTCTCGGACAATGGCACCGAGCTCACGAGCATAGAAATTCTGAATTGGGTTCAGGATAAAGGCATTTATTGGCACGATATCGCGTCTGAAAAGCGCCAGCAGAACGATATCAGCGAATGCTTCCACGGAAAACTGCGGCCCTCTCGTGCATGTAAGCAAGCACTGCCGTGAAATGGATGAAGGCCTCAATGAAACAGTGTTTGGAACATTGCGCGATGCCCGCAACATACTTGAAGCGTCGCAGGAGGATTGCAAATGGCGCAGGTCACCTTCAGAACAGGGCAACCTTACACGGATAGAATTTTTGCCGAGAGCCACGATGCACAAAATGGCGGCTTAGCGCCGAGTATTTAACACCAAGGCCTCGGCCCAAAGCGGGAGGGCATTTGGGGCTTAGGTCAGGTGACCCATAACGCCGTTAACTCAGACAACTCGGATGCGAAGCCAAATCTAATTTGTTGTGCTACGCGTCACCTTACTCCCAACATCAAACTGAACGCGCTATCAGAACGCCGCTCCATGCGGAGAAACCCGTCAAGGCGCCACCCCACAACGTGTCGACGATCACCTGCTGGGAGGACCAATCGCGCAATGTTGCGTAGTTGGTGAACTCATAGGTCCCATAGGCAAAGATCCCCAAAAGCACGCCGCCGACAAGGGCCGCACTTGGATCACCAGCGCGCAGGGCTGGGACGGATACAAACCATAAAACACCTGCGACATATCCAAGGTAGAAAATGATGGCGGGGAGGACGCGAAAAGGATCCGCAAACAGATGAGAGATATGACGATCAAAGACCGGTTTGACCAAATATCGCAATCCGATCAGATCAATGAGCAGAAAAATTATAGCCGTAGATGCGAAAAGTACCATAAATTTCATCGGGTTAATCTCCGTGTGAGAGGCAGTGATATGCTGTAGGGAAGCAGGCGCAACGCTTTGAGAACAAGTGTCAGGCGGCGTGGGAAATGGACCTCAAAACGTGAGGCGTTAAGACCTTGAATGATCTTGTGTGCTGCAACGTCAGGGGGGATCATTGCGGGCATGTTGAAATCATTGCGCTGGGTAAGGCGGGTGTCGACAAAACCTGGGCTGATCAACCGCACGTCAAATCGTCCGTGCCATTCTGCCCGCAATGTTTGGGCCAGATTCATAACGCCTGCCTTGGTCGCGGAATAGATCTGCCCTTGAGGAAGACCAAAATACCCTGCGACGGAGCCACAAAGCGCTAGTTGCCCGCCAGCCCGCAGAACACGTGGGGCCAGTTGTGCTATATTGAAACTGCCGGTTAAATTGGTGGTCACAATCATTGCGGCCCGATCTGGGTCGATCTCTTCGACTTTTCCTGGATCATAGGCTGCAGCCAAATGCACGATGCGGTCTACTGGACCTATTGACGCTAATGCCTGAACCGCAGCATCCAGACTGTCACGATCTGTCACATCAAGAGGTAAAACAACTGTGTCGGCTCCAAGAGTATCTGACAGTATATCTAAACGTTGGGCCGCGCGTGCAGAGATGATCAACCGTGCGCCTGTTTTGGACCAAGTCTGAGCCAATGCGGCACCGATGCCTTCGCTGGCACCGATGATCCAGATCACTTCGCGCGGGTCAGGCATGTTTCAGTTCCACTTGCACGACATTGGTTTGTTTGACGGCAAATGAGGCTGCACAAATACTCAGGTAAAAATGCCAGTTGCGTAAAAACGCATCATCATATCCAAGCTTTTTGATGCGCGCTTCTTGCTCGGTCAGACGGGCATCCCACATCGCGCAGGTTTGGGCATAATCGCGGCCAAACGCATATGAGTTTGTTACTTGTAAACCGGCCTGTTTGGCTTGATCTGCAATCACTTCATCGGACAAAAGCATACCGCCTGGGAAGGTGTATTGCCGAATGTAGTCTGAGTTTCTGCGGTAGCGTGCAAACTCTTCGTCTGGGACAGTGATTGCCTGTATCACCGCAGTACCGGTTTGAGATAAGCGTGCTTTGATCGTTGCAAAATATGTCGGCCAGTAACGTTCGCCAACAGCTTCGATCATCTCAATGGAGACCACGCTGTCAAAAGTGCCGGACGTCTTTCGGTAATCCTGTAGCAATATATCAGCGCGCCCATCAAGGCGGGCGTCAGCATAGCCTTTTTGGCTCGGCGAGATCGTAATGCCAGTGACGTGACGGCCTGCGTCAGCTGCGCGTTCGGCAAACCCTCCCCATCCACATCCAATTTCCAAAACACTTTGTGCATCGCCAATACGGTCCAAAATGCGGTCATATTTACGCGCTTGGGCGCGGCCCAGATCGTTGTCCTGTGCTGTAAATAGACCCGAGGAATAGGTCATGCTGTCATCAAGCCAAAGTTGATAAAATTCATTGCCGATATCGTAATGAGATCGGATGTTACGTGCCGATCCACGTTGTGAGTTCGCACGCATCAAGCGATCAATGATCCGGAATTTCAACGTGTTCCAAAAACTGGAGTAGAGATAGGTATCGAGTTCTGTTTGGTTTTTCAAAATCAGACAGGTCAGATCTTGGATGGAGGAGGTGGTCCATAACCCTTCCACATAGGTTTCGCCCAGACCAATATCTGCGCGCGATGCGATTGCTGAGACAACGGACCAATCAAAAATTTGCATATCCGCAGCAGGGGCGCCTTGACCAAAGTCATAGATCTCACCTTCTGGCGTTTGCAGGCGCAAGCGACCAGAGCTGATCTGTGCGCAGCTCTCAAGGAAGTCGTGTTTCATGCGTTGTGTCAAAAAAAACATTATGAGACCTCTGAGTTAGGGGAGGGGGGCATTCTACGGTATTTTGCGCCTTTGAGTTTTAGGCGTAGGGCTTGCCAATGGATCAAAAACATCGTTCGCAACGCTCCAAAAGGTCGGCGAATGCCAGCCTTGAGAAGCCCAAAACTGGTCATGGTCGCACGGGAACCTTGCAGGGTCGCGATCACGCCGTTGTCTCCATTGCGGAAGATGATGCGAATATCGATGTGATTGGGCTGAATATCAAAAACAAAGTCGTAGTCGCCTGCCACATCCTGAAAGGGTGACACATGTAATAGCTTTGCTTTGTTTATGCGGCTGTCTTTGGTGATCACTGCGCAGTCTGGCAGGTGGCAAAAGTAGGAATGTCGCTGCGCAAAAGGTGTGGAAACTTCTGCAATCACGGCCACCAAATCGTTTCCCTGATACGCGAGCCAAAAGCTCACAGGATTGAACCCGTAGCTCAAAAACCGGGGTTGGGTCAAAAGTAGGATCTTGGTCGCTGGCGAATGGAGGCCGTGTTCAAAAAACACATCACGCGCCCATTGTACCCCAGCGCCTTCTTTTAACGCGCCGCCATGATCGACGTCATGAACGGAGTTCAAATTGAACCCATTGCGAGAGAAAAACACAGGCGTTTTGGCAGTGCTTTCTGGATCAATCAGCACGTAATCAACGCCGTAGCGAAACGCATTTGAGATCACGCCACGCCGTTTGTGGGATGTCACTGCGCGGATATGCTCAGGGTGAAAACTCATGCCGTTTGCTTTTCCAAAAGCCGCGCAATCCGAGCCGCGCTCGCGAAGCCATCTTCGTGAAAACCGTGACGTGTGTAGGCGCCCGCAAACCACGTATTATTTTGACCGTTGAGGTCACGCAGCTGTTTTTGCGCAGCAAGAGCAGGGGCATCAAACACGGGGTGGCGGAATGTTTTTTCATCGTAAATCAAATGATCCGGCACGGGATCAACAGGATTAAGCGACACAAAGAGCGGATCGTTTTCTGGGATGTTTTGCAAACGGTTCATCCAATACGTGACGCCAATGGCTGGTTGCGGGCGTGCCGTGTCGATCTTGTATACCCAACTTGACCATGTAGCCCGCCGGCGCGGCATTTGGCGAATATCGCAGTGCAGAACCATTTTATTGTCTTGGAATCGGATCGCGGACAGCGCAGCTTTTTCTTCAGGTGAAGGGTCTTGTAATATGCGCAACGCTTGGTCGGAATGGCAGGCAAAAATCACCTGATCAAAGGGTTCATGGGCTCCAGCGTTGCTGTGCAGGATGCTTTGATTACCTGTACGAATGACCTTGTGCACAGGTGTCGCTGTGCGGATGGCCACGCCACGTCCGCGCAGATGATGCTCCATCCGCTGCACATACTGGGTGCTACCGCCGTCTACGGTCCACCACTGATGTTGACCATATGTGCTGAGCAGCGCATGGTTGCGGAAAAATTGTAGCAAAGCCTGTGCCGGAAAACGGCGAATTTCAACCGCGGGCGTTGACCAAATCGCCCCGCACAACGGCATGAGATAGTAATCCTGAAACCATGCCCCAAGCCCCAAGGCCTCGACCAATTCGCAGATTGTCATGGCTTCATTTGTGGCCATGTCCTCAGCGTGTTTATTGAACTTTAGAATGTCGCGGACCATTCCTATAAAGCCCGGCTTGAGAAGGTTGCTGGGTTGCGCGAGAAGGGCGCGAAGGCTCTTTACGCTGTATTCGATCTGACCGTTGTTAATGGATGCACCAAACGACATATCACTTTTGGCAACGGGCACATCAAGGTCTTGAAACATCCGCGTCAAATGGGGGTAGTTGGCGTAGTTGAAGACAATGAAACCCGTATCTACAGGTTGGTCGCCGTTCTTCCCCGCCATGACAGTACGGGCGTGCCCTCCCAATCTGGGGGCGGCCTCGAACAACGTCACCGCATGATGCGGGGCTAATAGATACGCAGCCGAAAGGCCCGAAATGCCACCGCCAATGATAGCAATACGTTGAGGTCGAAAGGGGGAAGCATCAAGGGACATCGTGGTTTCCTATGGGTGGTGTTTGACGATTGCTGTGCGTGGTGTTTCTATTAAGTTTAGTACGCGTGGCGGATGTTATCGGATCAATATTTTCCAATAAAAAAGTGATCCAAAGTTCAAACCCCAGCGTAAAAGGGGTATGTTGACACTAGATTTAAAAATTGATCGGACCGAACGTCTGCCTGCGAGATGCTCGCGAAAGGACCACAAGCACGTGATGCGTAAATCTGCACAGATATCCCCGCTGACGGTGCATATGCTGGCCGTCAGAGACGCGCGCGACCGTGCGGCTTTTGCCGAATTGTTTGATCATTTCGCGCCACGTTTGAAGGGTTTCATCATGCGGTCCGGCACGGGATCTGGCCAAGCCGAAGAGATTGTTCAAGATGTTATGCTGACGGTCTGGCGCAAGGCGGATCAGTTCGACCCGCAAAAAGCCCAAGTCTCCGCATGGATTTACCGGATCGCGAAAAACAGACAAATTGACGTGCTGCGCAAAGAATCCCGTCCTTTGCCAGAAGAGCTGAAATCAGATGCGCAAGACAGCGCACGCACTGACACTGACGCAGCGCAGATTTTGGTCGTTGAGCAAGAAACCGTCCAACTGAAACAAGCGCTTTCCAAGCTTAAGCCAGATCAACGTGAGATGATTGAAAAAGCCTATTTAGGTGAGCTGACACACAAAGAAATCAAAGCTCAAACGGGCTTGCCTCTGGGGACGATAAAATCACGTATTCGCCTCGGACTTGAACGCCTGCGCCATGATCTAAAGGATGAGCGTTAAAATGACTGCCATTACCCACCACATCCCTGACGCTTTGTTGGCGGCTTATGCTGCGGGCACTTTGCCCCAGCCTTTTGCACTGGTTGTTGCGGCGCATATTTCATTGTGCATTGAATGCCGCGCTGCTTTCGAAGCGCATCAGACCGTTGGCGGCGTTGTTCTTGAGAACTCGGATGCGGCGCAAGTCTCGACGGACCTAAAAGCCAATGTGCTGAGCTTGCTTGATACACCAAATGAGGAGCCTGCTGTTTTTGAACGCGCAGGCGTGTATCCGGGGCCTGTCATGCAGGCCCTCAAAGGAAAACCGCCACGCTGGAAACGGTTGGGAGGCGGGGTGAAACAAGCGGTTTTATCTGCTGATGTCAGTGGCTCTGTTCGGTTGCTGTATATCCCGCCAGGACAAGCGGTACCTGATCATGCGCATGGCGGCTTGGAGCTAACCTTGGTGCTTCAGGGCAGCTTTAGCGACGAAACCGGACGGTTTGGTGTGGGGGATTTAGAGGTCGCAGATGAAGATCTAGAGCACACGCCGATTGCCGATTTTGGTGCGCCGTGTATTTGCCTTGCGGCGACAGACGCACCTCTTAAATTTCGCTCTATTTTGCCGCGCGTCTTGCAGCCTTTGTTTCGGATTTAAAGTGAACCGGGCGCCTCAGATATAGTTTCGCACATATGTCTTGGGCGCTGCGCCTTTGCGGGACAGCAGGCATCTGGGGCGAAAATAATCGCAGTCATTTTGATCCAAAAAAGTATCGGCCACGTATAACATAAACACACGTCAGGAAGCAGCGAAAACTTGGCGGTGTGGATGAAGTGATTTTACACCGTGGAGAAACGCATATGAAGAAAACGGCCCTTACCCTCAGTAGCATTGCTTTTTTTCTCCTCTCGACCCCGTCTTACGCGGATGTCCAAGTCCAGTTTATGGAAGGTGCGCCAAAAGATCGTTTCATTATCACAAACGTTGGTGATTGCGATCTAGGGGCCGCTGAATTTACGATAGACTTCGCCGCTTCGCATGCAGGATTGATTTTTGATGTCACGGGCACTGGCGCAGGCGTTGAAGTGTTCCAACCTTTTGAAGTGACGGCGGGTGCGCAGTATTTGACAGCAGCGCCGATAATTTCTGATGGGGACCAACGTGCAACGTTGTCCCTGAAAGGTCTTGGCCAAAATGAAGCAATTGCCTTCACCATTGATGTCGACGACACGAATGGAACACGTGAAATCACGGTAACTGATGGTGAGATTAGGGGGGCTATAGTCTCGCTTGTTGTGAATAAGACTGAATATTCAGCAGTCATGAGTTCCAATTCAAAAGCTGTAATTATGACTTCAGACTGTGATCCTCAGGCCGTTCTTTGATGGTGAAGCAGGCGCTTATCATAGGGGACACGGGAGGTGTGGGGCAGGCCGTTTCACAGGCTCTGCGGTCGCGCGGGGATGAGGTCGTGGGCTTGTCACGTCGAAACCATGGGTTGGATGTGACCGATGAGGCTTCTGTTGGGCGCATCCTTGGGGCGCTGGAGGGTTCTTTTGATCTCATTCTTGTTGCGACAGGCGCATTGGTCATTAACGATCAAGGGCCAGAAAAATCCATTAAGTCTCTGAACGCGGCTGCCATGGTGGATCAATTCAGGGTCAATGCAATTGGTCCAGCACTGGTTTTGAAACACAGCATGCGATTGATGCCACGCGATAGGCCTTGCACCTTTGCCGCACTGTCGGCGCGTGTTGGATCCATTGGGGACAATCAGATTGGCGGATGGCATTCCTACAGAAGCGCAAAGGCCGCTTTGAATCAATTGATCCACGGCGCTTCGATCGAAGTTGCACGAACGCATCCGCAGGCCTGCTGCGTCTGTTTGCATCCCGGGACTGTCGCGACCTCATTCTCAGAGGCGTATGCGTCATCGCACAAGCGAACACCGCCGTCGGTGGCGGCGTCCAATCTGGTCGAGGTGCTTGATCAACTCGCGCCGAAAGACACAGGAGGGTTCTTCGATCATGCGGGCAAAATTATTCCTTGGTAGCATCGCGATGAGCAGCGTTTCGTCGAAGCAGAGCCAAATCGCTGGTGGCCCAAAACTTGCATGGGCGCAGTCATGAAGTTGCGCCTGATCCTCGGTGATCAACTCAACCGTAATATCTCAAGCTTGGCCGATTTGGATGTGCAAAACGACATCGTTTTGATGTGTGAAGTCCGTAGTGAGGCAACATACGTCAAGCACCACAAGAAGAAGATAGCGTTCATCTTTTCTGCAATGCGCCACTTTGCGGCGGAACTGTTCGATGAAGGCGTGAACGTCCGTTATGTTTGCTATGATGATCCAAACAATGCAGGGACTTTTGCAGGTGAGATCGCCCGGGCTTTGGACCTCTATGCGATAGATGAAATCATTGTAACCAGCCCCGGCGAATACCGTCTTGTGCAGGAAATGTCTGATTGGGCTGTAAATTTTGGCGTTGAGGTCGACATCAGAAACGATGATCGTTTTTTGTGTACAACGTCAGAGTTCGCGGCCTGGGCTGACGGACGCAAGCAGTTGCTGATGGAGTTTTTCTATCGCGAAATGCGCCGTAAATACTCAATCTTGATGGATCAGGATGGCCCGATTGGCGGCCAATGGAACTACGACACGCAAAACCGTAAACCCCCCGCGACAGGGTTAGATGTTCCCGCGACGTATATGGCGACACCAGATACGATCACCCAAGAGGTCATGACATTGGTTCAGGCCAATTTCCCCGATCACTTCGGCGATCTGTCGCCGTTTCATTTTGCAGTCACGCGCAATCAGGCGATTTCAGCCCTTGAGGCGTTTATCGCCCGCCGTCTGCAGCTGTTTGGTGATTACCAAGACGCGATGATCCAAGGGGAGCCTTGGATGTATCACAGTCACATTGGGCTCTATTTGAATTGCGGTTTGCTGGACCCGCTAGAGTGTATTGAACGGGCCGAAGCCGCCTATCACGCGGGGAATGCGCCCTTGAATGCGGTCGAAGGCTTCATCCGCCAAATTCTTGGCTGGCGGGAATATGTGCGCGGGATTTATTGGCTCAAAATGCCAGATTACAAAACGGAAAACGCGCTGAATGCGACCCGTCCCTTGCCCGATTTTTACTGGACCGCTGAAACACAGATGAACTGCATGCGGCAATGCATCACTGAAACCAAACAAAACGCTTATGCACACCACATCCAGCGTCTGATGGTGCTGGGGAACTTTGCATTGATCGCGGGGCTTGATCCGGATGAGGTCAATAACTGGTATATGCTGGTCTATGCGGATGCATATGAATGGGTTGAGCTTCCCAATGTCACGGGGATGATCCTGTTTGCAGATGGTGGGCTGCTTGCTTCGAAACCCTATGCCGCGAGCGGCGCTTATATAAATAAAATGTCCAACTATTGCGGGTCTTGTAAATACAAGCCGACGGTCAAGAACGGGCCCAAGGCGTGCCCGTTTAACTATCTCTATTGGGATTTTATTGCGCGCAATGAAGGCAAATTGCGGGGCAACCCTCGCATGGGGTTCATGTACAAAAGCCTTGACCGCATGGGCGATGACAAACGCCAAGCAATCCAAGAGGACACCCGTAGATTTTTCAACGCGGTGGAAGCCCATGAAAAAATCTAGCCTGCCCAGCAAAACCTGCGCCGTCTGTGGCCTGCCGTTCACGTGGCGCAAAAAGTGGGCCAAGGTTTGGGACGAGGTGAAATATTGTTCGCAGCGGTGTCGGCGTGCACGCACATCACACCAAACCAGCAAAGGCACGACCAGCCAATGACCACCGGAGATCTTTTTGCAAATGCCCCTGCACAACAAGAAACAGTTGTGTTCGAACCGACCCGAAAAGCAGGGCTGGCGCGGTTGGAGAAGTTCGTGTCGCGCAGCGGTGCGCATTACGCGCGCCAGCGAAACTATGATCACGGGCCAACGCACCGCAGCTCGGTCTCGGCCCTGTCCCCTTGGATCAGGCACCGGCTGATCACCGAGGAAGAGGTGCTGATCGCAACCTTGGCGCACCACAGCCCAAGCGCCGCGATGAAATTTGTCCAAGAGGTATTTTGGCGCGGATATTTCAAAGGCTGGCTGGAGCAACATCCAAGTGTTTGGACAAGCTATCAAATTGGTCTTCAAACAGCATTTGAAACGTTAGAAGAAAATACCGCCCGCAAGCTAGACTACAGCGATGCTATCGGGGGTCGTACGGGTATTGCGTGTTTTGATCATTGGTGCCGAGAACTTGAAACAACCGGATATTTGCACAATCACGCGAGGATGTGGTTTGCATCGATCTGGATATTCACTTTGCGGCTGCCATGGGAGTTGGGAGCAGATTTTTTCCTGCGCCATCTCGTTGATGGCGATCCGGCAGCCAATACGTTGAGCTGGCGTTGGGTCGGGGGGCTTCATACCAAGGGCAAAACTTATCTGGCGCGCGCGTCAAATATAGCAAAATACACAGGCGGACGTTTTGAGCCGATAGGCCAGCTTGCAACCCATGCTGAGCCTTTGACCGAAGATGTGGAACATCGTTTTGTTCCGCTCGCGCTTTCAAAAGCAAGGAAATCAGACGCTCATGTGTTGTTAATCACGCCCGAAGAGTGTCATCCAGAAAGCGTGACAATTGGAACGCCGGCCTGTGTTATCGGCCTTGCGCCAAAATCCTCATCAACACAAAGCCCGCGCGTGACTGCCTTTAAAAAAGGAGCGGTCGAGAACGCTGTAAAGCGGTTGGATGAAACCGGAATAACATACGTGCAAAGTGAAAGCTGGGTGGAAACCATTGCGGATGCGGCAGCACGGGCAGGGACCAATGATGTATCTACACCGTGGGCACCCATAGGCCCAACCGCATCACAGATTGAAGAAGCCCGCCAGTCGCTGGAAAAAATGGGCATTCGTTTGCACCAAACGAAACGTGCTTATGATGCGTTGATTTGGCCGCATGCCAACAAGGGTTTCTTTAAATTGAAAAAGAAAATCCCATCCCTCTTGTGCGAATTAGAGATCTCAACATCATGAAAGATATCAAATCTTTGGCCCCCGCAGACATAAGTGCCATCATCCAGATGGCACTGTCTGATCATATCAGGTTCGCCGATATCAAGGCTGAATATGGTGTCAGTGATAAGCAGGTGAAACTGATAATGCGATCCGAACTCAAAAGCGGCAGCTATAAAACATGGCGTAAGCGCGTGCGCAGTTTTGGCGACCGTAGAGCTGCTTACAAGTAATGATCGTTCACCCAGAAAAGGGAGGAGGCATGTCTGATACAGTCAGTATCGTTTGGTTCAAACGTGATCTGCGGATCTATGATCATGCGCCTTTGGAGGCAGCAGCGCGTGCGCAAAGACCTGTCATTCCGCTCTACATCGTTGAGCCCGCTTATTGGCAGCAACCGTTCGCATCGCGCAGGCATTGGCATTTTATTCATGACAGTTTGGCTGCTCTGAATGATGCTCTGACACAACTGGGGCAGCCCTTAATCATCAAAGTAGGTGATGCGTGTAAGGTGTTAGAAACCTTGCACAAACACCACAACATCGCCGACATCTATGCACATGAAGAAACTGGAAATGGTTGGACATATGCGAGGGATGTCGCCGTGGAAAAGCTCTGCAAGGCGATGAATTTAACGCTTCACGAATTTCCATCACATGGTGTCGTGAGGCGGCTGCGCAGTCGTGATGAGTGGTCAAAAATAAGAAACACACGAATGGCCGAACCGATCATCGCAAAACCGGCACCGTTAGTGCCTGTGTGTGGTATTAAATCTGACGCTTTGCCAAGCAAAGACAACAATCTGTTTGGGGAGGCGTTGATCGGCCGCGTGCAAGCGGGCGGCCGGCCTCAAGCTATTGCGGATTTACGCAGTTTTTTGACAAACCGGTCTAGCAAATACCTTTATCATATCTCAGCACCAGATCTGTCAGAACATCACTGCTCCCGCCTGTCAGCGCATCTTGCATGGGGCACGCTTTCCGTGCGGGAGGTTGTGCACTCCATCGCTAAACGCCGTGCGCAACTGTCATCAGAAGAAAAGACAACGTTTGGGCGCAATTTAAATGCGTTTGGATCGCGATTGGCGTGGCGCTGTCATTTCGTCCAGAAGATTGAAGACCAGCCGCAGATTGAAACACACTGCATGCATCCTGCATTCGAAGGCATGCGGGAAAACGATCATAATGAGCACCATTTTCAAGCTTGGGCGACAGGGCAGACGGGATATCCGTTTGTCGATGCCTGCATGCGCAATCTTCTAACAGAAGGTTGGATTACATTTAGAATGCGCGCGATGCTGGTCAGCTTTGCCAGCTATCAGCTTTGGTTGGATTGGCGCGTCACGGGGCACCATTTGGCGCGCGTGTTCACAGATTATGAGCCGGGCATTCACTATAGCCAGTTGCAAATGCAATCAGGTGTTACGGGGATCAACGCGATGCGGGTCTACAATCCCATCAAACAATCGATGGAACATGATGCAAAGGGTGCATTCATCCGAAAATGGGTGCCGGAATTAACCAGTGTACCGGATGAATTCATACATGAACCATGGAACTGGAAAAAGTCGCTGCTCGACATCAAGGATTTTGAACTCGGTCGGGATTACCCCGCACCTATTGTTGATCATGTTATCACCGCCAAATTCGCCAAACAGAGGATCTCAGAAATTCGCAAAACCGATGATTTCAGACGTTCGGCCAAGTCGGTATTCCTGAAGCTTGGAAGCCGAAAGTCAAAAGCGAAGAAAGCCAAGAATGTAAAAGGCGAAAAGGGTAGGCAGCTTTCCCTCTTTTGATGATTTAGATTGGAAGCTAATATTTGATACGTTGTGGGAGCAAATGCCCTTTAGCAATACTGTGTAAATTGTGGACACCACTTGGTGACATGTTCCTGAAGCAACCAGTGGATGAAAATTGCCACGATCTGTAGCGGCGAAAAATTCTAAAGGGCGGAACGGCCAGTCGCCGCAATCGCGATGGGCTGGGATCAGCTCCAATGAGACGATGATCGTCAAAGACGTGAGGCGCGATCATGACCTCGAGGTCTGCTGTCTTCAGCCTTTTCGCAAGTTTATCGATGGCTTTAGGAGTGAAGGCCAACACCTTCTTTTTTAGGACCAAACAGAACCTCTTGTGCCTCATGTGGTTGAAAAGACATTCAGCGCAAACAGGCTTTCATTGGGATGCAGAGGGAAACATAGTGCCTCCACTGGGCCAGAAAGCCTGCGATCATTCAACTTCCTCAAGCGGGTGCAAGGGACATCAAGATCAACGCGGTGGCGGGGGCAAAGCGCGTAGATGGTCGCGTACTATCGCGCAAAAGAAAACCGGATGGCGCGTTCAAAACCTGCTCAGAAGTTTCTTCCTAAGAGCAAGAACAGAACAAGAGTTGGGACCAACCAAAAATCGCGGGTCTTTTCAGACCTAGTGCTAACGAAGCTAACTGATTTGTAGTGGTGGGCGACCCTGGAATCGAACCAGGCGTGCGTCTCCGCGAGGGAGTTACAGTCCCCTGCCACACCTTGCGGCCTGTCGCCCACTGGCGCTTGAACTACCTTCGGGTCTGGGGGGCGTCAACCACTAAATCGACCGATTTGATATGATTTCTTTGCTAAACTTCATCTGCTGCATTTTAGGCAAGGTCGGGTAAGGCTTGGCGGGCAGGGCACAAGCGGATAGAGGAGGGACCAAGCGGCGCAAAGTCAGGGGAATATGATGAAGAAACCAAAATGGGTTGTTGAGAAGGAACAGGGCAAAAAGGCCGATGCGCGAGAGACGCTTTGGCTGTTTGGTCTACACGCGGTGCGTGATGCGCTGATGAACCCTGCGCGCACAAAGCTGACATTGATGGTGACACCCAATGCTTTGGCCAAATTGGAAGAAGCTGTTGCAGCCAGTGGAATCACGCCCGAGGTTGTGGACCCGCGTAAATTCCGCCCTCCAATTGATCAAGGTTCAGTGCATCAGGGGGCGGTGTTAGAGGTCAAGCCGCTGGATTGGGGCCGGATGGATGATGTTTGCATCGGCGACGAGGCCCCGCGCGTGATCATGCTGGACCGCGTGACGGATCCCCATAACGTTGGGGCGATATTGCGCTCGGCCGAGGTGCTGGGCGCATCGGCTGTGATCGGCACCCGCCACCACTCAGCGCCTGAAACAGGGGCTTTGGCTAAAACGGCCTCTGGTGCGCTGGAACGCCAACCCTACTTGCGCATTCGCAACCTCGCGGATGGCATCATGGAGCTGCAAAAAATGGGCTATCTGGTGCTGGGACTGGACGGTGAGGCGGCGCAAACCATCGAGCAAGCGGTTGAGGG
>JBDVSG010000112.1:0-20918 GCA_039967155.1 Sulfitobacter sp. | reverse complement strand
TGGGCGGGGTGGGAATTTCGGGCCAGTAGGGAACTGGACTGCCCAATGAATGATGGGGGAGGTTTGGATCACCCCATCGGAGTTTGCTTTAAGGCCTCCTGATTTTTCAGGTCGGGGTGTCCCATAGGGTCACCCCGAATTTACGCTGTTACGTGGCGGTTTTGGGGTCCAATTCAACTGACCAAAGCTCAACATCAGCGCTGTCCATTAGGCGCACGGTCATTACGCCAGTATCAGCCGCAATATCGACTTTTCCAAAGAACTGCATGCCCTCACTTGGGGGGAGGTTCGCTTGCCCTTCTTCGGGATGTTTCGCAAAGCGAACTTCTGGGCCAAACGTGTTGTCGTAATCTGATGGCCCAAAAGTTCCAGCATGTAAGGGGCCTGAGACAAATTCCCAAAACGGTTCGAAGTCTTGGAATACTGCTCGGTCAGGTGAGTAGTGATGCGCTGCAGTGTAATGCACGTCTGCTGTGAGCCAGACCGTGTTCGTGATCTCAGCTGTTTTGACAAAGGACAGGACCGCCGCGATATCATTCTCACGACCCAAAACAGGACCATCGCCGTTTGCACCGTTCTCCATGTTGTCGCCATCGCGCACCATCATCCCGATGGGCATATCAGAGGCGATGACTTTCCAAGTGGCGCTAGAGTTCACCATCTCGCGTTTAAGCCATGCAAGCTGCTCGGTCCCCAAAAACGGTGCGCCTTCGTTTTGGGTGTTGGCGGTGTTGTCACCCCGATACGTCCGCATGTCGATCACAAAAATATCGAGAAGCGGCCCGTAGGAAACCTTGCGGTACACCCGCATCGGTTCGGACATAAACTGCCGCGTTGGCATCATCTCATGAAATGCGCGGGCCGAACGCGCCGAAAGCACTTGTAGCGATTTCTCGGTATAACGGTCGTCACTGGTCAGCATTTCGGCGGGGTACCAGTTATTTGTGACTTCGTGATCGTCCCACTGGGATATCATTGGCACAGACGCATTAAATGCCTGAACGTTCTTATCCATGTAATTATAGAGATGCTGACCCCGAAATTCGTCCAGGGTTTCAGCAACCTTGGATTTGGCAGGAGTAACCACGTTTTTCCAAATAGTGCCGTCGGCCAGTTCAACCTGTTCTTTGAGCGGACCGTCAGCGTAGACTGTATCGCCGGAATGCAGGAAGAAATCTGGGGCGTGGTTATGCATCGTTGCATATGTGGTCATGCCGCCGCGATCTTCATCAATCCCCCAGCCCTGACCGGCGGTGTCGCCAGACCATACGAAGCTGACGTCGCGATTGCCCATCGGGGCGGTCCGGAACTGGCCTGTCATGGGGGCGGAGCGGGTACCGTCAGCGAGATCAGTCATGGTCACACGGTAAAAGATATCCTGATCGCATGGCAGGCCAGTCAATGCCAACTTGCCAGTGTAGTCTGTTGGTGTGCCAACGGCTAATGGGGGAACCGCACGAGCGTCTGTCATGCTTTCGGTCGTTGCCCATTCGACAAGCATCTTGGCCTCGCGGTCAGCGCGGCTCCAGATCACGGCGCCATCATGGGCGACATCACCAGACATGATCCCGTGGGTGATCAATGGGCGCGATTGCGCCCGCGACAGTGAAGGCATAGCGACTGTGGCTGACAGCGCTGCAGTGCCCAAAAGTGCTTGGCGGCGGGTAAAGGAAATTCGTGGCATGGATAGCTGCTCCTAAGTGAAGTGTGTGTCCATGCTTTGGGTGTTGGAAGATTCAACTTGTTGACAGTGGTATGAAAGTTTCATGAACCTTGGGGGCAGCGGCACAAGGTTTCACGCTATTTCAGAGATTGCCGGACAACAAAAAAGGCCACCAAATTGGCGGCCTTTCTCTTCATCTTGTCAGTTCGGCACCATGCCGGATTAAAACGGCTAGGCCGTGATCAATGCGCGTGCATCCGAGAAGGACATGAGGCGTCGGGATTTCTCGTCCCACAGGTGGAGGCGCGCATTGGCAAAGCTTTCGCGTAGGGTCATGCGGTTGACCTCGGCGAGGCTTCCATGATCGCGCAGGACTTCTGGTAGACGGTAAAAGGGGATGCGGCTGTACAAGTGGTGGACGTGGTGGATCCCGATATTTGCACTTAACCATTGCAGAGGGGAGGGCAGCACATAGTGGGAGCTGCCTTGCATGGCTGCTTCATGAAGATCCCAGGTGTCTTCATGTTCCCAATGGGTGGTTTCAAACTGGTGCTGAACATAGAACAACCAAACGCCAACGGTCGCTGCCAAAAGAGTTGTCGGAACAAAGATCAAAAAGATGGGCATCAGGCCGCCAAAATACCAGATAACCGCCAAGGCAATGATGATCGCCGCGTTTGTCCCCATGGCACTGACCCAATACCGCGCTTTGGCCATCAGGCCCAAAGGCAGGCGGTTCTGTAGGAAAAACAGATAGGCGGGAACGATCCCGAACATGAACACTGGGTTGCGATAAAGACGGTATTGAATACGGCCCCGTACGCTAAGTTCTTGGTATTCAGCAATGGTTAGCGTGTTAATGTCGCCGATACCGCGGCGGCCAAGGTTGCCAGCAGCACTGTGGTGGATCGCATGAGAACGGCGCCAGACGTCATAGGGTGTCAGCGTTAGCACCCCGATTGCGCGCCCGACCCAGTCGCTTAAACCGCGTTCAGCAAAGAAAGAGGCGTGCCCGCAGTCGTGCTGGATGGCAAACAAGCGGACCAAGAACATGCCATTGCAGATCGCGATCGCGAGAGTGAGCCAGTAACTGATGGACAGTGACCACCATGCAAGCGCCCAAAGTCCGAAAAACGGCCCCAATGTAATTCCCAGCTCATAAAAGCTGCGCAATTTATCCGGCTCTCGGTAATCAGCGAGAACTTTGACCCAGTCGCGCGCACGCGAAGGTTGGGCCGTTTGTGCGAAATCGATGGATTGTTTGTTCATTTGCCTGCTTTTTGTCATTCTTGACACTTGATAAACCAAAGTCCCCGCCGAACACACTTATAAAGTGGCGGTCAGTCCAACAATTTTGCGTCATTGGCATTAATCTAGGGTTACTCGGACTGTAATTCACCCCCTGAGTGTAAATCAGCGGCTGTCGCTTCGCCGAGAGCTGCGGCAGTGCTTTGAGGCTGGCCTAAACCGATTGCCCGTCGGTGGCAAAAATCCTCTTGTCAGGGGGGATGATTCCCCCTATAGCCCGCTCCAGCACCGCTGCGCGTAATCCGTGCGGCGTGTTGTCTATTAAAAGACGCGAAGAGGCGGAGCGATGAGCGTTCCCCCTCCAATCCGATCTAAATCCCAAATGTAAGGGATATGCACATGGCTCAGAGCCAGAACATCCGTATTCGCCTGAAGGCGTTTGACTACCGTGTTCTCGATGCTTCCACACAGGAAATCGTAAACACTGCCAAACGCACTGGCGCTTCGGTACGCGGCCCCATTCCGCTGCCAAACAAAATCGAAAAATTCACTGTTCTTCGTGGTCCACACGTTGATAAGAAATCTCGTGACCAGTTCGAAATCCGCACGCACAAGCGTCTGCTGGATATCGTTGATCCGACTCCCCAGACCGTTGACGCGCTGATGAAGCTCGACCTCGCCGCTGGTGTGGACGTCGAGATCAAGCTGCAGTCATAAGCGTAGGAGGGTAATATTATGTTGCGCTCAGGCGTTATTGCAAAAAAGATGGGCATGACCCGTCTGTTCATGGAAGACGGCAAGCAGATCCCTGTAACCGTTCTTCAGCTCGATAACCTTCAGGTTGTTGCACAGCGTACAATCGAGAAGGACGGCTATGTTGCTGTTCAGCTCGGTGCTGGCACAGCAAAAGCAAAGCGTACATCCCAGGCGATGCGCGGCCACTTTGCAGCTGCTAAGGTTGAACCAAAGCGCAAGGTCGCGGAATTCCGCGTTGACGCGGATGCGATGTTGGCTGTTGGCGAAGAGATCATTGCAGATCACTACTTCGCTGGTCAGTATGTTGACGTTGCAGGCACATCCATCGGTAAAGGTTTTGCCGGTGCGATGAAACGCCACAACTTTGGCGGTCTTCGTGCGACACACGGTGTTTCGATCTCTCACCGTTCGCATGGTTCCACAGGTCAGTGTCAGGATCCCGGTAAGGTTTTCAAAGGCAAGAAAATGGCCGGTCACATGGGTGCAGCCCGCGTGACAACGCAGAACCTTGAAGTTGTAAAGACAGACACAGCACGTGGCTTGATCATGGTCAAAGGCGCGGTTCCTGGTTCCAAAGGTGGTTGGGTGACTGTTAAGGATGCGGTTAAGAAGCCATTCCCTGACGCCGCTGTTGTCCCTGCTGCTCTGAAATCCGCAGCTGCTCCTGCAGCTGAAGCACCCGCAGAAACACCTGCGGAAGGTGGTGAAGCATGAAACTAGACGTCATCAAACTAGACGGCGCTGCAGCCGGTTCGATCGACCTGGACGAGGCCCTGTTTGGCCTTGAGCCACGCGCCGACGTTCTGCACCGTGTCGTCCGCTGGCAGCGCAACAATGCGCAAGCTGGTACACACAAGGTGAAAACACGCCGCGAAGTCAGCTATTCCACCAAGAAGATCTATCGCCAAAAAGGCACCGGTGGCGCACGCCACGGCGCACGCTCGGCACCGATCTTTCGTGGGGGCGGTATCTACAAGGGTCCAACACCCCGTAGCCACGGCCACGAGCTGACAAAGAAATTCCGTAAACTGGGTCTGCGCATGGCGCTCTCCGCAAAGGCAAAAGCCGGCGCGTTGGTCATCATCGACGATGCAGCATCGGACGGGAAAACATCCGCACTGGCCAAACAGGTTAAATCCTTGGGTTGGAAGCGGGCGTTGATCATTGACGGTGCATCCGTGAATGAAAACTTCCTGCAAGCCGCGCGCAACATTGAAGGTTTGGATATCCTGCCGACAATGGGCGCTAACGTATATGATATCCTCAAGCGTGATACACTCGTTATCACCAAAGCAGGTATCGAAGCACTGGAGGCCCGTTTGAAATGAGCGCGAAGCCAGAACATTACGACGTGATCCGCAAGCCGATCATCACCGAAAAAGCGACAATGGCATCCGAAGCCAACGCCGTGGTTTTTGAGGTAGCGATCGACAGCAACAAACCAATGATCAAAGAAGCTGTTGAAGCGCTCTTTGGTGTAAAGGTGAAGGCCGTGAACACGACCATCACTAAAGGTAAAGTGAAGCGCTTCCGCGGTCAGCTGGGCACACGCAAAGACGTGAAAAAAGCCTATGTGACGCTGGAAGAAGGCAACACAATCGACGTATCCACAGGTCTGTAAAGACCCGCGACATACTTCAATTAGAAACCCCGGCCTCCTCGTGAGGCTGGGGTTTTTTTATTTGCCTTTGTGGTGCTGGTGGTCAACCGTGTTGGCAGAGGTATCAAGGGGGTCATGATGTTTCACATGTTTTCGGTCTGGGCTGCCGTGCTCTTGGCGGTTTTTGTAACGGCAACTTCCGCCCTCGCGCATGAGAACCACGACCACGGTGATGAAGACCCGAACGCCCCGATCGGCGATGCAGTGAATGAGCTGCCCTTGTTTGATGCCCATATCCATTACAAGGAACCCGCGTGGGGCCCGTACCCTGTCCAGAAGATCATCCGCCTGATGGATGCGTCTGGTGTGGCCATGGGGCTGGTGTCTTCCACCCCTGACGAGGGCACGATCAAGCTGTGGCAATACGCGCCAAGACGCATTGTCCCAGAGCTGCGCCCGTATCACGGTGAAGCGGATTCCTCAAACTGGCCCCATGTCCACGGGATGGAGGCCTACCTAAAGGCTCGGCTGGATAAATACCCGCACCAAGGCATTGGTGAGTTTCACATCCGCAGCCGCAAAATGTGGGATCGGACGTTTTTCAAAAGCATCATCACCATGGCGAAAGAGCGCGACATCTACCTGCACATCCACTCTGGCGCTAAACCCATCCGGTGGCTCTATGGCGTGGATCCGGAGGTGAAGATCATCTGGGCCCATGCAGGGCTGAGTGAGCCGGCCGATACGGTCTATAAAACTATGAAACGCTACCCGAACCTTCTGGCCGATACGTCGCTTCGGGAGTTCGCCATCCGCGGATCGGGTGATGATCTGAACCCGAAATGGAAAAAGATCGTATACGAGTTCCAAGACCGCCTGATGATTGGCAGCGATACATGGGTGAATGAACAATGGGACAACTACGCCAGCATCATGGCCTCAAACCGCGCATGGCTGTCCAAGCTGCCCCGTTCGGTGGCAGAAAAGATAGCGTATAAAAACGCTGAGCGGGTGTTTGGGCGCAATGTCCATATGGGCCTGATTGGAAAGCGCTAAAAGCGGTTTTGCGGGAGCCCGATAATCGCGCCGAACCAGAAAGGGATTTTCTACGATCCACGTATCCGTGTTCGCGCTGATCTAGATTGTTGAGCCTGTAGCGTTGACAGATTTGAGTTGGTGGTCAGCGGCACCGATCGGCCTTTCGGCCGTCGTTGTTTTTGTGTTTGGTAAATGCTCAAGGCTTTCTGCCGCGATAGGGCTGAATTGGTTGTGGCTCCTGATAAACTGCGCGATTAATCTCCTGAACAAGTGGAGAAGAAAATGCCCCGAAATTACCTGGCGGTTTGTCGCCTTGCTGCGGCTCTTATTGGGGTGGCGACTTCGTCACTTGGTCAACAAGACGTGGCCGGCAGTCGTGACCACCCATTGTTATCGCGTTATCCAGATTTCAGCATTGTTAAGTACAGTTCCGTGGCGTTCGATAAGGCGGACATCATGGTCGGGCCTGCATATGTCGATTCAAATGGAAACCGCCAATTAGAGCTCAAGAGCGTTGAAGGTGCGGTGACTAATATCAAATATATTTCCGCCAACTCAGATGTTTCGACCTATGCGCTGTTCTCCAACTACGCCAAGGCCTTTGAGGGTCTAGGTGCCGACGTCCTATTTTCCTGCCAAGGGTCAGAAGACTGCGGCATGGAGGGCGTGTTCATTAACAATATGATTAATGATCAAGCTGCAGCGTTTCGTGGTGTATTGGTCGACTTACCTGATGATTTCGCAATACTCACCGGCGTTGTCAGCGCAGGGGATCGGTTGGCGCATATTATGGTCGCGTTAGGAACCCATGCTGGTACGGGACGACGTTATGTCAATCAATCGATCACGACCTCGGCGATCTTGGGCGATGATCAGCTCGGGATTGGTAATCTGGAGGATTTGACGCAGGCATTAGACGATAATGGGTCTGTCGTGCTGGAGGGCGTCTTGTTCGATTTTGACACCGCTACACTGAAACCTGAATCGGGTGATGTTTTGGATATATTGCAGCAGTACATGGAGGCCGCGCCCGATGTCGCTGTCTTCATCGTTGGTCATAGCGACAACATTGGTGTGTATGACTATAACGTAGCGCTTTCTCGGGAACGAGCCGAAGCTGTCGTCACCAATCTAGTTGGGCGGGGGGTAAGGCTGTCCCGTATGTCAGCCATAGGAATTGGACCGGTTTCGCCAGTGGCGCGCAACGACACAACCGCTGGGCAAGCTCTCAATCGTCGGGTGGAAATGGTCGTGAATTCTTCCCGACCGTAATGGCTTGACCCCTCGGTGTAATCAACCTATCAGAGCCCATCGGCCGAGGCCCCAGATTCGTCTGGGGCTTCGTCTTTGTGCATGGATGAAACCTTGCATTTCTACTGGGACCTTCGGGGCCCTCTAACCACAGCGGACCTACGGGGCCGCATACAAGCAAACGGAAGACAGAGAACATGGCACTCAAGTCGTACAAACCGACGACGCCAGGCCAGCGTGGGCTGGTACTGATCGACCGTTCGGAGCTTTGGAAAGGCCGCCCGGTCAAATCCCTTACACAGGGTTTGACCAAGCATGGCGGTCGGAACAACACCGGACGGATCACAATGCGTCGCAAAGGTGGTGGTGCAAAGCGCCTCTACCGTATCGTAGATTTCAAACGCAACAAATTCGACGTCACAGCGACGATCATGCGTATTGAATATGACCCTAACCGGACAGCGTTCATCGCACTGGTAAAATACGAAGATGGTGAGCAGGCCTATATCCTCGCGCCTCAGCGTATCGCAGTTGGTGACCAAGTCGTGGCATCCGCCAAGGCTGACATCAAACCCGGTAACGCAATGCCATTCTCTGGCATGCCAATCGGTACAATCATTCACAACATCGAGATGAAGCCAGGCAAAGGCGGTCAAATCGCCCGTGCAGCCGGTACATACGCCCAATTCGTTGGTCGTGATGGTGGCTACGCACAGATTCGTCTGTCATCCGGTGAATTGCGTCTTGTCCGTCAGGAATGCATGGCCACCGTTGGTGCCGTGTCCAACCCTGACAACTCTAACCAGAACTACGGTAAAGCGGGCCGCATGCGTCACAAGGGCATCCGCCCAAGTGTTCGTGGTGTCGTTATGAACCCGATCGATCACCCACATGGTGGTGGTGAAGGTCGTACGTCTGGTGGTCGTCACCCGGTTACTCCATGGGGTAAACCAACCAAGGGTGCCAAGACTCGTAACAAGAAAAAAGCGTCAAGCAGCCTGATCATCCGGTCGCGCCACGCCAAGAAGAAGGGGCGTTAATTTATGTCTCGTTCAGTATGGAAAGGTCCTTTTGTTGACTCTTATGTCCTCAAAAAGGCCGAAGCATCTCGTGAGAGCGGTCGTAACGAAGTGATCAAAATCTGGTCGCGCCGTTCCACGATCCTGCCTCAGTTTGTTGGCCTGACGTTCGGCGTCTATAACGGTCACAAGCACATCCCAGTAAACGTCAGCGAAGAAATGATTGGTCAAAAGTTCGGTGAATATTCACCAACGCGCACCTATTATGGTCACGCAGCTGACAAAAAAGCGAAGCGGAAATAAGCCATGAGCAAGGATAAAAATCCCCGCCGCGTGGCAGACAACGAAGCACGTGCAAAACTGCGCATGCTGAAGACGTCGCCGCAGAAACTTAACCTCGTAGCCGCAATGATCCGCGGCAAGAAGGTAGACAAGGCCCTGACGGACCTTACCTTCTCCAAAAAGCGTGTCGCAATCGACGTGAAGAAATGCCTTCAGTCCGCGATCGCCAACGGCGAGAACAACCACAACCTCGACGTGGACGAACTGATCGTGGCGGAAGCCTATGTCGGTAAGAACATGACACTCAAGCGTGGTCGTCCACGTGCGCGTGGTCGTTTCGGCAAGATCATGAAGCCGTTTGCGGAAATCACAATCGTCGTTCGTCAGGTTGAGGAGCAAGCATAATGGGTAATAAAGTCAATCCAATCGGCATGCGCCTGCAGGTTAACCGTACTTGGGATAGCCGCTGGTATGCTGACACGAAGGATTACGGCGATCTTCTGCTGGAAGACCTCGCAATCCGTGATTTCATCAAGAAAGAATGCCATCAGGCGGGTATCTCTCGTGTGATCATCGAACGTCCGCACAAAAAGTGCCGCGTTACGATCCACACAGCGCGCCCTGGTGTGATCATCGGCAAAAAAGGTGCAGACATCGAAGGTCTGCGCAAGAAACTTGCCGCGTTCACCGACTCTGAACTGCACCTCAACATCGTTGAAGTTCGCAAGCCAGAGCTGGATGCAGCCCTTGTTGGTGAATCCATCGCGCAGCAGCTTGAGCGTCGGGTTTCTTTCCGCCGCGCAATGAAGCGTGCGGTACAGAACGCCATGCGTATGGGTGCCCTTGGTATCCGTGTGAACCTTGCTGGCCGTCTTGGCGGTGCAGAAATTGCGCGTACCGAATGGTACCGTGAAGGTCGCGTTCCGCTCCACACACTGCGTGCTGACATCGATTATGCACATGTTGAAGCAATGACTGCCTATGGCATCATCGGCATCAAGACGTGGATCTTCAAAGGTGAGATCATGGAACATGATCCCGCTGCCCGTGACCGCAAGTCACAAGAAATGCAAGACGGCCCAGCACCTCGTGGTGCCGGCGGTCGGCGTTAAGGAGTAGATAGATGCTACAGCCAAAACGTACGAAATTCCGTAAGCAGTTCAAAGGCTCTATCAAGGGTCTTGCGAAGGGTGGGTCTGACCTGAACTTCGGTACTTACGGTTTGAAAGCCTTGCAGCCTGAGCGTGTTACAGCGCGTCAGATCGAAGCTGCACGTCGTGCCATGACGCGTCACATGAAACGTCAAGGCCGTGTCTGGATCCGTATCTTCCCAGATGTACCTGTTACATCGAAGCCCGTCGAAGTTCGTATGGGTAAAGGTAAAGGTTCCGTGGACTTCTGGGCATGCAAAGTGAAGCCTGGCCGCGTGATGTTTGAAATCGATGGCGTCAACGACGACATCGCACGTGAGGCCCTGCGCCTTGCCGCGATGAAGCTGCCGATCAAAACACGCGTAGTGGTCCGCGAAGACTGGTAAACGTGGATTTCACCCACCCTACGTGGCGTGGATGAAATACTACAGTAAATTGGGGCCCCTGCTGAGTGATCAGCGGGGGCCCTTTTTATTTTGCTGCTTAGGTCTGGGTTAAAGTGCTGCCGCGGCCCTGCTGCGGTTCATAAATTGTTGCCACAAGAACGCCATCAGCACGCACATTCCGACATGGCCCACAAATGAAGATTGTGTGTAGCTTCCAAAGCCCATCATGAAGCTGCGCCCGACCACGGGTGCTAAAACCCCCTGCGCGACAAACCACAACAGAACGCCTGCGGCGAAACCTGACGCCACATGGCTGAGTTTGGTGAAGTGTTTGAAAAGAAGAACAACACTGGCAAAGCCGAAAGCGCCAATAAGGAAGTGCAGCACAAAAGCCACCCCATAAGGGATATCAAGGCCGGTAAAGATCTTGGTTAATGCCATGACAAGTTTGGAAGGTTGTAAAGATACGTCAAACAAGATCGGTGAAATCAGCCACGCATAGGCCTCAAAAGCGATTTCACCGATGAGGCCGGCGAGGGCCAAAGATTTGATGGTCGAAGGGGAGGTGGCTTTCATTCTGCCGTTGTCCTTTGGTTGTGAAGGGAGGGCGCGCGTGTTCTCAGCGCGCCTTCCCTCAAATGGGGCGGGGACAAGGAGAATTCCAGCCGCGCCTCGTGCAACGCACGGTTATGTGATCGCGTTTCGAAGACGCGTTTAATCAGGGTCTTTGGCAGGGGCCATCGCAACCCTCGGCAGGGCCTCTGGTCAAGCCGCGGCTGAGGGCCTAGTGTGACTGCAAATTCCCAGCCAAAGGAACCGCGCCATGAAACATGTTCCCAAGCCCACAACAGATGAGGACTTGATCAAAGCATTTCTCGACAAAGGTGGAGAGATCAAAAAGGGTAAGACCAAACCAATGCCCGAAGACCTTGGCCTGTCCAACAATCAGTGGGGCAATAAGTTGACCAAGGAAGAGAAAGCGCTTGTTAAAGAACAAGAAGAAGCGCGCAAAAAGCGGTAAGGTGGGGCAACCTACCTTTCGCGACGCTGCCAGTGGGGTCGGCCCAGCCTACGCCCATGCGTAGTTGAAACTGACCGAAATTCTGTCGTCCTCTGACATGTTCATCGGCACTTCGTGGCGGATGAAACTTTCCCAAAGCAGGAGGTCACCGACCTCTGGCGCGACATAGGCAAATGTCCGGACCTCCTCGCGGGCGTCTTTGCGGCGGGCAGGGGAGGCCATCATCATGGGCAGGCGAGGGTCTTCAAACTTAATCGCACTGGCCCCTTCTGGCATGGCCACATAGGTCGTGCCACTGATGACTGAGTGGGGGTGGATGTGCCCTGTATGGATGCCACCTTCCGGCAGGATGTTGATCCAGATATCCTCCAACTTTAGCTCACGGCCATCAAGATCAAATTCCAAATCCTCAGCGAACGCCGCGACATGCGCATCAATGGCCTTGATCACTTCGGCAAATATGGGAAAGCGCCAGCCAAGGTCAGTCAGCGAGGCATAGGAGGTGTACCCAGGAAAGTCATTTTTCTCGCACCACTCCTGACCCGCTTCGTCGTCTTCCGCGATTGAATAGCAGGACGCCTCCAGCTCATCAGCGTCAATGGGGCCAAGTTTTGCTTGGTATAGGCGGGTCACGAAGAGGGATTTTATATGTGTCATGGGGACGTAATATATCCCTGTTGAGAGTTGAGCGAGCGGTAAATGCTAAATGAGTGAAGAGCATCAATTCCAGAAGAGAGCTCGGCCTTCGGTGCGGGCGTCTGTGTCGTACGACAGAAGGTTGAAAGCGGAATTGATGGGAAAAATCGGGTTCACTGAAAATTACACCTCAAGATTCGTGGCAAAGCAGTGCTTCCCATCGACTTCTCGTTCTTTTCGCCCCATTTGGGTGGAGATTCCCTCGCGGCCTGCGGGGCCGTCAAACTGTAGGATAGATTGTCTGCATGATAGGTGATACCTGAAGGGCGCACTTAATACCTGGGAGTGGTCGGGGGTGGAGGCACTGCCTCCGTTTTTCAAAGGTTGTCCGCCGAACTGGCGGTGGCATCTAGATACCGTATGCCTCTCACGCCACTTGGGGAAGCTGATCAAATTATCTGGTTTCAGGGGTGAGGCCCCAAGTTTTTATACGAGAATTGGCGCAAGGGGTTGCGCCATGAGCTGATCAAGGCTATTGCGCAGCTTCATCATGAACTCCACCAGAATCATGGTCACCCTCTTGGGGCCTACTGGTGATGTTGAAAGGAAATGGCATGATCGCCAAAGAACTACATGACAAGACGCCGGACCAGCTCCGTGACGAACTTGTTAACCTGAAAAAAGAAGCGTTCAACCTGCGTTTTCAGCAGGCCACTGGCCAGTTGGAAAACCCTGCACGCTTGCGCACAGTTAAGCGCGACGTTGCACGTGTTAAAACAGTGCTGAACCAAAAAGCTGCATCCGCAGCGACAGACGCGTAAGAGGAGCCTAGACCTATGCCAAAGCGTATCCTGACAGGCACCGTAACCTCGGACGCCAACGAACAAACAGTAACTGTTTCTGTAGAGCGTCGCTTTACACACCCAGTTCTGAAAAAGACCATTCGTAAGTCCAAAAAATACCGGGCGCACGATGAAAACAACACATTCAAAGTGGGCCAGCAGGTTCGCATTATTGAATGCCCACCACGTTCCAAAACCAAGCGTTGGGAAGTAATCACTGCGGAAGCATGATTGTTCACGCGGTCACCCTTGGGGGAGGCCGCGTTACTCGTTCCTGAGTAACAACTTAATCGAAACCCTAGGGATCAGGCACGCATCGCCCCCTACAGGTCGGGAGAAACCAAATGATCCAGATGCAGACCAACCTGGATGTTGCTGACAACAGTGGCGCTCGCCGCGTTCAGTGCATCAAGGTCCTGGGTGGTTCCAAGCGTAAGTACGCATCCGTAGGTGACATTATTGTTGTCTCGGTAAAGGAAGCCATTCCACGCGGCCGTGTTAAGAAGGGTGACGTGCGTAAAGCCGTTGTCGTTCGTACCGCAAAAGAAGTTCGTCGTGACGATGGCACAGCCATCCGTTTTGACCGCAACGCAGCTGTTATCTTGAACAACAGCAACGAGCCAGTTGGCACCCGTATCTTCGGGCCAGTTGTTCGTGAATTGCGCGGCAAAAACTTCATGAAAATCATCTCACTCGCTCCGGAGGTGCTGTAATCATGGCTGCTAAGCTGAAAAAAGGTGACACAGTCATCGTGCTGGCTGGTAAGGACAAGGGCAAAGAGGGCGTAATTTCCTCGGTTGATCCGAAATCCAACAAAGCCATCGTTGACGGTGTTAAAATTGCGATCCGCGCCACGCGCCAAACGCAAGATTCCCAAGGCGGCCGCCTGCCAAAGGCAATGCCGATCGACCTGAGCAACCTCGCGTTTAAGGATGCCAACGGCAAACCTACACGCGTTGGTTTCAAAATGGACGGCGACAAAAAAGTGCGCTTTGCCAAGACAACAGGGGACGTTATCTGATGCTCGACACTGCGACATATACACCCCGCCTCAAAGCCGACTATCAGGACCGCATCCGTGCAGCCCTGAAAGAAGAGTTCGGCTACTCGAACGACATGCAGATCCCACGTTTGGACAAAATTGTTCTGAACATCGGTTGTGGCGCAGCGGCTGTCCGTGACAGCAAGAAAGCCAAATCCGCTCAGCAGGATCTGACAGCGATCGCAGGCCAGAAGGCTCTTACCACTATCGCCAAGAAATCCATCGCTGGTTTCCGCGTACGTGAAGAGATGCCAATGGGCGCGAAAGTCACCCTTCGCGGTGACCGCATGTTCGAATTCCTTGATCGTCTTATCACGATTGCTCTGCCACGCGTTCGCGACTTTCGCGGCGTTAACGGCAAATCTTTTGATGGCCGCGGCAACTATGCCATGGGCATGAAAGAGCACATCGTATTCCCAGAAATCGACTTTGATAAAGTTGATGAAACATGGGGTATGGACATCGTAATCGCAACGACTGCGAAAACCGACGACGAAGCGAAAGCCATGTTGAAACTGTTCAACATGCCGTTCAACTCGTAAGCGCGGGAAGGAAAAAGATATGGCTAAGAAATCCATGATCGCACGCGAGAAAAAGCGTGAAGCACTGGTCAAGAAATACGCCGCCAAGCGTGCGGAGTTGAAAGCAATCATCTCCGACCAAGAACAGCCAATGGAAGAACGCTTTCGCGCCTCCCTGAAGCTGGCGAAACTGCCACGCAACTCTTCTGCTGTGCGTCTGCACAACCGTTGCCAGCTGACAGGTCGTCCTCACGCTTACTACCGTAAACTCAAAATCTCGCGTATCGCGCTGCGTGATCTCGGCTCTTCTGGCCAGATCCCGGGCATGGTCAAGTCGAGCTGGTAAGGAGCGCATCACATGAACGATCCTATCGCAGATATGCTGACACGCATCCGCAACAGTCAATTGCGCGGCAAATCCACAGTCATGACACCAGCTTCCAAGCTGCGCGCATGGGTGTTGGACGTGCTTGCCGACGAAGGCTACATTCGCGGCTATGAAGCAATGACAGGCGCCGATGGCCACCCTGCTATTGAAATCAGCCTGAAGTACTACGAAGGCGAACCTGTTATTCGTGAATTGAAGCGGGTGTCAAAACCTGGTCGTCGCGTTTACATGGGCTCACAAGACCTCCCATCCGTCCGTCAGGGCTTGGGTGTGTCGATTGTCTCCACCCCAAAGGGTGTGATGTCGGACGCAAACGCACGCGCAGCCAACATTGGCGGCGAAGTGCTCTGCACCGTATTCTAAGGAGAAATTGATGTCTCGTATTGGTAAAAAAGCGGTCGATCTGCCCAGCGGCGTTACAGCCTCGGTCAGCGGCCAAACGGTTGAAGTTAAAGGCCCTAAAGGGGTCCGTACCTTCAAAGCAACCGATGATGTCACGATCGCCGTTGAGGATAACGCAGTTAGCGTAACGCCTCGCGGTAAATCCAAGCGCGCGCGTCAGCAGTGGGGCATGTCCCGCACAATGATCGCGAACTTGGTTGTTGGTGTCACCAATGGCTTCAAGAAAGAGCTCGAAATTCAGGGTGTTGGTTATCGTGCCGCGATGACTGGCAACACATTGAAGCTCAACCTTGGTCTGTCACATGACGTTGATTACGTTGCACCCGAAGGTGTGACCGTAACGGCGCCAAAGCAAACCGAAATCGTTGTGGAAGGCATTGACGAACAGCTTGTTGGTCAAGTCGCAGCGAACATCCGCGCATGGCGTAAGCCCGAGCCCTATAAGGGCAAAGGCATCCGCTATAAGGGCGAGTTCGTCTTCCGCAAAGAAGGCAAGAAGAAGTAAGGAACGCAAAGATGGCAAACAGCAAAAGACAACTGTTCATCAAACGCCGCTTGCGCGTTCGGAACAAACTTCGTCGCACGAACCGTGGGCGCATGCGCCTCTCCGTGCACCGCTCCAACAAAAATATCAGCGTTCAGCTGATCGACGATGTGAACGGCGTAACAGTCGCCTCGGCATCTTCGCTTGAAAAAGATTTTGGCGCGGTAGGCAAAAACAACGTTGAAACAGCAGCCAAAGTGGGCGCGGCAATTGCCGAGCGTGCAAAGAAAGCTGGCGTTGAAGAAGCTTACTTCGACCGCGGCGGTTTCCTCTTCCACGGTAAAGTGAAGGCCTTGGCCGACGCAGCCCGTGAAGGTGGCCTGAAGATCTAAGACTTGTAGGCGGCCCTCGTGGCCGCCTCGATGACCCGGGGGCGTGTGCTCACCAAGGGTTGAGAAAAGAGGGCACTTGCCCGCAAAGCTAAGGAGGCCAAGATGGCCAGAGATGAAAACCGCGGCGGTAACCGTCGTAACCAGCGCGATGAAGCGCCAGAATTCGCTGACCGCTTGGTTGCGATCAACCGCGTTTCCAAAACCGTAAAAGGTGGTAAGCGTTTTGGTTTTGCAGCACTTGTTGTTGTTGGCGACCAAAAAGGCCGCGTAGGTTTCGGTAAAGGTAAAGCGAAAGAAGTACCTGAAGCGATCCGCAAAGCGACTGAGCAAGCCAAGCGTCAAATGATCCGCGTGCAATTGCGCGAAGGTCGTACGCTGCACCACGACATGAACGGTCGCCACGGCGCTGGTAAAGTTGTGATGCGTACTGCTCCAGAAGGTACCGGTATTATTGCTGGTGGTCCAATGCGTGCTGTATTTGAGATGCTCGGCGTAAAAGACGTTGTGTCCAAATCCATCGGTTCCCAGAACCCCTACAACATGATCCGCGCCACCATGGACGGATTGAAAAAAGAACAGTCCCCACGTTCTGTCGCGCAGCGTCGCGGTAAGAAGGTGGCAGACATTCTGCCAAAGCGTGAAGATGCATCCGATTCTTCTGCTCAAGTAGCTGAGGAGGCATAAGCATGGCCAAGACTATCGTAATCAAACAGGTTGGTTCGCCCATCCGCCGTCCAGCAGACCAGCGCGCAACGCTCGTTGGTTTGGGTCTGAACAAAATGCACCGCGTTCGCGAATTGGAAGACACACCTTCGGTTCGTGGCATGGTGCGCAAAGTCAGCCACATGGTCGAGATCATCGAAGAAAAAGGCTAACCTCTGCGGAGGTTGGATTTCTCTTTCCGATCAAAGAATTAGAAACGCCCCGCTGAAATGCGGGGCGTTTTGCGTTTCAGGACCCCGAGCGGTAAATGCTGCTGCGAAAAGGTTCACCCCGAGGGCTAATTTGTCTTTACTGAATTGTTTTGCCGTTATTTCTCCTTAATTTGTTCCGCGCGGCTGGGTATTGCAGTGGCGAAAACGACGAAGTTTCCAACCAATGTGAGCCCCATCTATGCAACGACAGCCGACCCGTCTTTTTGCGATCGACAGCGCTCGGGGCTTGGGGATCATTCTTGTCGTGTTTGGCCATGCCTGGCGCGGGGCGATGGGGGCAGGGATGGTCCCCGATCAAGCCCTTTTTCGGATGATTGACGCAGGGATCTATCGCTTCCACATGCCCCTGTTCTTTTTTCTGTCGGGGTTGATTTTTCTGGATGTTTTGAAAAAGCACGACGCCTTGAGCCTTTTCAGAGGCCGTGTATCGCGACTGTTATGGCCGATGGCCCTATGGACCTGGCTTTTCTTTGGAATAAAACTAGGGGCGGGGGCGGCTGCAAACAATCCGGTCACGTTGGGTGAGTTTCCCGTTATCCCCCTGCCGCCGTATGAGCACCTTTGGTTCCTCTGGGCGTTATTCTTGTGCCAAACTTTGGGGATCGCCCTTTACCCCTTTGGGAAAGCCCGCAATCAAACTGTGGTGGCAAGTGTTGTGGGCGGTGCCGCGGTTGTCATGGCCATTCTGAACCCTTACACCCCTGTTCCCTCGTTGATCTGGGGACCAATGGTTCAGCATTTGCCGCATTTCTTGGCTGGCGTATCTCTTGGGGGATTGGGGATTTTTGCGATTAGGCGTTCTGTCAGCCTGATTGCGGCTTCGATTTTTGTTGGTGTAATGGTGTTTATACCTGCCGATAAGGCGCTGGTTTTCACGTCGCTGGTGTTGGTGATCCTTGCATGGGTTACATGGGTCGGAATTGATCAGAATTCAGATACTGTTGGGCGGGCACTGCATGTGCTGCGGTATTTGGGGCGGGCGTCGATGGTCATTTACCTCACACACACGGTCTTTTCAGCAGCGTTGCGGATAGGGTTGTTGAAATTGCAGATCGACACCCTTTGGGTTGTCGTGACATTAACCACTTTGATCGGGCTTGTTGCGCCTTTGGGCGTTCTTTGGGGGGCTCAAAAATTACGGCTGGCAAAAGTCCTTGGTTTCTGACCCGCCGAAGCCTCTTGCCTCACTGTGGTCCATCGCCTATACGCGCGCAGTGGACAGGTCTCTGTCCATTAGAATCGTAACGCCGCGTCTGTCCACTCCCGTCGCTGGGGGGCATTTCCGGCAAAAGGAGAAGCGACATGAAACTTCACGAACTTTCTGACAACCCAGGCGCCACCAAACCACGCAAACGCGTAGGCCGTGGTCCAGGTTCCGGCACCGGTAAAATGGGTGGCCGTGGTATCAAAGGTCAAAAATCCCGTTCAGGTGTGGCGATCAAAGGGTACGAAGGCGGCCAGATGCCCCTCTACCAACGTCTGCCAAAGCGTGGCTTTAACAAGCCGAACCGCAAATCATATTCCGCAATCAACCTGGGTCTGATCCAGAAATTCGTTGACGCGGGCAAATTGGACATCAAAGCCGTCATCACCGAAGATGCGTTGGTTGCTGCTGGCGTTGTACGTCGCAAGCGCGACGGCATCCGTATCCTCGCCAAAGGCGACGTCACGGCCAAGCTGAACCTCGATGTTACAGGCGCCTCCAAAACTGCAATCGAAGCTGTTGAAAAAGCAGGCGGTAGCCTGACTGTCAAAGCTGCGGCGGCTGTTGAAGCATCTGAATAACTGTTCGGTCTTGTGAGCGGCGCGCAAGCCGCTTACATAACGCACTAAGTTTTCCCAAACGCCGCCCTCCGGAAAACGGTAGGGCGGCGTTCTTGTTCAAAAAGAGAGCCCTCACATGGTATCTGCCGTCGAGAATATGGCCGCAAACTCAAGCTGGTCCGCCTTTGGTAAGGCGACTGACTTGCGCCACCGCATCCTTTTCACGCTTGGTCTATTGATCGTCTACCGTCTGGGAACGTTTATTCCCGTACCTGGTATTGATGGCGGCGCCCTGCGCGAGTTCATGGAAAGCGCAGGCCAAGGCATCGGCGGCATGGTTTCCATGTTTACAGGCGGTGCTCTGGGCCGCATGGGCATTTTCGCTCTTGGCATTATGCCCTATATTTCTGCCTCGATTATTGTGCAGCTTCTGACGTCCATGGTGCCGTCGCTTGAGCAGCTCAAGAAAGAAGGCGATCAGGGCCGCAAAAAGATCAACCAATACACTCGTTTTGGGACAGTGGCCTTGGCGACAGTTCAATCTTACGGTCTCGCGGTGTCTTTGCAGGCGGGTGATATTGCTGCTGATCCTGGGCTCTATTTCCTTGTTGGGTGTATGATCACATTGGTTGGCGGGACAATGTTCCTGATGTGGCTGGGCGAGCAGATCACCGCGCGCGGTATCGGTAACGGCATTTCGCTGATCATCTTTGTTGGCATTATTGCCGAAGTGCCCGCCGCAATTGGCCAATTCTTCATCTCTGGTCGCTCTGGGGCCATTAGCCCTGCGGTTATCGTCGGCGTGCTGGTGATGGTCATCGCGACAATCATGTTCGTTGTGTTCATGGAGCGCGCCCTGCGCAAGATCCATATCCAATACCCCCGTCGCCAAGTTGGCATGAAAGTATACGATGGTGGTTCCAGCCATTTGCCGATCAAAGTGAACCCAGCAGGGGTGATTCCAGCAATCTTTGCCAGCTCATTGTTGCTGTTGCCGACGACCATCAGCACGTTCTCTGGGAACTCCACCAACCCTGTTATGTCTTGGCTTCTGGCGAACTTTGGCCCAGGTCAGCCGTTGTACCTGTTGTTCTTTATCGCGATGATCGTTTTCTTCGCTTACTTCTACACGTTCAACGTTGCGTTCAAACCAGACGATGTCGCCGATAACCTGAAGAACCAGAACGGCTTTGTTCCGGGTATTCGTCCAGGTAAAAAGACTGCTGAATATTTAGAATACGTTGTGAACCGCGTGCTGGTTTTGGGCTCGGCCTATCTGGCGGTGGTGTGTATCCTGCCGGAAATCCTGCGCGGTCAATTCGCAATTCCATTCTACTTTGGGGGTACTTCCGTTTTGATCGTTGTGTCTGTTACAATGGACACAATTCAGCAGGTACAAAGCCACCTGTTGGCCCATCAATATGAAGGCCTTCTGGAGAAGTCGCAGTTGCGCGGCAAATCTAAGGGCCGTAAAAAACGGAGCCCCGCACGCAAATGAACATTATTCTTCTTGGACCCCCAGGCGCGGGCAAAGGTACGCAGGCACAAAAGTTGGTTGATGGCCGCAATATGGTTCAACTTTCAACCGGTGATATGCTGCGTGCGGCGCGCACCTCTGGCACCGAGATGGGTAAAACCGTTGCTGCCGTAATGGATGCAGGCAACCTTGTGACGGATGAAATCGTCATTGGGTTGATTCGTGAACAACTAGAGGCGGGCAGCGACCACGGTGGGTTCATTTTCGACGGCTTCCCACGGACGTTGGCCCAAGCGGACGCCTTGGGTGCCTTGTTGGTCGAAATGGGCCAAACATTGGATCACGCGATCGAACTGCAAGTGAACGACGAAATCCTTGTTGAGCGTATCTTGGGGCGCGCGGCTGATGCGGTTGCCGCAGGTGGTACCGCACGCGCGGATGACAATGAAGAGAGCCTCAAAACCCGCCTGATGGCGTATTACAAACAGACATCACCGCTGATTGGCTACTACCACGCCAAAGGTGAGCTGAGCGGCGTGAACGGCCTAGGTTCAATGGACGAAGTTGCGGGTGAAATTGCCGCAATTCTCGGATAACAAAATTCGACGATAAGGTTGGGG
>JBDVSG010000111.1:0-5189 GCA_039967155.1 Sulfitobacter sp. | reverse complement strand
TTTGCAGCTGGCAAAAAACTGGCCGCAGAGTTCCGCTGACATGGCTGAGTTATTGGTCATCCGGCACGGGCAGGCGTCTTTTGGCGCGGCCAATTACGATGTGTTGTCCGACCTTGGCCGCCGTCAGGCCCGTGCAGCGGGCGCATGGTTGCGGCAGATGGAATGGACACCTGACAGGATCATCACTGGAACGCTTGACCGCCAAATTGATACGGCGACCGAGATGGGGTTTTCCCCCCAGTTAGAGACGCATCAGGGTCTAAATGAATATGATTTCGGCAGTCTTTTGGACACTCGGTTCAAAGACGGCCTGCCTGATCTGGTACAAGCCGACCGCAAGACGCATTTCCGCACGCTGCGGGAAACGGTTTTTGAATGGCAGCGGGGCGAGATCGACAACCCCTATGAAACATGGCCCGCTTTTGTGGAACGGGTGGCGGCCGCGCGCCGTTTCGCGGTGGAGGCAGGTGCAAAACGCGTGCTTCTTGTCAGTTCGGGCGGCGTGATCGGCCAGATGGTTGCGGCCTCTCTTGGTGCGCCAGATGCGCATATGATGCAGCTGAACCTACAGATCAAAAACACCGCCATGACGCGGTTTATGTTTTCGGGCGCTGCGTTTTCGCTGAGTGAATTTAACGCCACACCCCATTTCTCAACGCCGCAGAGCGCGCCATTGATGAGCTACAGTTAGGACGCAGAATGACCGATACACAAACCTTGGACGAAGCCGCCGTCGCGGCCTATCTGCGCGAGACCCTGCAAGGGTTCGAGGGGCCCATGCAGGTCAGTAAATTTGAAGGCGGGCAATCCAACCCGACCTTTTTGCTCAAGACCCCCGCGCATTCCTACGTTCTGCGCCGCAAGCCGCCAGGGGTTTTATTGAAATCGGCGCATGCTGTTGATCGCGAATTCCGTGTGCAAAAAGCGCTGGAAGGCTCTGATGTGCCTGTCTCGAAGATGCATTTTTTATGCGATGATGACAGCGTCATCGGGTCAATGTTCTACATCATGGATCACGTGCAGGGGCGCAACTTTAATGAACCTCAAATGCCTGACCTGTCCAACGCTGATCGCGGGGCGGTCATTGACGAAATGAACAAGGTTTTGGCGGCTTTGCATGGCGTAGACATCCATGCTGTGGGCCTGAGCGATTACGGCCCTGAAGGGAACTATTTTGAGCGGCAGGTGGGCCGTTGGTCCAAGCAATACCGCGCCTCGGAAACCGAAAAAATCCCCGCCATGGACAGGTTGATGGATGCGCTGGTGGCCGAGCGGCCAGAGGATGACGGCCAGCGGACATTGGTGCATGGCGACTACCGCATCGACAATATGATTTTTGACGCAACTGGCACGCAGTGCCGTGCGGTGCTGGATTGGGAACTCTCGACGATCGGGCATCCTTTTGCCGATCTGGCGGCGGTCATCATGCAGTGGCAATTGCCCGCTGGCAGTGAAGGACGGGGCATGGGCGGATTGGATCGCGCGGCACTTGGCCTGCCCAGCGACCAAGCCTTTATCGAGACCTATTGCGCGCGGCGGAACTTGGGTGGGATTGATAATTTTGGATATTATCTGGGCTTTACCTTTTTCCGCATGGCAGCGATTATTCAGGGCGTTTTAAAACGCGCGCTGGACGGCAATGCCTCTAACCCCGAAAGGGCGATGAAAGTGGGGGCATTTGTGCCTGTCTTTGCGCAACACGGGCTGGATGCCCTAAAGCGGGGGTGAATATGGAGCAGCCAGAGAACGATCTGGAAAGCAAGGACCGGAACTTTGTTACGGCGCTTGCGCGGGGGTTGGAAATTTTACGGTGTTTCCGCCGTGGCGACACGACCCTGACAAATAGTGATTTCTCTGAGCGGACCGGCCTGCCAAAGGCCACGATCTCGCGGTTGACCTATACGTTGTGCGAACTGGATTATCTGGTGGCAGACAGCCGCGTGGGAACCTACCGGCTGAGCGCGGGCGTCTTGCGGTTGGGCTTTAGCCGTCTGGCCGCGATGGACATGCGCGACCGCGCAAAGGATGAAATGCACCAGCTGCGGGTCAACGGGCCAAACCCGTTTGTTACGGTGGCTTTGGCCGAACAGCACCGCACCGAAGTGATTTATCTGGCGGCGGAAAGTTCGACCGAAGAGGTCACGTTGATCGTGCGCGTTGGCACCCGTCTGCCGTTGTTCCAATCGGCAATTGGCAAGGCAATCATCGCGGTCACGCCAGAAGAGCGCATGGAGCAAATTTTCGGGTTCGCCCGCGCCGAAGGACCAGAGGCCGAACAAGAAGCCCGCGCAGTATATCGCGCAGCGCTGGAAGAGTATCAGGCAAATGGTTTTTGCACGGGTTACGGCAACTGGCGATCGGATGTGAATGGCATTGCGGTGCCTGTACATTCGCTGAGCGACGGGCGCGTTTACGGGCTGAACATTGGTGGCCCGTCCTACCGCGTAAAGCGCAAACAACTTGAGACCGTCTATGCGGATCGGTTGCTAAAAGTGGCCGAAAAGTTGAGCATAAAACAGTAGCAGAATCGCGCATAGCGTGTATGGAAGAAACGGGGCACTGTACCGCACTGCGGAATGAAATGCTGCGCATGCAGCGATGATTTTTCCAAAATGGCCCTGCTTTTTTACCCTGCATAGGGGATTTCTTGGTAATTCCCAAAGATGAAATTGTGCTGCCTTTTGCCCCTGCGTGCATCGTTTTTGGGCATATAATTTTATTAATTATCAATTGGTTAGATCTTGGGTGGGCGGTTATCCTTAAGGTCCGAATTTTGGGTGGAAAAAGTTCCGCAACGTCATCAAGGGGGAAGTTCCGCTCAGAGCGCTTGACTTACAGCAGAGGTGTGCAAGTCTCTTATGCAATGCCCATTATAAAGATCGCAAACAGCGGCGGGCAGTCCTTGGGAGGAACAAAATGAAGAACATCACTAAACTCAGTGCGGTCTCCGCGCTGTCGCTGATTATCGGTGCGAGTGCTGCTTTTGCCGAGAACATCAAAATCGCTTTTATTGATCCGCTGTCTGGCCCATTTGCCAGCACTGGTACGAATGGTTTGCACCAATTCGAATTCGCCGCAGAGCGGATGATCAACGAAAATGGCGGTCTATTGGATGGCCAACAAATGGAGGTTGTTGGATTTGACAATAAGATCAGCCCGAAAGAGTCGCTGATCCAGCTGCAGGTCGCGATCGACCAAGGCATCCGCTACATCGCGCAGGGGAACTCCTCGGGGGTGGCGAACGCGTTGACCGAAGCCATCGACAAACACAACCGCCGCAATCCGGACAGCCGTGTTTTGTTCTTGAACTATGCCGCTGTTGATCCCGCGCTGACCAATGACAAATGCAACTTCTGGCACTTCCGTTTTGATGCTAATGCCGACATTAAAATGGATGCGCTGACGGATGTGATTGTTGCGGATGAGGGCATCGAAAAAGTCTACATCATCGGGCAGGATTATTCCTTTGGTAAGGCGGTATCCGCGGCCGCGAACCGTTTCTTGGGTGAGAAAAAAGACAGCATCGAGGTTGTCGGCGACGAGCTGCACCCGATTGGCAAAGTGAAAGATTTCACACCCTACGCCCGCAAGATCGTATCCTCCGGTGCGGATGCGGTGATCACGGGGAACTGGGGCGCAGACATGCTGGGTCTTGGGAAATCGGTCATCGAGAACGGTTTTGAAGGTCCGATTTATACCTACTATGCGGCCGGTTCCGGCATCACAGGCGCCTTCGGGGAAAGCGGCGAAGGCCGTATCCGTCTGATTTCACAAGGTAAGATCAACCCGATCGCGTCAGACGAAGGCCGCGCCACCTATGAGGCGTTCAAGGCGAAATACCCAGATGGCAACATCGACCAGAGCCGTATCTTCAACGTGATCGGCATGTTGGGCGAAGCGATCACCGCGGCGGGGACTGCAGATGATGTGGTTGCTGTGGCTTCCGCGCTGGAAGGGATGGAATATGACAGCATGTGGGGGGGCAAGATCTTTATGCGTCCACAGGATCACCAAGCGATCCAAGACATGCATGTTGGTGTCCACACCAATGCGGGGCTCGACTTTGACTATGACAATTCAGGCTACGGCGTCCTGACAGAGTCAACGGTTGAGATGGCCTCCATGGACAGCCCGACCTCATGCAAGATGAAGCGCCCTTAACAGGCCTTTGATCGTCCCGCCCGCGCATCCGCGGGCGGGCTCGTTTACCTAATTCCACATTCTTTCGGAGGGGCCAAATGGACCTCATTCTCGTCAATTTAATCGACGGGCTGGTAACGGGACTGCTGCTGTTTATGCTGTCCGCCGGACTGACACTCATTTTTTCGATGATGGGCGTTCTCAACTTTGCCCATGCCAGCTTTTACATGTTGGGTGCTTATTTTGCCTATCAGATCAGCATCGCGCTGGGGTTCTGGATGGGGCTGTTGATCGCGCCGCTGATTGTCGGCGTGCTGGGCGCCGGCGTAGAGCGATACGGCCTGCGGCGGGTGCACCAATATGGGCACGTGCCCGAACTGATCTTTACCTTTGGTTTGGCGCTTTTGATTGAGGAGCTGGTGCAATTTGTCTGGGGTAAAAACCAGATGGCCTATTCCGTTCCAGAGGTGTTGGACTTTACCGCTTTTGCGATCTCGGGGAACTCGATCCCTGCCTATAAGATCTTTATGATTTTCACCTCCATCGCGATTTTCATTGGCCTGCTTTATGTGCTGACCAAAACCCGTGTTGGGATGATCATTCAGGCGGCCCTAAGCTATCCGCGCACGGTTGAGGCCTTGGGCCACAATGTGCCACTGATCTTTATGGGCGTGTTTGGTGTGGGCACCGCGCTTGCCGGATTGGCGGGTGTGATTGCGGGGCCGGTTCTGGGCACGTTTCCAGGGATGGCGTTTGTGCTGGGCTCGATTGTGTTTGTGACGATTGTGATCGGCGGTCTTGGATCGCTGTGGGGGGCGCTGGCGGCGTCGTTGTTGATTGGCTGGCTCACGACCTTTGCCAAATCCTATAACATTGAAATGGAGAACGTCCTGAACGCCATTGGCATCTCGACGCCAGAGAACCTGAGCGACAGTGTCTTCCGCGATTTCTGGAGCCTCACCAGCCCGCAGATCGCAGACATTCTGCCCTACATCCTGATGGTGCTTATTCTCATCTTCCGCCCTGCGGGCCTCTTTGGAAAGCGCAGC
>JBDVSG010000110.1:0-1018 GCA_039967155.1 Sulfitobacter sp. | reverse complement strand
GCTATTCTCCGAAGCAGCTCGCGTACTAAAGTCAGGTGGTCGGTTTGCACTGTTTGACGTAATGCGTGGCGAAAATGAAGAGGAACTCGCATTTCCCGTACCATGGTCAGCTGTAGCTGAAACCAGCCATGTTGAAGCACCTCAAATTTACCGCGAAATGGCAACCGCGGCTGGCCTTGATCTTGTTGCGGAACGGGAAAGGCGCCAATTCGCCTTAGATTTCTTTGCCCATGTTTTTGAGAAAATCGCCGCAGATGGACCCTCCCCATTAGGCATTAACCTTATGATGGGGGATACCGCAGGCGAAAAGATTCAAAACTATGTCGCCAATGTCGAGTCCGGGCGAATTGCCCCTGTCGAGATGATTTTCAAACGGCCCTGAGGCCAACCAAGAGGGAGCGCCGCATGGCCGATCTTTCCAGTGACTTCATCGGGATCAAATCCCCCAATCCGTTCTGGCTGGCGTCTGCCCCCCCTACGGACAAAGACTACAATGTCCGTCGTGCCTTTGATGCTGGATGGGGCGGCGTGGTCTGGAAGACCCTTGGCCTTGATCCACATGTCGTTAACGTCAACGGCCCGCGATACGGCGCAATCTATGGCGCAGATCGGCGTTTGCTGGGTCTCAATAACATCGAATTGATCACCGACCGACCACTGCAGACCAATCTGGACGAAATCAAAGCGGTCAAACGCGACTATCCGGACCGAGCCATGGTTGTATCGCTGATGGTACCCTGTGAGGAAGAGCCTTGGAAATTTATTCTTCCTTTAGTGGAAGATACTGGCGCTGATGGCGTCGAGTTGAATTTTGGCTGTCCACACGGGATGTCCGAACGTGGTATGGGTGCCGCCGTAGGTCAGGTGCCGGAATACATCGAAATGGTCACGCGTTGGGTCAAAGCCAACACGCGCATGCCGGTGATCGTTAAATTGACACCCAACATTACAGATATTCGCAACCCCGCTGCTGCCGCGATGCAGGGTGGAGCAGATGCCGTGAGTTTGATCAACACCA
>JBDVSG010000109.1:0-28601 GCA_039967155.1 Sulfitobacter sp. | reverse complement strand
CAAGGGATCTACTCTGTTCAGCTGACCCCGATTGTTGAGGATGAAACCCCCATCAAAGGTGTTCTGACCTACCGTTTGGAAGGGATAAGACCCGACCAAAATACCGCCGTTGGATCGGCGCCAACACGTGAAGTAACCGCTGCGCGTGAGCTGACACATCAAGAATTGCGCGGCGTGCGCACGATCCGTGTTGAAGGTGTGCGAAACGCGCGCGTTGCGCGTCGCTAAACACAATCAGATCTTAATGGAGTGAGTGAACTGTGCGGGCTAAACCCGCACAACCTTTACATCATTTCCGACAGCTGTCAGGGCGATCTTGCCTTCACACAGCGCCACAGCATCCTCACCGAAGACTTCCAAGCGCCACCCCTGCATGGCCTGCACATCGCGGACACCTGCCGCGATTGCATCCAGATCTGCGGCATTTGCGATCAGCTTGGCGGCGACGCCTGCGCTTTCGGTTTTTGCCTTCAGCAAGACACGCAACAAATCTGCCAGTGCAGGGTTCACCTGCAGTTTTTCGCGGCTCTTGTCGGGCTTTGGCAGATCATCGTTGGCGCAAGACACGCCAGCCGCAACGGCCTTCAGGATGCCTTCGGCGATGTCACCCTTGCGCGCATCGCGCAGCAACAGGCGCGCGCGGCCCAGTTCTTCGTGATTTTTGGGTTTATTCGAGGCCAGCTCAACCATCGCGTCGTCTTTGAAGACACGGTTGCGCGGGATGTTGCGCTCTTGGGCATAGGCCTCACGGAAAGCGGCCAATTCACGCACAATCGCCAAAAAACGACCCGAGTTGGTGCGGGTTTTCACCCGTTTCCATGCGTTTTCAGGTGCGGTGATGTAGGTAGCGGGATTGGTGAGCACTTGCAGCTCTTCTTCCACCCATTTGTGGCGACCGGTTTTTTCAATACTAGCGGCGAGGACCTCATAAATTTGGCGCAGATGGGTGACATCGGCCAAAGCATAGTTTTTTTGGGCATCGGTCAACGGGCGACGTGACCAATCGGTAAAGCGGGATGTTTTATCAACGCTTTGTTTGGCGATTTTGCGTACCAGCGTTTCATATCCCACCTGTTCCCCGAAACCGCAAACCATTGCGGCAACTTGAGTGTCAAACAGGGGCTCGGGGAAGACCTGCGCATCGACAAAGAAGATCTCAAGATCTTGGCGTGCCGCATGGAAGACCTTCACCACAGACGTATCGCGGAACAGGTCATAGAGCGGCTCAAGCGAAATGCCGTCAGCCAACGGATCAACCAAAACCGCGCCGCTGTCATCCGTGCCGGGCATGGCCAATTGCACCAGACATAGTTTCGAATAATAGGTCCGTTCACGCAAAAACTCTGTGTCTACTGTGACAAAATCATGTGTCGCGGCCTCGGCGCAATAATCGGCGAGGTCTTGGGTCGTGGTAATCGTACGCATAAAAGCAATCTTCCTCAGGCTTTCATTAGCGGTACAGGTTCACCGCAGGATTTACCAGTCAGCTCTGCAATATCAGCGGGCTACGGTCCCCAGCTGCAAATCTTCGCAGCACTGCGGGGTATAATCTGTGCTCTTGGACCAAAACACGGGCAGACAGTGTTTCAGGCGTGTCGCCTTCCAACACTGGGATTTCTGCCTGACCCAAAATCGGGCCATCGTCTAGTTTGGCGGTTACTTCATGAACGGTGCAGCCGTGCAGCGTATCGCCTGCTTCTAGGGCGCGCGCGTGGGTGTGCAGACCTTTGTATTTGGGCAGCAAAGAAGGATGGATGTTGATCATCCGGCCTTCCCATTGCTCCATAAAGCTGGCGGTCAGGATGCGCATAAATCCCGCCAGACAAATCATATCTGGCGCGTGGGGTTCCAGCGCTTTTGTGATCGCCGCTTCAAAGGCTTCGCGGTCTTTGCCAAAGGGTTTATGGTCCACGACAACGGTGGGCACGCCGCGTTCGGCCGCACGGGCCAACCCGCCAGCGTCGGCCTTATTGGACAAGACAACTGCAGGCAGCCCCGCATGGCCGTCTTTTTCCATGTCATCCAGCAGCGCCACCATGTTGGAGCCGCCACCAGAAATAAACACTGCAACACGCATCATCAGACGAGGTTACCCTCATAGGTGACGCCTGCAGTTTCGGTCACGGTCCCAAGGGTATAAACCTGTTCACCCATGTCGCGCAGCAGGGCTGTGGCTGCGTCGGCTTTGTCTGCCGGAACCACAGCGATCATGCCAATGCCAGAGTTGAAGGTCTTAAGCAGTTCTGCTTCTTCCATACCGCCCTGTTCGGTCAACCACCGGAAGACGGCGGGCAATTCCCAAGCGTTCAGGTCGATATTTGCGCCCATGCCTTCTGGTAGAACGCGCGGCAGGTTTTCGGTCAGACCGCCGCCTGTGATATGAGCCAGAGCGTTCACCGTACCTGCGCGCACAGCGGCAAGGGTAGATTTCACATAAAGACGTGTGGGTGTCAGCAGAACCTCGCCCAAGGTCCCTTCGGCCCATGGGCACGGATCATCCCATTTCAGACCTGATTTTTCGACCAACGCGCGCACAAGGCTGTAGCCGTTAGAATGCACACCATCGCTGCCCAGACCCAGCAGAACATCACCCGCAGCGACACCGCTTGGCAATGTGGCGCCCCGCTCCATTGCACCGACACTGAAACCGGCAAGGTCAAAATCGCCTGCCGGATACATGCCGGGCATTTCAGCTGTCTCGCCGCCGATCAACGCGCAGCCGGACAGTTCACACCCTTTGGCGATGCCTTCGATGATGCGTGTCGCTGTATCCAGCTCAAGCTTGCCTGTGGCGAAATAATCAAGGAAAAACAGCGGCTCCGCGCCTTGGCACACCAGATCATTGACGCACATGGCCACCAGATCAACGCCAACGCCGTCTACGTTGCCGGTGTCAATTGCAATGCGCAGCTTGGTGCCGACACCGTCTGTTGCGGCGACCAAAACAGGGTCAGTGAAGCCCGCGTCTTTTAGGTCAAACAACGCGCCAAATCCGCCCAAACCTGACATCACCCCTGAGCGCGTGGTCCGTTTGGCCGCAGGTTTGATCCGTTCAACAAGCGTATTGCCCGCATCAATATCCACACCTGCATCAGCGTAGGTGATCCCGTTTTTTTGATCGGTCATGTGTAAGAGGCCTCTGGCTGCATAAACTGTTGCCCTGCGACCTAAATCAAAACGGACCTCACCGCAACGCCAACACGCGATATTGCGGGCTCAAACACGTCGTTGATTGGTGCCTACCGTGATCGGCGGGGTCGCTGCGGGATTGATTGCCGGGATGACCTAGCGTCACTGCGCACCCCAAAATTAACAAAGCGTTAACTAATTTAGCGCCTAATAAATCCGGTTATCTTGGATGTCTGAAGGGCCAACGCTATGAGATCGGCCCAGTGGAAAGGTACATGGTTACGGCTTCCGCGCCGTATGGCGGTTTTGCTCATCGCGATTTGCCTGCTCAGCTTCTCTACAATGTTGGTTATCGCATGGCAATTTGACCGCCAGCAAACGCGGCTGGAGCTGATTTCAGAACGTCGCGCCGTCGCCGAATTGGGCGACCAACTGGGGCATGCCATTGAAAATGAGATCAACAAGAGATTGCTCGCGGTGGAGGCTCTCGTTGCGTTCCAATCTATTCAACCCGACATCAACAGCATTGATCAAACGGAATTCAATGATTTTGCAAGCGTTCTAGAGGCCGGTGATGAAAATGTCATCGCCCTGCAATTGGCCCCAAACGGGATCGTTGCCTACACAACCCAACCCCAGCGAAATGCAGATGCGATCGGCCACAATTTACTTACGGATCCTGAGCGCTCGGAAAAGGCGCTTCGGTCGATTGAGACTGGCGAATACAATATCGTCGGCCCCGTAGAATTAATCCAAGGAGGCGCTGGGTTAGTCGCCCGAAAGCCGATCTATCAAAACGGCAAGGTTGGTCGTGAACATTTTTGGGGCTTTGCAACGGTGGTGCTGGATTTTCACGCCATCACAAATGTGCTGACACATACAAAAGCGTTCGAGACCCACCATTTTGCGTTGCGTGACAAAAAAGTGGTTTCATGGGGCGATCCACAAGTGTTCGAGGCTGACCCGTTTCTTGTAAATGTGCATCTAACCGCGGGGAATTGGCAATTGGCGGTGCTTCCCCATGCGGGCTGGCCTACCGCGTGGCCCTTCGCAACGGGTTTTCGGATCGCCAGCGTGATCACCGCGGCTCTTTTATCCATCATGTTGTTTTCATTATTGAGAAAACCCAAACAGCTGCGACAGGCAGTCCGGATCGCGACACGCAAAATCCACCTGACAAGCCAGCGTTTGCGTGAAGTCCACCGGATTGTGCAGCTCGGCGCATGGGAGCTAAACGAGGACGGTACACTCTTTTGGTCCAAAGAGGCGTTGAAAATTTTGGGCCTTGATCAAAAGCCTACATTCACCGGCCTTGATGTTCTTTATGAGCTTGCCCACAAAGACGACCTTGCTGTTCTTCGATCCGAAATCGAGGAAATCCCCTATACCGATGCCAGAACAGAGTTCACGTTTCGCCTGAAAGCCCCGCCTGGCGAGCATCGCTCGGTACGGCTGACGGCCATTGCGCAGGTCTTGCAAGACGGCCAACGCCAATACAGCGGGACGGTGCAAGACGTCAGCGTTGAGGCGATGAATTCCGAAAGGTTGCGCCGCGCCCAAAGGTTGGAGGCCATCGGGCAACTCACGGGAGGGGTTGCGCATGATTTCAACAATCTGCTTGCTGTCATTCAAGGCAACACTGAACTGATGGAAATGGAGGGGCGCTACGACCAAGGCCTGCTTGATGAAATCAGTCAGGCCTCACGCAAAGGGGCGGCTCTGACCCATCGATTGCTGGCCTATGCGCGCAAACAGCCGCTGTCTTGCAGGCCAACAAATCTGGTGAACCTTGTCCGTGGGATGCATCCGATCTTGTCGCGCAGTATCGGCGAAGACATCATTTTCGAAATGGCGTTCGAAGACAACCTGTGGGAAGCAAGCGTCGACCCCGGCCAGATCGAAGACGCGATCCTGAACCTTGCCATCAACGCGCGTGATGCGATGACAAATGGGGGCAGATTGACGATCAAAGTGCAAAACCTCACTTTTGCATCCTCTCATCAACTTCAGAATGTCGAATTGGATCCCGGCGAATACGTTGTTCTAAACGTAACTGACACAGGTGCGGGCATGAGCGAACATGTGCAAATGCATGCCTTTGAGCCGTTTTTCTCGACCAAAGGTGTTGGGGGCGGATCGGGGTTGGGGCTGTCGATGGTCTGCGGTCTGGCACGCCAAACAGGCGGCGGTGTGGGGTTGGTTAGCGAACTGGGGCGCGGCACAACGATCAAGATCTACCTTCCGCGCAGCATTGAAAAGACCCGACCGACCATTCCTCCACCTCCCTCTGATATCCAAGTACCAAGGGCCAATGGCGAGCTAATTCTTGTTATTGAGGATAACCCATCTGTAAAATTGGTAGTCGTAAAGAACCTCAGAAGACTGGGATATACGACCCTATCTGCTGAAACCGTGGACGCCGCCTTTGCCCAGCTTGCTTTGCATCCAGATATCGAATTGGTGCTCAGCGATATCGTGCTGCCCGGCGGGGCCAGCGGGTTGGATTTTGCGGCGCGGGCCAAGGCCGAAGGCAATGACATCCAGATCATTTTCATGTCGGGCTATCCTGTTTCGCCAAACGCGGGCTCCGATGCGCCTATGTCAGAACACACGCTTTTGAAAAAACCGTTCGGCGGGGATGAGCTGGCCGTCGCCGTGCATGAAGCGCTCAAGCAACGCCAACCGGTACCGCCGATACATGCGCCCCGGACCTCCGGCGGCTCCAAACGCGCGCTGTCCTGAAATCCCCATGTCAATCGGGTTGAGGCGTTCTCCAGATATAAAAATACCCGTCTAGGGCCTTGCTGTCTGGATTTTTTGTGATCAACTTCGCGTAATATGGGCGGGCTTTTATGGTTGCGCACCATAAAAGCTATTAAATGGGTCTCGCACTAGGGAGGAAACCCGTGTAGCCTATCGGAAACAAAATTCAGGATATGACAGATGACCCCTTCTCGCACCACACGCGCGGACCTTCAAATTTCTTCTGACCTTGCCACCTTTATTGAGGCCGAGGCCCTGCCCCACACTGGCGTATCCGCGGATGCCTTCTGGGCGGGTCTTTCCGATCTTGTGCACGGCTTTAGCCCGCGCAACCGTGAATTGTTGGCCAAACGCGCAACAATCCAAGGGCAGATCGATGAATGGCACATCGCAAACCGCGATAAAAAGATCGACACGGCCGACTATAAATCCTTCCTGAGCGAGATCGGGTATTTGCTGCCTGAAGGCGAGGATTTCAGCATTGATACGGCAAACGTTGACCCAGAAATCGCCACGATCGCGGGTCCACAACTGGTTGTGCCCAGCACCAATGCACGGTTTGTACTGAATGCGGCCAATGCCCGTTGGGGCAGTCTGTATGATGGGTTTTACGGCACGGACGCGATGGGCAGCCTGCCTGCTGCAGGCGGTTTTGACGACGGGCGCGGCGCGCGTGTTGTGGCCCGCGCTGCTGTTTTCCTTGATGAGGCCTTTACCGCGCAGGGCACAAGCCATGCAAAAGCCACGCAATATGCTGTTGTGGACGGCGCGCTGCTGGTGGATGGCGCGGGTCTGATCGCGCCAGAGAAATTCGTGGGCTACCGCGGCGATGCGGCCAACCCAAGCGCAGTTTTGTTGCGCAACAACGGCCTGCATGTTGAGCTGGTCTTTGACCGCGCGCACCCGATTGGGCGCACCACGACCTCTGGCATTGCGGATGTTTTGATGGAATCTGCCGTCTCGGCCATTGTCGATCTGGAAGATTCCGTGGCCTGTGTGGATGCGGCCGACAAGGTCGTCGCCTACCGCAATTGGCTGGGACTGATGAAGGGCGATTTGTCCGAAACCTTTGCCAAAGGCGGTAAGGAAATAACCCGCGATTTGCATGGCGACCGCGACTATACGGCACCGGATGGGTCTGACACCACGCTGAAGGGCCGCGCGTTGCTGTTGGTGCGCAACGTGGGCCACTTGATGACCAACCCCGCCATATTGGACCGCGATGGCAACGAGGTCTTTGAAGGGTTGATGGATGCGATGATCACCAGTCTGATCTCTATGCATGACCTGCAAAAGACTGACGGTTTGCGTAACAGCCACGCGGGTTCGGTTTATGTGGTGAAACCCAAGATGCACGGCCCCGAAGAGGTTGCCTTTACCAATGAGATTTTTGCCCAAGTGGAGGCGACCCTTGGTCTGCCGCCCTTTACGGTGAAATTGGGTATCATGGACGAAGAACGCCGGACCACCGTGAACCTCAAAGAGTGTATTCGCGCCGCAAAAAGCCGCGTGTGCTTTATCAACACGGGGTTTCTGGACCGGACTGGTGACGAAATCCATACCTCGATGGAGGCAGGCCCGTTTAGCCGTAAGGACTTCATCAAGCGTAAGGGTTGGATCGGCGCCTATGAAAACCAGAACGTTGATATTGGTCTTGAATGTGGCCTGTCAGGCCGCGCGCAGATCGGCAAAGGCATGTGGGCGGTGCCCGACAACATGTATGCGATGATCGAAACCAAGATCGAACATCCAAAGGCTGGCGCAAACTGTGCATGGGTGCCCAGCCCCACTGCTGCCACGCTGCACGCGCTGCATTACCACAAGGTTGACGTGTTCGCTGTACAAGCTGGCATCGCCAAGGGCGGTCGCCGCGCCTATGTCGAAGCGATCTTGGACATCCCGCTTGCGGATTACCGCAAATGGAGCAAGGCCCAAATCACGCGTGAGGTCGAGAACAACGCCCAAGGTATTCTGGGCTATGTTGTTCGCTGGATTGACCAAGGCGTCGGCTGCTCCAAAGTGCCCGATGTGAACAACGTAGGCCTGATGGAAGACCGCGCCACCTGCCGCATCTCGGCCCAGCATGTGGCCAACTGGTTGCACCACGATGTGGTCAGCGCCGAAGAGGTCAACGACATCATGCGCCGCATGGCCAAAGTGGTGGATGAGCAGAACTCGGGGGATCCGCTCTATGCGCCGATGGCGCCGAATTTCGACGGCATCGCCTTTCAGGCGGCCTGCGATCTGGTGTTTGGCGGCACAAAAGACCCCTCAGGCTATACCGAGCCCACATTGCACGCCCGCCGCTTGCAATTGAAGGCGCCGCTGGCCTGATTGGCTGGCGAAAGGCTTAGTACGATCAACGCTCTGCCCTATTGGGCGGGGCGTTTTTCATGTGAGGGGGGAACGTACTTTGATTGTCAAAAATAACGGAAGAGATTTGTAGCCCTGCCAGCAATGGCGTTTCAGCCGCAATCCCCTACTATGGGTTTGAATTCTCATAAAAAGGATCCGACATGTCAGCCCGTTATTATGCCCCCCACGGCGGCCATCCCGGTCAGGACCAATTGCTGACCGACCGCGCCATCTTCACCGAGGCTTATGCGGTCATCCCCAAAGGCACCATGCGCGACATTGTCACCAGTTTTCTGCCCTTCTGGGAGGACACGCGTCTGTGGGTTATTGCCCGTCCGCTCAGCGGTTTTGCGGAGACATTTTCCCAATACATCATGGAAGTCGCCCCCAAAGGCGGCTCTGACAAGGGAGAGACAGATCCTCTTGCCCAAGGTCTGCTTTTTGTTGTCGAAGGCATAGCAACGCTGACTGTGAACGGCACGTCGCATACGCTTGGTGAGGGGGGGTATGCCTATTTGCCGCCAAGTGCGCAGTGGTCTTTGCGCAATGAAACCGACGACATGCTGCGATTCCATTGGATTAGGAAGGCCTATCAAGCCGTTGAAGGCATTGATGAACCCGATATCATCATCACAAATGAACAGGACATCGCCCCCACCGTCATGCCCGACACAGAAGGCCGCTGGGCCACCACCCGCTTTGTCGACCCCGCAGATATGCGCCATGATATGCATGTGACCATTGTCACTTTTGAACCCGGCGGTGTGATCCCGTTTTTGGAAACACATGTGATGGAGCACGGGCTGTATGTATTGGAGGGCAAAGCCGCCTACCGGCTCAACACAGATTGGGTAGAGGTCGAGGCCGGTGATTTTATGTGGCTGCGCGCGTTTTGCCCGCAGGCGTGCTATGCGGGCGGTCCGGGGCGGTTTCGCTATTTGTTGTATAAGGACGTCAACCGTCAGATGCCGCTGCGCCTCAAAGAATGATGGCACGCTCTGGGTAGGTAAACATTTGCCATCCCATCACATTTGCACAACACCCGCTTGAAAGTTGCTCAACTTTGACCCATGCCTGCGGTTAAGGTCTTTGAGTTTCACAAAATTTATGTGCCCGAAGGCCCCTCAATTTCACCTCAACCGCAAAAGGGGCAGCGGATATGCGGATTGTTATCAATGGGTTTGGACGGATCGGACGCACAATCCTGCGTCAGGTTCTGACCTGTTCGGCACATGCTGATATCGAGATCGCCCAGATCAACGATATCGCCCCCCTAGAGACATGTGCCTATTTGTTTAAATACGACAGCACGTTTGGCCCGCTGCCCTATGACGTAAGTGTCGAAGGGACTGCGCTGCGGATCAATGGCGTGCTGATCCCCTTCAGCCATCTCGCTGATCCGCAAGGAACGGATTTTGCGGCTTCGGATGTGGTGCTGGAATGTACGGGCAAGCTGCAATCGGATGAGATGGCAGCGCGGGGCTTGGCTTCTGGCGCGCGGGCGGTGCTGATATCGGGCCCCTCTGAATTTGCGCAGGCAACTTGCGTGTTGGGGGCAAATGAAGGGTGTATCGGCGCGGCACAAATCATTTCAAATTCGTCTTGCACAACCAATGCCATTGGACCGTTGATGCGCGTTGTGGATGCGGTGCTTGGTATCGATCATGCGCATATCACCACCATCCACTGCTATACCAGCAGCCAGCCCATGGTGGATACACCGCGTGGCGATCTGGCGCGCAGCCGCGCGGGGGCTGAATCTATGGTCCCCACCACAACCAGCGCCGCCAAAGAACTGCAAAACATCCTGCCTGACATCGGCGCGCGCACCAGTGTTGCGGCCCTTCGCGTGCCCAGCCTGAGCGTTTCTGCCATTGATGCCACGCTACAGCTATCGGCGCCGCTGGTGGGCGACCCGCGCGAGGTCTTACGCAAGATCGCCGCAGGCAGCGCAGTGATTGGTGCCACCGACGACCCTTGTGTCTCGCGCGATATGCGGGGACGGCCTGAATCGCTGGTGCTGGCCCTGCCCGAAATCCAGACCATCGGCGACAGTCAGTTGCGCCTGTTTGGATGGTATGACAACGAATGGGGCTTTTCGGCACGCATGATAGATATGGCCCGCCTGTTAGCCATGCGCCCGATCTAGAGGTTTTCTATTCACGCGCACCAGATTTTCCACATTGTCGTGCGGCTTAAGCTGGTTAGCGCGACATGTTCAGCGAACGGCTTTGCTGGGGTTTGATATGGCAAGGCCGTGCGCGGGCGTTTTTTGAGTTGCTGTGCGATTGCCACGTGATTGGCTGCTACCTCTTGGGCCGTGCGATCCCGACGAAGCGCCTTAGGCGCCGCCGAGGCTTTGAATTTGTCTGAAAAATGCGTCTTTTCGCCATTTGAGTTTTCATACAATGTCGTCTTTACGAATAACCTCCTCAACGGGGCGACGAACGAAGTCTTCCAGCCGGTCCAGATATCCAATAAAATCAACGATCTCGGCTTGGGTGAAAACATCGCTTACCTCAGCGCGGCGACGGCCCATGATGGGCGCGGCAAGGTGGTATGCACCGCGACCCTTGTCTGTCAGTTTCACGATCGTTTGCCGTCCGTCTTGCGCAGCCCGGCGCATGGACACCAACCCCTTTTGGCGCATCTGCGGCAAGGCTCGGCTTAGCTGGGAATGATCTGAACGTTGGATCGAGGCAAGATCGCTGATGGTCATGGGGCCGACCTCGTGCAAGTCCCAAAGGGTTCGCCATTCGACAATCGAAATGCCCCCGCCGGTCTGAAGCAAATCCTGCGCTTGTTTGCGAGACGCCGCATATATCGTCGCAAGCCGTCCAAACAGATTGGCGTCCTCTCTTTCGATCCGCGCCTTGATCGCGCTAACATCACGTTCTTGATCTTCTTTCATGCGCTTCCTCCCTGTAATCAATACAAACCGAGAAATAAATGCGTGACAAGTCATATATTTTCTGCAACCCTCAGACCAAGCCTTCGCTCAGAGGGCATTTGCTCTTGGAGGAGAGCAGAACATTTGGGAGGATGATATGATCAGATCAATACTACTCGGTGGTGCTATGGCGCTTGCGCCTGCATTCGCATTCGCACAAACAACCTTGACCGCCGAGACAACACCGCCAGGCTCTACCCCGCATTACATCGATTCTACTCTTGCAGCTGTTTTGGCCAGCGCAGGCGTGGCAACGATGCAAATTACCGAAGGTGCGACGCTGACCAACTCAGTCCAAGCTGTCGCCGAAGGCCAGTTGGATATGGCCCCCGCGCCGCTGATCCTGCCGTTTTTATTGTCCCGTGGCATCGGCCCTTACAGTGGGGTCGGCCCTGAAAAAGGCGCTGAGATGGCCGACAACATCCGTGTCCTCTTTTTCAACGCAGGCGCAGCACAACTGTTTGGACATTACAACAGCAACCCCATCGAAAACATCCGCGACTTGGCGGGTAAACGCATCTGGAATGGCCCGCCCCGTGGGGCTGCGTTGACGTCTGGCCGCGCGATGATTCAACTGCTGTCCGGCGAAAAGGAAAACGAAGGCTATGAAGGGGTGCAAAACCCTTGGCCCGACACGGTTTCTGCCATCACAGGTGGCGCTGTGGATGCGTGGACAATACCCGAAGGTTTGCCATCTGGTCGCGAGATCGCCATTGCGGCTGCTGGCGGGATCACGCTTTATGATGTGCCGTCAGATCTGCTTGCCAGTGAGTTGGGGCAGCAAATCGTCGCGGCCCCTGGCCACGCGCCCTACTCCGTCCCTGTCGAAGAGTTCCGCGCTGCTTATGCAGGCAATGACATTACTGTCGTGACCGATGATGACACCTTCGACACTTTTGCCTTAGCCTTCGGTCAGATCGTTGCGGCAACCATGGACGAAGACCTCGCCTATAATATCACCAAGGCATATCTTGAGGCGGAAGACCGTTTTCTGACGGGATCGCCCCGCGGACCGTTCATTGGCCTTAGCTTTGGTGACCTTGATGGCGTCACGCAAGGCGTATGTGGTGCCGTACAGGTTAAAATGCACGCAGGTGCGATCCGCGCCTTTGAGGATGCAGGTCACACTGTCGCAGATTGCCTGCGTCCGTAGCATTGATCAACACGGGGCCGGTTTTTTCCGGCCCTGCGTAAGGGGCCCTTCTCATGTCTAATACACACGCGACCAACGGCATCAGCCGCAAATGGGCAATTGCCCTAGGCTTTATTCTTGTCATCATTGGCATGCTGAACACTATGCCTGAAATCCCGGGTTTGCAGGACGTTGTCCGCACTCTTACAGGGCAGCCATTTCTTCGGGTTTCGGGATATCCGCCTGAATTTTTCTACCCGCCAATTTTCCTTTTGATGATGGTGATCGTTGCCCTTGATGCCAGCGTGTACCGAGCGTGGAAGGTCAGTCGGCCTCAGCTGGCTTGGTTGGGTTTGCTCTTGGACGCGGGCCTGATCCTTGCCGCGTTTTTGGCTTCGTTTGGTTTCTTGGTTGAGATCGATTCCGTTTGCCTGATCGACCAATTCACCGGCGAACGGGCGCGCTTGATTCAAGACGCAGCAGAGCGATCAGAAGGCGTGATCCCCGGCATTTCATTTGCCGCCGAAGTCCCCGCCTGTCAGGGTCGGTTTGGGATTTGGATCATCCCGCTGCTGTTTACAATCATCACCCTGTTTTTCCTCTATAACGTAAGGGTTTGGGGGGTTCCATTGGTCGCGGTGGCCAGCGTTGTGGTGCTTTATACTGTCGGTTCAGCGCTGATCTGGATGTATGATCTGAGCGACAACAGCTTCTTATTGACCAAGCTGGGTGCCGACGGCGGCGATGTTCGCGCGGCGGCAATCCAGAAGGCTACAAATGTGTTCATTACGCCTGATGGTTTCATGGGACGGTTTATGGATATCGTCGTCAATCAAGTCTTCCCCTACGTGATTTTGGGGGCGCTGTTCGGCACTTCAGCTGGGGGCACGTCGCTGATCAAATTGGCTGTGCGTGTGACCCGTAACCTGCGCGGCGGGCCAGCCCATGCCGCTATTGTCTCCTCGGCGATGTTTGGCACAATCACTGGCGGGCCAGTGACCAACGTGCTCTCGACGGGGCGCCTGACGATCCCGATGATGAAACGCAACGGGTTTTCCCCACAATTTGCGGGCGGGGTTGAGGCGGCGGCCTCCTCTGGGGGGCAAATCATGCCACCTGTTATGGGCGTCGCAGCCTTTGTTTTGGTCGCCCTTACAGCGGTACCTTATACCAAGGTCATCACGGCCGCATTTCTGCCCGCGATGTTCTTTTTCTTCTCCATTTTCCTAGCGGTCATGTTCCAAGCCCGCCGCGAAAAGGTTGAAGCCATGCGCGAAATCCCAGACGATCTGGTGATGTTTCGCCAAGACTGGCTGAACCTTGTCATCATCTTTGTGCCGATCATGACAATCCTGTTTTTGCTGCTGGGAAGTAAAGATGTGGTGAGTGCCGGTTGGCTGTCCAACATCCTACCCCGCTTTGTGATCCAGACCATCGTCAACTCAACTGGTGATGCGACCTCGGCGGGATGGTGGGCTGTTGCCGTCCTGTTGCCGCTGCTGTTTTTGGATCCTGACACTCGGCGCAAACCGTCAAAAGTCATCGTTTCACTGGCGGATGGTGGCATCCTGATTTCGCGGCTGTTTCTTTTGCTTTTCGCGGTCTCGATTATTTCGGCCTTCCTGAACGAAAGCGGCCTAACCGGAGAGCTGACCCGCGCTGTCACCTCATGGTTAGAGACGGCGAACATGCTGCGCATCTTTGGTTTTGAAATTCCAATCGTCGGAGGCGTTTACCTGATGTTGGCCCTGACCTGTGCGATGGTCTGCGCTATCTTGCTGGGCATGGGGATGCCGACGGTTCCCGCTTATGTGAATGTGGCGTTGCTGTTGGGGCCGCTATTGGCCAACTTGGGCGTCAGCTTTTTTACCGCACATATGTTTGTCTTCTACTTTGCAGTCGCCTCAGCGATCACGCCGCCTGTGGCCATAGCGGCCTTTGCCGCAGCTTCGATCACGCGAACCGAACCCATGCGCACGGCCTTTGCCGCTGTACGGGTCGGGATCGTGATGTTTACAATCCCCTTTGTATTTGCATGGTATCCAGAGCTGTTGCTGATCGAAGAAGCTGTCACAATCACCGATGCCGCAGGCCGCAGTACGCTGATCGACGGATATAGCGGTACTGTGGATTGGCTGGCGTTAACCCTATTGGGTCTACGCCTGATCCTCGCGCTCTACCTGATGGCCTCGGCCTTGGCCCATTTTGACCGCACGCCCCTGCAGCGCAGCGAGGTCATATTCAGGCTGTTTGCTGCGGTTCTGTTATTGTGGAAAACCGCAACCTTCATGTGGGTCGGAATAGCTTTGGCCGTTATTTTGCTGGGGCGGCATCACCTAGCAGCTCGCCGCGCCGATCCCAAGCCATCGGGACTGGCAGCTGATCACTAACTTTATTTGAGAAAGCGCTTTTTGCGCTTCTCAAACATACTGCGAATATAGCGGAGCATTGACCAGACATCGAAAGATCCCCTTTTGGCACAAATTTCCGCGCCTTCTGGACAGGCAATTCGCGCATAGACCGCTAGCTGAAGCGTTTTGCCGTTAAATCAAGCCCGCTCTGATTGCGAGTGCAACGGCTTGGTCTCGGGTTTTCGCATTTAGTCTGCGGCGGGCGCTGCGCAGGTGCAATTCAACTGTGCCTTCTGAAATGCCCAGCCTATAGGCGACTTGGGTGGTACGCATGCCATCGGCAATGAACGCAAGACAGTCGTGTTCCCGATCGGTCAAGGCTGGCCCATCGTTGTTTGGCATATTTAAACCTGCATAGACCAACTGACACCAAGCCCGCCATGTGTCCTCAAACTCATGACGCATCTGTGAAAACTCGGATGAATTCAAATGGGTCATTAGGTTAAACCCAACACCTGCGCCCCTCTCATCGGGTAGCAAAGTGACTGACATACCTGTGGAAATACCCAGTGCGTCGCTGCCCTTGGCGATTTGATCCAATGCCGTCTGCGGCAAGTGTTGATGTCGCTCAAAATGACCAATGCCAGTCGGTTGCGGCAATAGGCTGGTCATACAATTGCGTGCAAACGGATCGAGCCCCGCCTGCACGGTGGCGCGGTATTCCGACGTCCAAGCCTTGCTGGCATTGCTTAAAATCAAAGGGGCATCGCGGCACCTCAGATCCATAAAAACAACTTTGGATAATTCGATTTCAGGAAGACAGGCTATCGCAGATGCCCACCGATCCCCCGACGTCGACTGCGTCTCCATCTGCTCGGCAAGTGATCTCATCAGGGACAAACGATCACCTCTCCAACACAACCTAAGGAAATCCTTATCTTGTCGAAGGAGTTCCACATGGATTTATTACAACGGATTTTGATCGAAAAGTCAATTTTTTAAGATATTTCAAGGATCTCTGATGCGCAAAACAGCTCACCTTATTTTGGCTATGTTTGTAGCATCATCAACGCTGGCCCAAACCACCGATAACGATGTGATGGTTGTATTCGACATGTCCGGTTCCATGTGGGGACAAGTTGACGGTGTGGCAAAGGTTGAGATCGCGCGCGATGCCTTTGGCGGGCTGCTGGCAGATTGGGACGCGACCGGAACGCGCACCGGCTTGATCGCATATGGCCATCGGGAGCGCGGAAATTGCGCGGATATCGAAACGCTGGCGACACCACATGAAGGTGCCGATATCGCTGAGCTTGTCGCGGGTCTCTCCCCTATTGGCAAGACGCCGTTGTCTGATGCCGTGCGTCAGGCGGCCGAGGTTTTGCGCTATACCGAGGACGCCGCAACCGTTGTGCTGTTGTCGGACGGGGTCGAGACATGCAACGCAGATCCTTGTGCTGTTGGCGCCGAGCTTGAGGCGCTTGGCCTAGATTTCACGGCCCATGTCATCGGGTTCGATATTGAGGATGCAGATAAGGCGCAGCTTCAATGCCTCGCTGAGGCGACAGGCGGACGGTATTTCGATGCCGCGAACGCGGGCGAATTGGCAAATGCGATGGACGGTGTGATGCAGGCCACGCAGGCGGGCACCCCCGCCGTTGATCCTGCGCAAGATTACCAAGACGTGACCATACGTGTGCGCATGGATGACAGTACTCTGGCACTGCCTCAGCAGGTCACGGTTTATGGCAATGATGTCGAACTTGGCACGTTGACGGACGACACGGCTATTGTTCCGGGTTTACCGGTTCGGTTGGATCTTGGACCTGCGACACTGAGGGTCGAAGGCGATGGCGTATCCGGTCAGTTCGATGTCCAGATCACAGATCAGACCGAAATCATTGATCTGCAAATATCGGGTGCGCAGGCGGATTACGTCATCTGGCGTGAAGGCCAATTGCCCGTGTTGGATGCAGGCAAAGAGCATATCGTTTTGTTGAAAAACGCCACTGGAATTGATCGTTCGTCTTTCTATCGCGCGTTTTTGTATCCTGCAGGTCGGACTGATCCAGAAGAGGCACTTCGCGCAGGCAGTGTCGCGCCAACTGCGAACATCTTCACGCCTGTACGTGTGCCATCACCACAAATGGTTGGTGACTACGAATTGGTCGCAACAGCAACAGACGGCACCGAATTTGCGCGCATTCCCATCAGCTTTGCAGCAACAATCGATCCAATATGGGAAGGCCCACGTGAGGTCGGCGTGGGCGAAGTTTTCGACGCACATTGGGCGGGGTCCAGCAACCGCCGTGACGGTTTCCAATTTTCCTTGGCAGATCAGCGGGTCAGCCGCATCTCCGTCGAAGGGATGGTCACAGAGGATGGCTTTCAGCTCACGGCTCCGGATGAACCTGGGCTGTATGATCTGATTTTCACGTCGGATTTTGAAAACAGCTCTGGGTCCAAAACAACACCCTTGGGCCAGATCGCTGTTGGCATCCCTTTCCCGCGCGATGATGCCAGCAGCGTTGAGACACAAGGGATGGCTGCGGAAGCTGACGCAATGGGCGGCGAGGAATTCCCACTGCACGAAGTCGGTGACTTGCACGGGAACTGGCAACTGGTCATGCAAAACAATCAACGCACGATACCGTTGATTAAATTTCAACTGAGCCACGCAAAGGGCGAACCCACTGGCACTGGCGGGTTGGTGGTGGAGGCTGATCCAAGTTGGGGCTTTGGCCCAAAGGGCGGCTTTGGCGAGGCGACCCTGACGCAAGACAAGACTGATCGCATGGGCATGACCCTCTCAGTGAACGGTGCAAGTACGGATTACGTAATGACACCTGAAGGCACGGGATGGGCCACGCAGATCACACCCCAAGAAGGCGCCCCCGTCACTGTGCTGCTGATAAAGCCTGATGATCTAGCGGGCGCCGATGCTGCCCGTAACGCCGCCCCTGTTGATCATCAACTTATCGCGGTGGATGAACGTGGGACCCGTTTGGAAACACCGGTGACGTGGATGCTCCAACATCCAGATTTGGACACGCCTGTCACTTTTGATGCCCCAAACGGGGATCGGATGGACGACCTTGGGCGTGCGCCCGGCACGTACCGCATCACAGCCCAGTCTGGCGGGCTGCATGGCCGCGCTTCCATCCAGCTTGGTGCGGGGTTTCCACGCTCAAATCTTGTGGTTCTAAAACCTAGGAATGAGGGGGCTGATCTTGCTCTTGATGTCACATTCTTTTGCTCGACTGGCGAGGGCTGTGAGATGGCGATGTCTGATGTGCCCGTGGACTTCCACCTGCCACAAGGCTGGGGTGCGGAGCGTCCAATTAAGATCGAAAACGGCCAACCTATGTTCAACATGACGATCAACACCACAAGTGGCCCGTTTTTCGTGACATTAAACCAGCCTCAACGCATGGCGGACCTAGGACCATGTACCGAACTGATCACTGGCACGTTTTGCCATGATGCAACTGATGATCCCGCGCTTTTGGCCGGTATTGCCCGCATTCAACGCAGCTTATCGTTCAAACCTGTTGGCATGTGGCTGAACGAGGACCGTTTTAACACTTTGCTGAACCAACTGACCGGAGATGATCAATGAAGCGTCTGTTTCTAACTGCGGCACTGATCGTCAGCCCCGTTTTCGCCGGTACGGTAGACGTCTATGTCGTTGAGCCTAATGGAAATGGGGTCCTGCAATACGAAAGCGACACAACCCTCCAAGAAGCCGGCCTATTGATTGATGGTGAACGCCCCCCAACTGCGACAGGCGTTGTTTTGGAAAAGGGGAAGCCCGCCAAATGGACGGACCTCCCCCCAGAAGACGTGAATGAACGTCATGGCGGTGACGGCGCCCCGCCTATTGTTAACCTTGATGATAGCGACATGGAATTTAGCGGGAACGCAGAGGATTTAACGCCCGAACCCGATAATCTGCAATCAAAACACATTCAGCCGCGGGACGGGAATTGGGTCATCGAAATTCAGGATCAAGTTTTCTCAGGGTGTTCTGGGATGATTGAAAATGCTGCGCGCGGGCAAATGGCTGCATTGCAAACATCTCAGAACAACCACAGCTTTGGTGCCAACTTCACCCCCGAGAAAATGGCCCCGCAGCTTGATTGGACGCAATTGGGCGCAAATTCTTGGCTAGGCATCGGCGATATGACGGAGGACGGCAGAGGCGTCTTTTTGCAATGGGGTGTGCAGGTGATCTCATCCATGTTGATTAACCACCGTCAACATCTAACATTCGCAATGGGCCCAATTGGGAATTGCGACGTCCATACATTTACACAGGCGGCTTGGGTGAATTGAGCCTCAACGCGCAACACAACCGATCCCGTCCACGTCAACTGGAGATAACATGAAATCTTTCAGCATCTCGCGCACCGCTGCTCTGTCCGCCAGTCTCATGTGCTTGGCGCAGGGGGCTTATGCCCAAACACCCTTAGCGACGGCGCAAGACATTGCTGACGCAATGGAGGCCTGCGTCCTTGTGACCACGGCCCATGACTATAAGGCAGAGGGGCAAAACCCCGATATTTCTTGGAAAACCGTGACCGAACGAAGTGCCTATCTGGGAACCCAAGGCGCTCCGGTAACTGTAACTGCGAATGTCTGGCGCACTGACATGTCCTACAATTCCTACTGCGATTTTTTGCTGGAAGACGCCTTGCTGGCGCAAGCCGCATTTGACCTGTTCATGGTGGGGCGGACACCCGTGATCTTGGAGGAGCAACACGGAATATGTCACCAAAACGCATTTCTAGTCGTTTATGCGGCGGGTGCGACATCGGTTCAGGCCAGCAGCGCAGGCGCAAAAGCCTACATGACCGTGCATAACCAACAACAATATGGCGAAGACCCTTGTGCCAACAAATAAGCTGACCCGAACTCTTTAATCACAGGATAAACACATGTGGGATTTCAACCTTTCGACGGCCTTTAGCCTGATGCATAAAACAGCGCCTTTTCTAATCTTCCGCATCATCGTCTATTTCGGCATTGCGGTTGCCTATGTTCTGGCCACGGGAACGGGGGCTGGTATCGGATATGGTTTGGGTGGTTTCGGTGACGACGATTTTCGCATCAGTGCCACGGCTTGGGGGGGCGCGATCGGTCTTGGGCTCACAGCGGGCGTGCTCTATTTGATGCGTGAATACCTGCTCTACATTGTAAAGGCGGGGCACATTGCGGTTATGGTCGAAGCGTTGGATGGGCGCGAATTGCCAGCAGGACGGGGGCAAATCTCATACGCTAAGACCATCATCACTGACCGCTTTGGTGAGGCCTCGGCCCTGTTTGCTGTCGATCAATTGATCAAAGGGGTCATCAAGGCGATCACGGGGCTTGTTCAAGGGCTGCTGTCAATCCTTCCCATTCCGGGCTTGGATAAAGTTATGGCACTGGTGCGGGCCTATTTGCGGCTTGCTGTTGGGCTCATTGATGAAGTTATCTTGGCCCATGGCATTCGAACCCGCGCTGAAAACCCTTACGCTTCCGCGAAGGACGCCCTTGTCCTGTATGGCCAAAACGCCAAACCGATGATGAAAAATGCGGCGTGGCTCACCCTGCTGACATGGGCGATATCCATCATAGTGTTTCTGGTGATGTTGGCACCGGCGGCGGCAGTCGTTTACCTGATGCCTGGTGCATGGGCTGCTGGGGGTGTGGTTTTTGCTTTGCTCTTTGCATGGGCGGTGAAAGCCGCTGTCATCGAGCCCTTCGCAATGGCGTGTTTGCTTCAAGCCTTTTTCAAAGTAACCGACGGTCAGCAGCCAAACCCTGAGTGGGAAGCAAAGATCGAAACTGTCTCTGACAAATTCCAAGCATTGGGGGAAAAAGCGTCAACATGGGTGACAGGGCAACCCAAGTCTGCCCCCTAATCCCAAACCTTGGACTGGCAAACAGGCGATTTCCTTTCAGCAACCCGTTGCGGTACGTAATTGAGCAGACACGGGTGAGCGGCGCGTATTTGGGCCCTGCGCTGAGTTTCGTCCTCTTGTTTCGGATCTGGACCGGATGCTGCTCGGCCACGTTTGCAAGATCCAGACCTTTGCTGCACTGCGCACGGAACTGGGGAATTCAATTGAAATGCGCGGTCCTTCTGGTTTGGAGCTGGCCGCTTTTGCGACCTAGAAATCTTTTGTCGAAACAGTCTCATTCTTTTGCGTCCTCTCCCACTGCGCAATCAGGGCATCGCCTTTGCCGTTGAAGTCAGCCAACAAGAACTCGCCGCTGGTGATACGGTCTACGCGGAAGTGGCGCAGGCTTTGGCGCAGCTCACACCACCCCACGATCAATACATTGTCCACATAGTAGATCAGAACAAGCGGCCAGATCACACGGTTGGTTTCGCGCCCATCTGCATCTCGATAGACAATCTGCACCTTGGTTTCCGCGCGGATCGCAGCGCGAAGCCGCGACAGATCTAGCGGCGGCACCGTTTCAACGCCCCACGATGATGTCACCAGCTTTCTAGTGCCTGGTGCCGCCTCGTGTAATTTCCGCGCAGCGCGCCCCGCAGCCCGCCACAAACCCCTATCGCCCGTGCGCGCAATAAGGCTAAGGCCAACTGCAACAGCTTCGGCTTCATCCACGTCAAGGTTGATCGGAGGAAGATCATAGCCCTTTCGCATGACGTAACCGACGCCAGGCTCCCCCAGTATCGGGGTCTGCATGGCCTGCAAGCTGGCAATGTCGCGATAGACTGTCCTGACCGACACTTCGAGAACGGCGGCCAGATCGCGCGCGAGAAGCGGTTCCTTGGCTTCACGCAGTATCTGAATGATCTCGAAGAATCGTGTTGTTTTGGACGCCATGACCCTTCACTTTTTTATCCAACACTAAATACTACTGACATGCAGGTGTCAGCAGTGTTCCGCTATTCCTTCAAAAACAATTCAAGGCGGTATCTCGTGACAATGATCGTTTCCAAACAAAGACAAGCAGGTATTGTGCTGGTGGTTGTCTCCGCGATTGTCTTTAGTTCTGCGGGCGTTTTCACCAACGGCGTTTCAACAAACGCATGGGGGATCATCTTCTGGCGCGGGGTTGCGGCGGCAGCGTTTACGCTGACTTATCTGGTACTGCGCCGTGCCCTGTTTGCAGAAATCAGAGCGTTCAACAAACCCGCATTTTTTGTGACACTCATGATGGCCGCTGGCACTGCCGCCTTTATCCCCGCCTTCAAACTGAGCAGCGTCGCCAACGTCGCTTTGATCTACGCCGCCGCACCTTTCATCGCAGCGGGCCTGTCGTGGATTTTCATCAAAGAGCTTCCAACAACGCAGGTCATTTTGGCAAGTTTGGCCGCTCTGCTTGGTGTGTTCATCATTGTTTCATCATCCTTTGGCGGCAGTCAGCTAAAGGGAGATTTGCTAGCCCTGTTCATGACCCTCATGATGTCGGGAACTGTGGTTGTGTACCGAAAATTTCCATCGACAACCGCAGCGCTACCCGCCGCCCTCTCCTCTATTGTGCTGCTGCCTTTTGCATTGGCGTTTGGCGCGCCCCTTGCAGTGCAAGGCCAAGAGCTGCCGATACTCATTGCCTTTGGTCTTGTTTTTGCCGTTGCCTCGGTGACCTTGTCTGAGGGTGCTCGGCGTTTGCCCTCGGCGGAAACAGCATTGCTCTCGACGTTGGAAATGCCGCTTGCGCCCGTCTTGGCGTTTTTTGTGTTATCAGAGGTGCCAACATTTTCTGCGATCCTTGGCGGAGGTGTCATTTTTACGGCCGTTATCTGGTCACAAAGATGAGGCTTTTCAGATAGGTAACGCAACGCGCCTTTGAAAAAAGGCGCGACAACATAAGTCGCGGCCGAAACTGAATGAATGGGAACGCGGGTTTGACTGCTTTATTTAGCGATCCGCTGGCTCAGAAGGCTAAGAGCACTGTCAAACAGCGCTGGGTCTTCTTGTGGGCGCGCCGCAAGCTGGGCGCCTTCTAGCAAGGCAAGGGCCGCTGCGGCCTCCAAACCGGCATCATTTACTGCGATGATAGACCCGTCCGCTTTTCCCAATTGGAACGTCGTTTCAATCCATCCAAGCATGAGCGCGCGAAATAGGCCTATTTGGGCGATGACCTCGGGGGGGAGGCTTTCGCGGCTGGTTGAAAAAGAAACGCACAGGCACAGGCTTTTGCCGCCCTGAAGCGCGTTGCGGTACCGCCCGATTAAGGCCCGCAAACGGGCGCCGCCGGTGGTTTCTGCGGCATCTATTTCGGCGCAGACCGTCTCAAATGTGGTGCAATACCGCTGCATCAGCTCAACAGACAGCTTTGCTTTGGATGGGAAATGGTGGTGGATGCTGGCCTTGCGGATGCCCACATCTTCGGCCAAATCCGCATAGCTGAACCCGTCAAACCCAAGCGAGCGTGCGGCGCGTTCCGCAGAATCCAAAAGTGCTGTTTTTGTGTCGCTCACCATTTTAGGCACCCCTTCTATTCTTTGATCCTCAGTAATACGTTTTCGGCAGCTTCTAAAGCGCCTTCGATATAGCCCCCGAATTGCGCGGCGACTTCTGTGCCGCCAAACTGCAAACGGCCCTCCCATAAATCCGCCAAGTCCCGCGGCAGCCCGTAGGTCGGATGGGCATAGACGGGCTGTTGGTCACGGTCTGTTGCGGTGTAGGGATCAAATGCCCAATCTTTGAGGAATAGCTTTGCTGGCTCTGCGGCTTTGGGGCCAAAGAGGCGGACCAATTGCGCCTGTAGGCTTTGACGTAAGCGCTGCTCATCTGTTCGGTTTGCAGGGGGCACGCCAATGAAGCCGAACAACGCATAAGGGCCGCCCGTTGCAGGGGATGCGTCATGGATTTCGACCATCGGGCCAAAGCGGCTTTGGGCATCACCTGACAGCCCGTCGTCGCGCCAAAAGGCGGTTTCATAGACAGCAACAGCTTTTGCCTGCCCTGCCATCCACGTTGAGATGCCTTGCATGGCTTGCACAGTGTTTTGAGGCAACGCGGGTTCAAAAACGATCCCCGATGCCACCCGTGGCGGCACCGCCAATACCGCGTTTTCTGCAGGGACCATGTCACCGTTGCTGAGGGTGGCCGTGATCCCCGTACGGGTCCTTTGCACCGACACGACCGCAGCGTTCAGGCGTTTTCGCGCTTGGGGCAAACGGGCAGCCAACGCTTGTGTCAACGCGCCCAGTCCCCCCTTAAGACGCCAAGACCCTTGCATGGACGCAAATCCACGGCCCCGTTGCACTTGGCCACGCTCATCCTCAAACGTCAAAATACCATCGGCGAATTGGTCGAATTTTTCCAGACCTAAACGCTGGATCAGCGCAGCAATGCGAGGCTGATCTGGCCAGAACCAAGCAGGCCCCACATCAAAATCCGCGCCTTTGTAATTTTCGGTCTTGATCCGCCCCCCAAACCGCGCGCGCGCCTCAAGCAGCAGGTAATCGCGGCCCTGCTGCTCAAGCGCCTCAGCGAGGGCAAGCCCAGAGAGGCCGCCGCCGATGATCAAGGTCCGCACGGTCTAGAAACCTTCGGTCGCCGGACGCAGATCCAGTTCATGGGTCCAAGTGGATTTAGGTTGATGGGCCAATTGCCAATAGGCTTGCGCGATATCTTCCGGCTTCATCATCTTTGCGGGGGCGAGGCTGTGCAGATCACGTGATCGGGCCGTGTCGATGATGCCGTCAAGGATTGCGTGGCAAACATGGACACCCGCTGGCTGGAACTCTCGCGCGAGCGATTGGGTCAACCCGCGTAGGGCAAATTTGGCGCTGGCGAAGGCCGCGAATTTCGCACCACCACGCAGCGATGCCGTGGCGCCCGACACGATAAACGTCCCCCCGCCCGCCTGCGCCATCGGCTGGAGCGTGCTCTGCCCTAACAAAATGGGGGTTTGTACCATCGAGGTCCACGTGCGTTGGAAATCTTCCAACGTCGTTTCACCAAAGGGGGCAATCACCAATTCTGCTGTATTGTGAACGACCACTTTGGGCGGGCCGAATTCAGCGATGATACTGGCCAATTTTTCACCAACGAGGTCTGGATCCGCAAGATCAACCTTGTGGAAAGCACCAACAGCCGCGTCAGGCCGCGTGCGCCCCAGACCAACGGGCGTAAACCCGCCTGCTTCAAAACGCGCCAAGATTGCTTGTCCAAGACCTGCCCCTGCACCGGCGACAAGCGCCAAAGGTTTTTGATCAGCCATCATACCACCGGTGGCTTTGCATGTGGCAAATGGCCAGTCTTGATCCAGACTTTTGCGCCATCTGGGCCAGCCGTTGCCGAAAGGACGTGACCTTCGGGCAGCCGCAGCCAAGCCCCTTTGCCCAATGTTTCGCGGTTTTCCGTAGCCGCGCCGCTGATCACCAGCATCTCAATCCCGCCCGCAGCATCATTCGTGAGCGTCGCACCACCGTCAATATGGCTGTATGTGACGACCTCTTGTGCATCGCGGTGCAGCTGCGCAGTTGCGACCCCGTCCACCACCGCCCCTAATTCATCCGCCATGTTTTTGCGAAATTGGTTGCGATCTTCCATGTCGAACTGCCAGAGTTTTACAAATATTGTACAGCCTGGTTCAGACCCAGGTGTGTGAGACGTCGTAGGTGGATTGCGCACATATGTGCCTTCTGGGAAGTCACCATGTTCATCCTGAAACACACCGTCCAACACGATAAATTCCTCGCCGCCGGTATGCGTATGGGCTGAAAATTTACTACCGGCCGCATAGCGGACAATGGTTGTGGCGCGGGCCACTTCGCCGCCAATGCGGTCGAGCATGCGGCGATCCACCCCCTGCATGGGCGATGCATTCCATTCCAGTTGATCAGAGTGCACGACCACGCGTGCGTCGAAATCTGCGTTTAGTTCCATAGACGATGTCCTGTTCCGCTGTCGTGCGTAAGGTATTAGCGCTGCACGTTACCAAACCTACCAATAGGTAGGCGGCTTCGCAAGTTCCATTTTTGTTTCAAAAAACTCTCCCACCCCGTTGCAACTGCTGGAAAAACCTTTGATCATCCTCGTTGTTGCAGCAGTCCACACCGCTGCAAGAGGTCCCATTTGGTTCCTACTTCATTAGTGTTCGCCCAGTCTGACGGCCGCTCACCCTTCCACCACTGGGTTGCGGTCGGAATAGGCCTCAAACACATATTTCATCGGCAACGCCCCTTGCGCCCGTGTGATCGACGCCACTTTGATCCGCAAACCATGCCCCATCAGCGGCAACATGCCATCATTTAGGTCCTCAACCACTGTGGCGGTGCCTTTGATGTTCAGCAAAGAGCCCGTTTCAAAATCGACAAACTGCAACCCGACGCGCGGGTCGGTCATGATGTTGCCAAAAGTGTTGTAAAAACTATTCCCCTTATAATCTGGAAATTGCAGCGTGGTATCATCCAGAATGCTCACAAATCCTGGCATCCCGCCGCGGTGATTGATGTCGATCCCTGCGCGCGGATCATCCCCCAGCTGCGCCACGCGCGACGCGATCAAGAGCGTATCCGCTTTGGCGATCTGCGTCTTGTCCTGCTGGCTGAGCTGTGACGTCTGCGTCACGGCCGCGCCCGTTGTTGGGCTTTGGCCAATCTTGCGGCGGATTTGGATGTATTTTGGACAATTGCCATAGCTTTGATCCACATGCACCGAAATGCCTGTGGCATCTGCTGCGATGACCGTTGCATTTAGCCGGTTCCGGCGCTGTGTTTCGAATTCAATGCCAACGATGCTGATCTTTGCACCAACCTCCAGCTGCAGATCTGAAGGCTCTCCAAGCAGTGGTTCGGACGCGATGTTTAATCTCCTATTCCCCGTGGACGTCATAAATCCGGCAGGGCCAACCCGCATCATGGCCCACGGGTGCCCCTCCCCGTCAACGGCACCAATGTGAACAGAGGAGAGCATCCCAAAGAATTCCTGATGCTGTTCCGGCATATGGTCGCGGATCATCCGCATACCTAGCTGATGCAGGCGGTCGCCGATCCCTAGTCTTTCGTGAAGGATCCGCTCACCTGCATGAAACACACTCTCATCTTCTGACATTTTGTTAGCCCTTCTTGTTGCTTTGAACAGGATCTATCTTCCAGTTGGTAGACACGTTGTCCCCCCACGTTCCAAAGAACAAGTGCAACGGGTTCACGTTTTCGAGGTCCCGACCCAGCACTGGGCGCTTACCATTTAAACCCCTCTTTCCAGATCTGACCATGGAGGGTTTGGCGCCACGCGCATTGGTGCGCCCTGCCTCTGTGTGAGCGCACCGCGCGCTGCCTGACATCAAAACCCTCAGGTATCAGTGCTAACAATTGGAAGGGAATAACACACAATCTGCGACAGATGACGTTCTAGTGATCGGGTGGATTTGGCTTGCTAGAAAATTGCCAACCTTCTAGTAGATAGTCACGTAAGGCAATGAAAACAAGGATATGAAAATGATTGGCTACTCAACAATTGGCGTGAAAGATATTGAAAACGCGAAGAAATTTTACTGCGACCTCCTAGATGCTTCTGTTCAGGTTGATATTGGCCGATTGGCAATGATCGGCAAATCAACCGACGCACCGATGGTTGCAGTATGCGAGCCTTTCAACGGCGAAGCTGCAACCTGTGGCAACGGCACGATGATCGCTTTCGCCGCCTCCTCCAAGGACGAGGTCAATGCACTGCACGCCAAAGCAATGGAACTGGGCGCAACAGATGAAGGCGCACCTGGCCAACGCGTTGAAGACGTCTTTTATGGCGCCTACGTGCGCGATCTGGATGGCAATAAACTGGCGTTCTATATCTTTGGTTAATCACCAGCGCGGATCTACGCGTCCTTAATCCGTCGCGGTAGTTTCTTGGTGGGCTAACCTTCTCATCCAGCTTGATCTGGGTGGGAAGGGTATGGGGTGTAGCAGGCAACCCGTGCGGTCCCCATCAGACATCCCCCCATTTGCACCCCCTCACCCAAATATCGCGACCCGACCAATCGTACGAAGAGTGACATACCCAAGGTGGTGTGACATTTATCGCTGCTTGCCATATTCTGGTGATCAGTTTTGAGTAAACGAGGCCTTTGGTGAACACGCGCTTTCTAGAAACCTTTGTCACAGTCGCAAACTTAGGCAGCTTTCGGGCCGCAGCTGAGCAGCTGAATGTCAGCCAAGCAACTGTATCCAGTCGGATTTCATCCCTAGAGACAGAGCTGGAGGTGGATCTTTTCGACCGCGAATTTCATGCCACCCGCATCACAGTCGCAGGCGCGCTGATTTTGGACAAGGCCCAAGACATGCTGGCCACAGAGCGCCAGTTGCGTACGACGTTGTCAGACCCCACCAAGGCTGTTGGGCGGGTCCGTTTGGGTCTTGTCTCATCTGTTGTGCACACGTGGCTTTGTGATCTGATCGAAGAGGTCGCGCGGTATTATCCGCGTCTGGAATTGGAACTGACCGTTGAGCCCACGCCAAACATCGCCGCCGCGTTTGAGCGCGGCGGTCTGGACATGCTGCTAACAACCGACGACCGCCACGACGAAACCTGCATCTGTGCCGAGCTCCCTTCCCTGTCGATGGGCTGGTTTGGACCTCAAGGGATGCGCGACGAAGTGCTGTCGCTTAGTGATGTGGCCACCGGCCCGCTGATTACTTTTACCCGCAATTCGCGCCCGCACAGCAATGTTATGGCTTTGTTCAATGAACGCGGTCTGCGCCCTTCAAACGTACATTGCATAACCTCGATGGCTGCAATCGCAAGGCTGACCGAGCGCGGGCTGGGCATCGCAACGCTGCCCCTTACGTGCGATTTGGTTGGCTCGGATCTGTGCAAGCTTGATGTCGATGCGACTTTGCCGCCGCTTCCCTTGTTTTGCATCTGGCGGCGCAGCTCTGACGCCTCCACCTACAAAGCCATCGCCGAGCTGGCCAGAACCTGCGCAGAACGCCACCAGCAGCAGGAAT
>JBDVSG010000108.1:0-8347 GCA_039967155.1 Sulfitobacter sp. | reverse complement strand
GAGCTGCCAACCGGCGCGCGGGCGGGCTTTGGGGCGCGCATGTTGGTGGGGGATCAATACGGCCAACCTTTGGTCAGCTGGGCAGCTCTCTTTGCTGCTGCATTAACTGCGGCAGCATTGGTGGGCATTTTCAGCATCATTGAGCGTGTGACGCTTCGGCGTATGGGGATGTCTGCGGTATGATTTATGTGGTTTTAGCACTGGTCATTTGGGCGGCTGGATGGGGATTGAATGTGCGCCTGTCCAATGGCCCCACATCCGAGACGATGGCCGTTCGGATCATCGTACCTGCGATATTTGGCCTGACAATTGTGATCGTTTGGGAACTCATGGTTCGGGGCTTTGAGGTGAATCCAGTGATCCTTCCTACGCCGTCTTCCGTTATCGAACGATTGGCGCAAGAAGGTCGGATATTATGGGCCGATTTCCAGCAAACGATCCTGAAAGGCGCCCTGAGCGGGTATATCTTTGGTGCGCTTGCAGCCTTTGCTGTGGCGATATTGGCCGATCGGTCTGAGTTTCTGACCCGTGGCATTCTACCTGTTGGCAGCTTCATGGCCGCCTTGCCGATTGTGGGGACCGCCCCGATTTTTGTGAAGTGGCTGGGCAGTGATTGGGAATCCAAAGCAGCAGTGGTGGCCGTCATGGTGTTCTTTCCTATCTTGGTGAACACGGTTGCTGGTCTCAAAGACACAAGCGGCATCCAGCGGGATTTGATGCGGACCTATGCTGCGGGCTATTGGGCCGCGCTGTTCAAACTGCGCCTACCTGCGGCATTACCTTTCATTTTCAACGGCCTGAAAATTGGCACAACGTTAGCGCTGATTGGCGCGATCGTTGCTGAATTTTTTGGCTCTCCTACGGTTGGTATGGGGTTTCGTATCTCGACCAGCTTTGGGCAACTTGCGCTTGATATGGTCTGGGCGGAAATTGTGGTGGCTGCATTGGCAGGCAGTGCGTTTTACGGGGCCATGACGCTGTTGGAAAAACGGATGACCTTTTGGCATCCTTCGCAACGATAACGATGATCCTGCATAAGCAGGGCAATGTATTAACCAAACGACTTGGAGGTCGAACAATGAAAAAATTTATGATGGCAACGGCATGTGCCGCAACAATGGCCGCGCCGGCATTGGCTGATGGCCACGCCAACACTGTGTCTTTGCAGCTGCAATGGGTGACCCAATCGCAGTTTGCGGGCTATTATGTGGCGCTGGACAAAGGGTTCTATGAAGAGGAAAATCTAGAGGTCACGATCCTTCCAGGTGGCCCTGATATTGCACCTCCTCAGGTGTTGGCAGGCGGTGGCGCTGATGCGATGCTGAACTGGATGCCTTCGGCCCTTGCCGCGCGCGAAAAAGGTCTGCCGGTGGTGAATATCGCCCAGCCATTCAAAACCTCTGGTTTGATGCTGACCTGCTGGAAAGACACGGGCATCACAAGCGTTGAAGATTTCAAAGGCAAGACTATCGGCGTTTGGTTCTTTGGGAATGAGTACCCGTTCCTGAGCTGGATGTCCCAAGAGGGCATCAGCACGGATGGCGGCGAGGACGGCGTCACGGTTCTGAAACAAGGCTTCAACGTAGACCCGTTGTTGCAGCGCGAAGCGGATTGTATCTCGACCATGACTTACAACGAATACGGTCAGGTTCTAGACGCTGGTGTCAGCCCCGACGAGCTGGTGACCTTCAAATATGAAGACCAAGGTGTGGCGACGTTGGAAGACGGCATCTATGTGCTGGAAGGCAACCTGGAAGACGCAGTCTTTACGGATAAGATGACCCGCTTTGTGCGTGCCTCCATGAAGGGCTGGGCCTATGCGGCTGAGCATCCCGAAGAAGCAGGCGCAATCATTGTTGAAAATGATGAAACCGGCGCGCAATCTGAAGAGGCGCAAGTGCGCATGATGAAAGAGATCGCGAAGCTGACAGCAGGATCCACTGGTGCTCTGGTTGAGGCTGATTTCCAGCGCACTGTCGATACATTGTTGGCGGGCGGTTCCGATCCGGTGATCTCTAAGCAGCCCGAAGGGGCATGGACATCGGTGATCACGGATGCAGCTCTGAAGTAATCCGTTAGATCGGAAAAATGCGGGAAAAGGCTGGCAGTTTCATGCCGGCCTTTTTTGTGCCTGCTTGTGGTGGTCTGTGGTCCCAAGGGGCACGCACAGCTGATACGAAAAAGGGCCGGTGAAATCACCAGCCCTTTGAAACTAAATTTCGTTAACGCTTACAGAACGGTAACAGTCGTCCCGACAGGCACACGTTCGTATAGGTCTTTGACGTGGGCGTTTAGCATCCGGATACAGCCGTTGGAAACGGAGCGGCCGATGGATTTTGGCGCTGTTGTACCGTGAATGCGGAAATACGTGTCTTTGCCGCCCTGGAAGAGATAGAGAGCGCGCGCGCCGAGCGGGTTTCCAGGGCCGCCTGGTTGGGCCTCTGTGTTGCCGATGAAGCGGGCGTATGCTTTTGGGTCGCGTTCAATCATCTCGTTGGTGGGGCGCCATGTTGGCCATTCTTTTTTGACCGAAATTGTCGCCGTGCCTGTGAATTCCAGACCCGCTTTGCCGACGCCCACACCGTAGCGCATTGCAGTGCCAGGGGCGGTGACGAAGTACAGGTAATAGCTGCGTGGCAGGATCAACAATTCGCCTACTTTATAGCTCTTTTTGATGCGGACCTCTTGTGGAGTGGGATCAAAAACTGAAGATTTAGCCGCGACAACTTGTGGCAGGGCGATTGCAGCTGTTGAGCTTGCGATAAATGTACGACGGCGCATGAGACGGTCCTTTTGCAGCGTTGGATTGACTAAATGTCCCAGTTTTGGACGTTTTATCAAGATAGAATAACAAAAAACCGGCCATTCGTTGCAGAATGGCCGGTCAAATTTTCGTGTTCTGGTCGCAGGCTAGGCCCGCGCGCCCAAGAACAAGCCTTAGGCGAGTGCGATGTTTGTCGCGGACTCACGGCCGTCACGGCCAGCTTCGATGTCGAAAGTAACTTTCTGGTTGTCGGCCAGACCGGTCAGGCCTGCGCGCTCAACGGCAGATATGTGTACGAACACGTCTTTGCTGCCGCCATCGGGTGCGATAAAGCCGAAGCCTTTTGTTGTGTTAAACCATTTTACGGTGCCAGTAGCCATTCCGTAGTCTCCTTAGTATTTGCCATCCGCGAAAGTGCGATGGCTCGGCTTTGTCGGTCTGTAATCGAGAGACTGAACGCAAAAGCGGAGACAGTGGTCAGGATAAAGATAACGTCTGCGATGGAAGATATGGCACCTCGCTGGAAAAATTTCAAGGGACAAGGGCACAGCAAGCAAAGAATGGCCATAGAGGGCCAGAGATGGCGGTTCCTTACGAGCTAAAGGCAAGATGTTGTAAAGCGTATCGAATTCCGCGGTAGGGTGTTGTCTGAACCAGATCTGAACACAGCGGTAGGATTAAACCCGATTTGGGAGGTTCAAAGCACATTTTTCTGGTGGCCTCCTGAGTGGAAACGAATCTCTCTATGGTTGTTTGGAAACGGGAACCTGACAATGAGACGGGCCTGTCCTTTGAGGTCCGGACAAGGACGGTTTGTGGCCTTCGTCATTGTCTGAATTTAAATAAATTTCGGGATTTTCGGCATATTTTTGCCATTTATGAGACCCGTGTGTGCCTTGTTTCAAGGCGAGTCATGCGAATACGAATGCCCGCAACATGTCGGGCTCGATTTTGTGCATGTGAAGGGGGGAGTATGCGAATTCTGGCTGTTGATGACGATCCGATTATGTTGGATCTTTTGGGCAATGTTCTTGAGGATGGGGGCTTCAACGACATTACTTTTGCGGCAGGCGCTGAGGATGCACTGGAGCTTGTCGAGGTTTCCTCAAAACCATATGATACGTTTCTGCTGGATGTAATGCTGCCTGAAACAAACGGTATCGAAGTCTGTAAGGTCATCCGCTCTTATCCGAAATACCATGACTGTCCGATTATCATGGTGACGGGCAGCCGTGCGCGCGGCATGATGGCTAGCGCATTTGAGGCCGGCGCGACGGATTTTGTGAACAAACCATTCGATGCATTAGAGCTGATCACGCGGATCCGGCTTGCTGCGATGCTGAGCGCGAAAAAACAGCAAATCCCGCCAAAAGCAGTACCGTTAAAGGAGCATGAGCACCTGACGGAAGTGTCCTTTGATGCGCGGTTGGAGATGCCGTCAAACCCCGGGGTTCAGGGCTTTTTGGCATTGGAGAACGAACTGCTGCGCCGAGAGGATCAATTGGAAGGGATCCAGCTGTTCAGCATTCAGGTTGACGACGCATTGGGGGTCTACCGCTGCTGTCGGCCTGCGCAATTTCGCGTGGTGATCGAGGCCGTCGCGCGCATCCTGAGCGGCGTTCTGGATACGGACACGACACGGTTTTCTTATGCGGGGCGCGGTGACATGTTCGGCATGATCCAGTCATGTGACAAGACAAAACTACAAGACCTGCAAGAACGCGCCAATGGGGCGTTGAAGGAAAACTGGGCGCGGTTTTCAACGGGGCAGATGACGGGACCAACCCTAACGTTCCAATATATTGAAGGACCCCCGATCTGGACAGGCAAGGCAGCGGCAGATGCGATGCGCAGTTTTCAGGGGCGTGCGCACTTAACCCAACAGGCGGGCGTGACGGAGGTCAATGGCTTGTTTGAACGGCTGTCGGGAAAAATCAGAGCGGGTCAGGTCTCTTGATAGGGACATGAAAAACGTCAGGGGCAGCATCAGCGCGCCCCTGACATTCAAGTTGCTTAGCGCACAAATTTCTTGTGCTTGAGACGCTTTGGTTCCATCGCGTCTGCACCTAGGCGGCGCTTTTTGTCTTCTTCATAGTCTTCAAAGTTGCCCTCGAACCATTCCACATGGGCTTCGCCCTCAAAGGCGAGGATGTGGGTACAAATACGGTCAAGGAAGAAGCGGTCGTGGGAGATGACAACAGCGCAACCCGCGAAATCAACAAGAGCATCCTCAAGCGCACGCAGAGTTTCGACATCAAGATCGTTTGTCGGTTCATCGAGCAGCAACACGTTGCCGCCGGATTTTAGCAGGCGCGCCATGTGCACACGGTTGCGTTCACCCCCCGACAGAAGGCCAACTTTCTTCTGTTGGTCGCCGCCTTTAAAGTTAAATGACGAACAGTAAGCCCGCGAATTGACCTCTGCATCGCCAAGCGCGATCAGCTCGGCGCCGCCAGAGATGGCCTGCCAAACGTTGTCTTCAGCGTTCAAGTCGTCGCGCGACTGATCGACATAGCTTAGCTGAACAGTGTCGCCGATTTCGACGGTGCCGCTGTCAGGGGTTTCATGGCCGGTCAACATCTTGAATAGCGTCGATTTACCCGCGCCGTTGGGGCCGATTACGCCGACGATCCCACCGGGCGGTAGGGAGAACTCCAGATTTTCCACCAGAAGCTTGTCGCCCATCGCTTTGGTCAGACCTTCGACGTCGATCACCTTGCCGCCCAAACGTTGGCCATTGGGGATGACGATCTGTGCGCGGGTCAACTTTTCGCGCTCGGACTGATCTGCCAATTCGTTGTAGGAATTGATCCGTGCTTTGGATTTGGACTGACGGGCCTTGGCGCCTTGGCGCATCCATTCCAGTTCGCGTTCCAGCGTTTTCTGGCGCGATTTATCCTCGCGGGCCTCTTGGGACAGGCGCTTGGCCTTGGCTTCCAACCAGTCCGAGTAGTTGCCCTCATTCGGGATGCCGCGACCGCGATCCAGTTCCAGAATCCATGTGGTGATGTCATCAAGGAAATACCGGTCGTGGGTCACGATCAGGATCGTGCCTTTGTAGTCGATCAGGTGCTGTTGCAGCCACGCGATGGTTTCTGCATCAAGGTGGTTGGTCGGTTCATCGAGCAGCAGCATTTCTGGCGCTTCCAGCAACAATCTGCACAAGGCCACGCGGCGGGATTCACCCCCCGACAGTTTCGTGACATCGGCGTCATCTGGTGGGCAGCGCAGGGCCTCCATCGAGACGTCGATCTGACTGTCGAGATCCCACAGGTTCTCTGCGTCAATCTGGTCTTGTAGGGCGGCCATCTCATCTGCGGTTTCGTCAGAATAGTTCATGGCCAGTTCATTGTAGCGGTCGAGGATCGCTTTTTTGCCCGCCACACCAAGCATGACGTTTTCGCGTACAGTCAGCTCCGGATCCAGCTTTGGCTCTTGGGGCAGGTAGCCCACGCGCGCGCCTTCAGCGACCCATGCTTCGCCTGAATAATCCTTATCGAGGCCAGCCATGATTTTCATCAGGGTGGATTTACCTGCGCCGTTCACACCGACGACGCCAATTTTTACGCCTGGTAGGAAGTTGAGGTGAATATTCTCAAAACATTTTTTACCACCGGGGTAGGTTTTGGAGACCCCTTGCATGTGATAGACGTACTGATAGGCGGCCATTGCGCTGTTCCTCGCGTGTGTCTGGGTTTGCTTTGCAATATCTGGCGAGCAAGGCAAGATCAACGGCACATGGGAGAGTGATGTGGTTCGGCGGATAGTTTCAGGACTGATTGTGGCCCTTTCGCTTGCTGCATGTGATCTCGGGGCGCGTTTGGCAACGCCGCCCAATCTATATCTGGATGGATCGAACTATCCGGCTGCGGCAGTGTCACCGGCACTGCGGACAGTATCCCCCAAAATCTTCTATGTTACGGACAGAAAAGAAGAACAAAAGAACGGTGTGTTCGAAGGGTATGGAACGCGGCGCTCGCAGGCGATGGCGTTCGGGGCGGCCACTGTGCATTTCGGGGCCAATGATTGGGACGATCTGATCACGCGGACCCATATTGACCGCCGTGGCAGCATCAACCGGCTGGATTTGGGGACTGTTGAGGAGCGGGTGAAGTTTGATCCTGTGCCCTTGGCCGACCGCAGGATAGATGGCGGATTGCGGGTGCATCCTGATGCGGCAGCGCGGTATGATCTGGGGCGTCAGGCGTTTCAGGCGCAGATTCGTGCTGAAATCAAACGGACAGGTAATCAGCGCGTGCTGGTCTACGCGCATGGCGTTGCAAACGCGTTTGAGGACAGTGTCACGACGCTTGCCAATTTGTGGCATTTTGCGGGGCGGGGTTCCATCCCGATTGCTTTCAGTTGGCCTGCAGGCAACAGCGGGGTTTTTGGGTATTTTCGGGATCGTGCATCAGGTGATTTTAGCGTGTACCATGCAAAGGAATTCCTAACGATGTTAGCCGAAATTCCCGAGGTCGAAGACATCGATATTGTCGCGCATTCACGTGGAACCGACATCATGACCCAAGCGTTGAGAGAGTTGATTATTTTCCAACGCGGGCGTGGGGTGCCGCCCAAGCTTGGGATGAAAACGGGCACATTGATCCTCGCGGCGGCGGATCTGGATACGGGCATTTTTCGCCAGAGACTGCTGACGGAACGTTTCTCAGAGGCGTTCGAACAGGTCAATTTTTATGTGAACCCCGATGATGTTGCTTTGAGTCTCTCGTCCTTTCTGACCAAATCGGCCCGTGTCGGCGCATTGACGCAGGATGATTTTTCTGTGGATGAGGTGACGCATCTTGGGAAACAGGGACTGATTCATTTTATCCGTGTCGAGGGGGCAAGCGGCTCTGACAGCCATTCTTATTTTCGGGCCAATCCGGCGGTTTTGTCAGACATTGTATTAGCGCTTCGCACGCGTGCCTTCCCAGGTGGAGACCTGCGGCCGCTGGAGCGCGACAAAGATGGGATTTGGGTTTTGCAGCCCAATTACCCATTGGATCGATTGCCCGTTTTGGCAGAAGAACCAGGGCGATAGGGGGGCCAAACGAATGAGGGAGTTTGTCTAGGTTGCGCTATGATATTCCATATGCGGCACCGGATCAGGTGATCGGGTTGTTGGGTGGCTCGTTTGATCCGGCCCACGCGGGCCATGTTCATATCACACGAGAAGCGCTAAAGCGCTTCGGTCTGGATCAGGTCTGGTGGTTGGTCAGCCCCGCCAATCCGCTAAAATCCCGCGGCCCAGCACCGATGGCTGAGCGCATCGCGCGTGCGCGTCAGGTTATGCAGCACCCATCGGTGCAGGTCACATCTATCGAGGAACGGTTGGGCACGCGTTATACCGCGCAAACCCTACGCGGGTTGCAACGTCTCTATCCTGCGCAGCGTTTCGTCTGGTTGATGGGAGCCGATAACCTTGCGCAGTTCCACCTGTGGCGTGATTGGGAAGACATTGCGCAACGGGTGCCGCTTGGGGTCCTTGCGCGACCAGGGCAACGTATTTCTGCACGGACAAGCAGGGCGGCCAAGCTATTTGCTTCTCAGCGAATTTCGGGGCGCAACAGTCAGCTTTTGGCG
>JBDVSG010000107.1:0-17018 GCA_039967155.1 Sulfitobacter sp. | reverse complement strand
AGTATTCTACATCACATTTGCCATCAGATATACGATCCTGCTGTCGTTGATTGCCTTTGCCGGTGGCGCTGTGGGGGGATTGATCATCGCTTTGATGCGTGTGTCCGAGAATAGATACCGGCGCTGGGTGGCCATCGCATTCATTCGGGTTTTCCAAGGTACGCCGCTGTTGATGCAGCTTTTCCTCGCTTACTTTGGCCTCGCGATCATGGGCTTCAAGATTGATCCGTGGACAGCTGCCAGTCTTGCGCTGATCCTGCATGCAGCTGCATTTCTGGGTGAGATTTGGCGCGGATGTATTGAATCTGTGCCCACAGGCCAGCACGAAGCGGCGCGCGTTGTCGGGTTGGGATACTACAGCCGCATGCGCTATGTGGTCCTACCGCAGGCGTCGCGCATAGCAGTCGCCCCGACCACTGGTTTTCTGGTCCAATTGATTAAGGCGACATCGCTTGCCTCGATCATCGGTTTCACTGAATTGACCCGCGCGGGCCAAATCATCAGCAACGCGACCTTTCAACCGTTTATGGTGATCAGCCTTGTTGCCGTTCTCTATTTCATCCTCTGCTGGCCGCTTTCGCGACTGGCCTCAAACATGGAGCACAAGTTCAACCAAGCCACGACACGCTAACCCTTCAGACGCGACATACGCCTGAAGCATCAAAGGAAAGAGTCAAAAATGAAACTTCTGAAAATTCTCAAAACCATGTTGCCTGCCGCTGTTCTGAGCAGCGCAATGGCCCTGCCTGTTGCTGCCGCAGAGCTTACCGAGATTAAATCGGCGGGCGCCATCAACATTGGTGTCCTGATCGATTTCCCCCCTTACGGCATCCTGAATACGGACAACCAGCCAGACGGTTATGACGCGACTGTCGCAAAGATGTTGGCGAAGGATTTGGGTGTTGAGATCAACCTCGTGCCTGTCACTGGCCCCAACCGAATTCCTTTCCTGTTGAGTGGGCAAGTCGACGTGCTGGTTTCATCATTGGCGATCACACCAGCCCGTGCGGAGAAAGTGGATTTCTCAACCCCCTATGCCGCGATCCGCATTGGCGTGATGGGCGAAGCCGATCTGGCCATTAAATCGGCGGAAGATCTTGCTGGTGTTAGCGTTGCTGTTGCACGGGCCAGTGGTCAGGACACAACGATCACTGAAATCGCGCCCAAGGAAACGGAAATCCGTCGGTTTGATGATGACGTGAGCGCCGTTCAGGCCTTGTTGTCTGGTCAGGTTCAGGCGCTTGGCGCATCGAACACTGTCATGGCGCAAATCCGTCAGGCCGCACCGGGTAAGTTTGACGAAAAGTTCACGTTGAACCAGTTCAACCTTGCCATCGCGGTGACCCCTGATGCGCCTGAGCTTTTGGCCTACGCAAATGACTTTATTGCGCGCGTCACGGCCTCAGGTGCGTTGAACGACGCCCACATGAGCTGGCTGGACGAGCCGCTGCCAGACTTTAGCAAGTAAACCGTAAAGGAAAGCGAACCAATGAACTCCCATCCTTCCTCTGCTGGGCTATCAGTACCAGAAAACGCAATCGAGATGAGCCAGATCGAAAAATGGTACGGTACATTTCAGGTTTTACACGGTGTTGATCTCACGGTGGCGGCAGGAGAACGCATTGTGATTTGCGGCCCTTCTGGATCCGGAAAATCGACCCTCATCCGCTGCATTAATCAGCTTGAGGCGATACAAGAAGGATCCATCACGGTGAACGGCGCCGTTTTGGATAAGAACGCCAAAACGGTGCCGCTCGATATTGGTATGGTGTTTCAACAGTTTAACCTATTTCCGCACATGACAGTTCTGGAGAACTGCACCCTTGGCCCCATAAAGGCCCTAGGCGTCAGCAAGGAGGAAGCGATTGAGACAGCGCGTGAATACCTCAGGCGCGTGCGTATTCCTGAACAGGCCGATAAATTTCCAGCGCAATTGTCGGGTGGCCAGCAGCAGCGCGTCGCCATTGCACGGGCTCTGTGTATGCTTCCCAAGATTATGCTGTTTGATGAACCGACCTCGGCGCTTGATCCTGAAATGGTCAAAGAGGTGCTGGATACAATGATTGATCTCGCCCAAGACGGGATGACCATGATCTGTGTCACCCATGAAATGGGATTTGCACGGGCTGTCGCGGACCGCGTCATTTTTATGGATCACGGCCAGATCGTCGAACAAAACACGCCAGAGCTGTTCTTTGGCAATCCACAACACGAACGGACAAAGAACTTTTTGGGTCAGATCGCCTAATTGGGAATGTGGACACCCCGATAGGCCGCGGATACGTTCTCAACACATTCAAATGCACAGACGCATGTTTTTACTCATGCGAATATGAAGTTGGAAAAGTGATGATCGTTCGTAAACTGACCGAAATATTAAACACGTGGCGACATGCCCGTGGCGAAGGCTGGGAAAGCCGCCGGATTGTGTTGGCAGATGATAAAATGGGCTATTCGATGCATGACACTTTGGTCAAAGAGGGCGCAGAACTGCATCTGGAATACAAAAACCATCGAGAAACGAATTACTGCATCGAAGGCGTGGGGGAAGTCGAAAACGTTGCAACAGGCGAAAGACACCCCATCGAGGTTGGAACGATGTATGCTTTGGACAACCACGACAAGCATATCTTGCGCGCCATCAAAGGCGACTTGCGCCTGATCTGCGCATTTTCGCCACCTCTGTCTGGTCGTGAAACCCATGATCCTGACGGCAGCTACACCGCGGCTGAAAGGTAATGTCTAATGCCAGAGGGCTCTGGCGGTGCAGACTTCCGGCTTGGGTCGGGATAATTGCGCCGGACCTGATTGCGCAGCTTCCCCTTTGGGGCAGATATGCTGGTTGGTCGCATGGTCCCCTTCGAAATAGCTACGGCCGCATCTCCGGTATCAAGGGCCGACACGGCTGCGCGCAAAGCAGGGCGCTATGGGGTTATTTATTAGGATCGCGCTCCATCGCAGCGGTGGCATTCGCCTCCAAGATTTGTTCGTCAAAGCGTTCAACCAGCCATTCTATCATCGCGTGGATTGTCTGTGGCGCGGCCATGCTTTTAGGTCGGACAAACCAATACGCGTGGCTGGCATCGAGAGAAACGGCAAAGGGCGCGATCAGCCGCCCAATGGCGATGTCATCCGCCACAAGACGCGACCGTCCGAGGGCAACCCCCTGACCATCAACCGCTGCTTGCAAAATCGCGCCGTCATCGCCAAGGCGAGGACCAGATGGCGGCGGTTGCCTGCATCCAGCGGCCTCGAACCACGAGGCCCAGTCTTCTGGAAGATCCCCACATAAGAGAGTGGCGCGATAAAGATCGTCGGGTGTGTTCAGCCCATGTTTTTGGGCATAACCGGCCGAACAGACCGGCGTGATGGTTTCCCTACCCAGTATCAGCGCGTCTACGTCTCCGGTTGGTGCGGGGCTATAACGGATTGCCGCATCGACGCCTTCTGCGGTGAAATCCACCAGATGGCGCGACGCCGTTATCCGAAGATCTATATCTGGGTTTGCGGCTTGAAAATGAGCCAATCGCGGCGCGAACCAGCGCGTGGCCACGGACGGCAGCATAGAGAGAGTAACAACCTGATCGGATCGCTTTGCCTCTGCGACAGCAGACCAGGTTTGCGCAAAGGCCTCGGCCAGTTGCCGCGCAAGGCGGTCGCCTGCGGGTGTCACATTTAGCCTGGCACCTCTGCGCAGAAACAGTGCGACCCCCAGCGTCGCCTCTAGATCAGACACCTGACGCGACACACCGCTTTGCGTGATGCCCAGTTCTTCACCAGCGGCGGTGAAGTTTCCAAGACGCGCGGCGGCTTCGAACACCTGAAGGGATCGCAAGGGTGGTTTAGCATGAGCTGAAGGCATGCTGTCTCTCTCTTTTTCTCATTTTAACAATCCATATCTGACATCTAACATGAGTGAAACGTATATCACAAACTGGAGCCATCATGACAGATATCGCCTTACCGCCGCGCATGGTTTCAAATTTGAAACGCCATCTGCCAGATTTTCCCTTGGTGATCTGGATGGTGCTTTTGACTGTTCTGCTTGGCTTGGGGGCGGGCCTAGATGCTGATCAGGTCGTCGGGCAGTTCAACGCCGGGTTTGGGCGCGCCCTTGGCGAATTTGCATTGATCCTTTTGCCGTCTTTTACGTTAGCCGCTGCGCTGGCGCGGCAGAATATTGCGTCCAATGCGGCAGGGCGTGCCGTTGCTTTGGCCTCACCGATCGCGGGCGCAGGCATGATCTGTCCGGACACGGCATATGCGGCGCTTTCGCCCGCAGCGGGGCGTTACAAAATAGATACGGCGTTCGGTGCCTATGCAGGGTTCAAGTTGCTTTATCCTGCTGGTCCGCTGATCGTGGCAGCAGGGCTTGGGGTGACCGGTGCTCGGGGAACCGAGCCCACGGTGTTGTTGTTGTGCGGCGTGCTGCTGACCTTGCCCGTCTGGTTGACTGGCGTGATTTGGGGGCGCTTTACGATGCCAACCATCCGCGCGCCACAAGAAACACAAAGCGCCCGCAGCAACGGGCATTTGTTAAAAGTATTCACACCGTTTCTGGCCATGGCGGGGCTGCTTATACTTGGCGGCGGGGTTGGGCCAACAGGCATCGGGGCAATCGACTTTGTTTTGCTGCCAAAAGGAGCGTTGATAATCGCGGCGGCTCTCGCGTTAATGCAGACATCAGCCGACCAGCGGCGCGACTGTCTGGACAGCGCCGTGCGGCGTACGGGATCGCTTCTCTTGGTCATCGGTGCAGCAAGTGCCTTTGGCGCAGTTTTAACGGGGCTGGTTTCCCTTGAACGCCTCGTGCCACAAGGGGATGGGACGCTGACCCTTGTGGCGCTCTTCGCTTTGACGGTGCTTTTCAAGCTGGCCCAAGGATCATCAATGGCAACCTTCGCCGCCATTGGGCCCGTCGCAGCGCCCATCGTTTTGTCCAGCGGGGTCAATGAGATTGCTGCTGTCTTCGCGATTTGCCTTGGCTCTTTTGTCGCGATCTTACCCAACGACAGCTACTATTGGCTGGTCCGTCGCGATGCGTTGGCGGCGCAAAGCGAAGGACGTGTCCTTCGCATCATGACTGGCGGCGCGGCCCTACAAGCGCTGGTTGGCATGGCTTTTCTACTATCAGCAGCAGGCTTTTTAACATGAATAATTTCTCGACCAGAAGACCAGTAGCATCGGATGCCCCCGCGATAACCCGTATAGACGCGGACGGCCTTGCGACTGGTCATGCAACGTTTCGCAACAAACCACATGATTGGGAAAGCTTTACCGCGAGCTTTCTGACTAAACATGGCCTTGCTCTGGTGGCCGAAGACACTGGAATTGTTGCCGGTTGGGCCGGTCTAAGTCCGACGTCTGCGCGTGCAGTTTACAGAGGCGTGGGGGAGGTTTCGATCTATGTGTCGGCAACTGCAAGCGGCCGAGGGCTGGGGAGACACTTGTTGGAAGAACTGGTCCTCACATCAGAACATACCGGATACTGGACATTGGTTGCCCAGATCTTTCCAGAAAACAAAGCGAGCCTGTCTCTTCATACAGCGGTGGGATTCAAAGTTGTAGGCACCAGAACAAAGCTTGGGAAAATGGACTATGGCCCATTCGCTGGCCGTTGGCGTGATGTGGTCCTACTGGAAAGGCGCAGCCCATCTATCGGGTGACACAAGAAAATGTTGGCAGGTGAAGGGGCGCATCCCCGATCGCGCGGGCGCAATGGATCGCATCAAAGCGGTCTTTTGGCCGCATTGGCGAAGCTAGCGATGTCCGCGTAGTATCAGTCCCGTATCCGCTCGGTCACGAATACGGGACTTAAACGGCCTCTTGAAGAACAGGTGCAAGAGTGCCGCTACGCTCAAGCCATAACAGTTTCGCTTACGAGATATTTCAGAACAGTCTCTGGCGAAGACACGCCATATGGATCTTCGCTATGATTATCGCACAAGCCCGGCTCTTCGAACCATGCTTCGATGACGCCATCCTTGACAACAGCCGCATAACGCCACGACCGGACACCAAATCCGAGATTGTCTTTGTTCACAAGCATACCCATGCGGCGGGTGAATTCACCTGAACCATCGGGGATGACTTTTACGTTTTTCAGGTCTTGTGCTTCTGCCCATTTGTTCATGACGAAGCTGTCATTGACGGACATGCAGTAAATAGCATCGATGCCTTGCGCCTTGAAATCATCCATGCCTTTTTCAAAGCCAGGAAGCTGGAAGGTTGAACATGTGGGCGTGAAGGCCCCTGGCAGAGAAAACAGCACAACCCGTTTGCCGGAGAAATAATCGCTTGTCGTCATGTCTTCCCACCGGAACGGGTTGTCACCGCCGATGGTTTCGTCACGTACGCGCGTTTTGAATGTCACATTTGGAAGCTTATGCCCAGGTCTCATCGTCGTGTTCCTTAAGTGTTGATCGCAACATCTTTGTTACGCAGCAATTGAGTTCGGGCGCAATATCTGAATGATTGCAGTGCCTGTTTTAACACTGGGAAACGCAAAAAATGTCTATTCACTGACCTTATGCGCCGAACGCGACCATCCACTTGGGCAGGCGGTGCGTTAACAGGGCTTTGGATCTGGGTCATCTGCCAATCACTGCCTTGCACCGTCATCGATTTTTCAAGCCGTTTCATGCAGCACATCCGCCACCCAGCAGTGCATTTTTGTGTACGACCATGACCTTCCTCCATCGCTTGCAAGAGGCGAGGCGCAAGGGTGGAGGGACTGCCAACATCAATGTGAAACTGAATGGCGACCTTCTGCGCGTTGTCACGCTCTCTCGGGTCACACGCAACGATCACAGCTTTCCACGTGTCGTGAATGTATTCTTTATAACCGTCATTTGGCGCTGAATTTTCTAGCTCTGAAACAGGTTTTCCAATTTTCCCGACAACGTATGGATTGGGTTTTGTCAGGTCCAATGGGACATACAGAGACGCAGCACCAAAGGGACAGAACCCGAGGTTTGAGAAAAAGATGTCTAATCCATTCCTCACGTGTTTTCTGGGCTTCAGCGAAACAGAAAAACGATGCTCTCAGGTTACAAAAATCTCCAATACAAGGGAGATAGCGGCTTCACCCTTAACACGAATTGTCAGCTACGTCTGCTGAGGGAATACACTCCCATATTATTAACATAATTCAGATTATCAAGCCTTGCATAAATAGGGGGCGCGTGGAAGAGAAGCGCAGAATTGAAGACTGACGGAACGCGTATTGAAGCGCCAAAAATCCATGATCTTCCGCGAGATCAAACGTAATTTCTGGGCTGATGGTGCGTTCCCCAAGAAATATCGGGATACTTTGGAAGGGCCGCACAGCAGCGCGCGTTGGGGCGGCGATCAACGCAGGCTGATCCAGTAACCTGAGCAACGCGTGCGCAAAAACAGATCAATCGACATATCTACTCTACAGAAGGCACGGAGCAGGAACAGTGGTGCTACCTGCCCTTGCACCGAAAGAACCGCACGCGGCGCTGTGCCCGCAAGCGACTTAATGCTGTTGGAACAAAAACCTAGCCAGACAAAGGGCACGCCAGCGGTAGAGCGCGTCAACCGAGTAACGGTGATCCTGAAGACCCCAAACAAGTGCAGCAAACCTGTTATGGGCAAAATCATGCAGTGCGTCCCAGAAGGAAACAGTCGAGAACACAAATCGCAGGTCCCTCAGATGGTTGCCGCGCAACCGTGACATCCGACAACTTACTGATCTGGACATCTAGGAAATCAGCGAACACCTTCAAAGGCACGGCTGCACCTGACAGCCCGCATCGCATGATAAACGCTTGGCACGGTGTCTTTATGAGATATGATTGGGCAACAACAGAGGGCGTATCCTTGCTCAATATTCATTTCTTACGCATACCAGAAAACTCCACCCTCAACCTGCGCGATCAGGTCTGCGAAATCGTGAGCTCGGCAATCGCGCGCGGCCTTTTCTCCAAGAAAGAACCACTGCCATCGTGTCGCGCATTGTCCGAACAATTGGGCGTGTCCCGCAACACCGTCTACAATGCCTATTGCCGCCTGATCGACATCGGCTTGGTACAGGCCCAATACCGCAAAGGGTATTTCGTCGACGCCGCAATGGCAGACCGCGAACGCGCCTTATATCTAAGCCAACACAAGACGATGGACCTTCCCTCGCCTTTGGAGGGGCTGATCGCGGATGCACGGCGTCCTTCTGCCATGCGCAAGGTTTCCCACCCTGCCGACTGGTTCAACTATCCCTATCCGTTTGTGTATAATCAGGTCGATCCAAAATGGTTCCCGATCCAAGAATGGCGCGAAAGCATGCGCGTCGCCATGGCGTCCTCGACGCTTGAAAACTGGAGCCGCGACGCTGGAGAAGCCGACAGCCCCCATCTGGTCAGCCAGCTGCGGCAGCGGTTGCTGGGATACCGCGGAATTTGCCCCCGAGAAGACGAGATCCTAATCACTTCGGGTGCGCAAAATGCGATCTCGATCCTTGCAACCCTCAGCGCTGCGATGGGGCGCGATGTCGCCATCGAAGATCCCTGCTATCCCGAAGCCCGCAATGCGTTCAAAGCCGCTCGAAATGTTCTGCATGACGTTCGCGTGGATCAGGCAGGCTTGGTCGTGGATGAGATCCCAGCAGGTGTGGGCATGGTCTATACAACCCCCAGCCACCAATTTCCGACAACAGTTACCATGTCAGTAGAGCGGCGGATCGCCCTGTATGAACGGGCCCGCCGCGATGATTTTATCATCTGTGAAGACGACTACGAAGCAGAGATGAACTTCTTGGAAAGCCGAGGCCGCCCAATCAGATCGTTGGATACGTCAGGCAGGACGGTCTACATCGGTAGCCTGTCCAAAAGCGTAGCGCCCGGCTTGCGCATTGGCTACATGGTGGCCCACCCCGATGTCATCCGCGAAGCAAAAGCGATCAGGCGTTCGAATATTCGGAACCCCCCTATTTTGCTACAAGATGCGATGGCGCATTTCATTGCGAGTGGCGCACTTGATGCGCTTTTGCGCCGAACAGAGCGCCGCTACAAAGCCCGTTGGGAGCTGATGATTGATGCGCTGACAACCCATCTGCCCGATTTTGATGTCCAGTTTTCCAAAGGGGGCACCTGCATCTGGCTGACCAGCCCCGAAGGGGTCGATACAACTGAATTGGCGCGCTATCTCAAACCCCATGGCGTGCTGCTGGATGAAGGGTCGGTTTTCTATGCCAATCCAGATCACGGCAGACGGAAGCTGCGGATCGGATTTGCAGCTGTTCCAAAAGCCGCGATCACGGATGGCATCAAGATTATTGCACAGGTCGCAGCGCAGGTGCAGCGTAACGCGCCAACCTACATGCGGCCCTTTGGGACCGGCTGATCATATCAACCAAGCAGGCAGTCCTTTTGGCGCGCTGCCCTGCACCGCAGTATCGGCGCATTGCGCAAGACCGCCAAACCGAACGGCGCGCCCCGAAAGACCGGGTGCGTAATGGGCGTATTTGCCAGAATTCGTCATCAACGCTTGCGCATCTGGCGGAAACACCGGTTCAGAAATTGAACACCAGCACAGGTCGGTCACAGTCTGCACGCCGGCTGCTTCCAAGACATCCAGCAGCCCCTCACCCTGCGCCTGATCACGTGTCGCCCTGCTGAAAGTGATCAATGCCGTCGTATCTCCGTGGCACCGCCGGCCGCTCATCAAAGAGGCGAATTTGCGGGTTTCATTCAGCGAAAAATGCGGGCTTCCAAGTGCAACCAGATCGACGGCCTCAGGTCCCGAGTTTAACGCATCCCAGGACCGCCCAAGGTCGCGTTTTGACAAAACATGCTGCGGCAAATCCTGTGGACTAAACGGGTCCGCCTCGGGCGTGATCCCAGCAATATGTAACATGGGCGCGGCTGAAGTTGTGCCAAAAGCCGCGCAAACAGCGCGCAGATCATCCGCGCTTGGGGTGGTATGGGCCAATCCCGTTACGAGGGGAATGTAATCGGGCGCAAGTTGACCCAAAGCCCATCCAAGCAAAGGCCAGAAAGCATCGTCATATCCCTGTGGTGGGACAACATGAACAACCGCGCGGGGGGCGCGTTGGGCGGTCAGATAGACACCTGATTGCGGCGCGCGGCCCGTCATTGCAACAAATAAGTCAAAGAAATCAGGGTGCTTCACGCTGCGCGCCCCCAGCACGGTATTGGCATAAATCACCGCATTAGATTCCGACCAACCAATGTTTTCACCCAGTTGCGGGGGGGTGTCGGCATGATAAGGCGCACAGGTGAAATTCGCAGCCGCACCCATATCCGTATAGGCATCCGCCAACCTGCTGGCTGGCGTGCCGAACAGCTCTGGCACACCTTGGCTACGCCAATGCGCGTGGTCGACTGAAATCGCGTTGAGCGTGGTTGGCACCACCACCTGCGCCCCCATATCCCGCATGGTTTGCGCAAAGATCAAGTTCGCCTCGCCTGCGTAAATACACCCGTCGATATGCGCGCAGGTGACATCCAGCAGCGCCTCAGCCCCCTGCACGGCCGCCATCGTGCAGATCATCTCCATCGCCAATTGGGTCGGCGCGCCATGCTCTCCCGCTAGCATCGCGGTGTCTTTGCCTGTCAGGCTCAGATCGTCACGGCGTAGGGGGGCCAATGGGATCATCTGATCATCGGCAATCACGGCGGTCTCAGTGATATCTGCATGCTCCGCCGCGGCGAGGACGTCGTATTCTTCTGACGGCAAGCGCAAAACCGCGACAGGGCTGTCATACATGCGCGTCGCAATCAGCGCCCCTAGGGTCAGGATGTCTTCTGGCGCGCGAAAAACCAAAGCAGCGGGGGCGTTTGCGTTCATGGCAAGGGTCAGCAAAACACCGCTGCCAGAACAAGAGCCCCGACTGGTGGGCATTACCACAACCCGCCCCGCAAGAGACTGGCCAAATTGCGGATGGTGGGCGTCGATGATGACACCCGTTTGCGCATCCACCCCACCCCAAAAGCTAAGCCCTTCGGTACAATTCAAAACAGCGCCTTGGGCGTGTGCAGCTACGATCACTTGTCCCATTTATGCCGCGCTCTGATTGGGGCAGCCGATGCGTGGCCGACAGTTGGATATTGCGGACATACAGAAACCCCCAACCGTTGCGGCCAAAGGGCGGGGGGAAACGCAAAATCCCCCGCCCCCGTGGCTGTCAATTTTCTCATGCAATATGGTCTTCTACCAAGGCTTTATAGAGCTGGCGAATTCGTTGGGTCATGGGGCGGTTGCCGTCCCCAATTGCGCGCCCGTCAATGGAGGCAACAGGCGTTTGCGCGCCAAAGGTCCCCGTCAAAAACGCCTCATCCGCGCTATAGGCTTCATAAAGCGAATAGTTCTTTTCAAAAACCGGAATGTCGTTGGCGCGGCACAGATCGATCACCTTTTGGCGGGTCACCCCGTTCATGCAATAATCACCCGTTGAGGTCCAAACCTCGCCTTTGCGGACGATGAAAAAATTGCAGGCGTTGGTGGTGTTCACAAACCCATGGGGGTCCAGCATCAGCCCTTCATCCGCGCCTGCGGCCTCGGCCTGCAGGCAGGCAATCACGCAGTTTAATTTGGAATGCGAATTGAACTTGGCGTCTTGCGAATTGGGCAGGCCACGCACCTGTGCCACCGCAGCAAGACGGATGCCTGCGTCTTGTAGGCGTTCAACGGGTTTGGAATGCTCAACAATGATGACAACAGTCGGGCCCGATTGGGACAAGGCAGGGTGCTGGAACGGTTTATCCTTCAGCCCGCGCGTCACCATCATACGGCAATGGGCGTCCGTGGTCATACCGTTCGCTTTAGCTGTCATCATCAAGGCGTCATGCACCTCGGCGCGGGTCATCCCGATGTCCAATGAAACCGCTTTTAGGCTGCCATAGAGCCGGTCCATATGTTCATCAAAGAAGGCCCAGACGCCGTCGTAGAACCGCATCCCTTCCCACATGCCATCGCCCAACATGAACCCCGCATCGTAAACCGATACTTTGGCCTCGCTGCGGTGGTGGAGTTCCCCGTTAATGTAGATTTGGATATCTTGGTTGCGCAGATCGTCTTCTGCAGAATGGGTGGAGAGGGTTTCGTTGTTCATTAGGTACTCTTTCAGGTTAGTCGAGATTTGGTTGTGGCAGGCGGAAGGATCCATGCCCGCGCAGGAAGTTTTTAGTGGCCTCTTCTTTTGGATTGATCAGCACCTCTTCTGGGGTGCCTTGCTCCAGAATACGGCCTTTTGACAGGAACAGGATCTCATCGCCGACGGTGTAGGCAAAACCCAATTCATGGGTGACGATCAACATCGTCATGCCTTCATCCGCGAGGCCCTTGATGGTTTCCAGAACCTCGCCGACCAGCTCAGGGTCAAGGGCAGAGGTTGCTTCGTCAAACAGCATCACCTCAGGTTCCATCGCCAACGCACGGGCGATGGCGACACGCTGCTGTTGTCCGCCAGACAATTGCGCGGGAAAAGCATCAGATTTCCAACCAAGTCCCACTTTATCAAGATATTTATCTGCTCTGCGCGCGCATTCGGCCGCGTCACATTTCAGAACCGTACGCGGCCCCTCCATCACGTTTTGCTTTACCGTCATGTGAGGAAACAAGTTAAAGTGCTGGAAGACCATGCCCACCCGAGCGCGCAATTTTGACAAAGCGCCATCGGCATAGGTCATATTGTCTGGCGTGCCTGTGCCTATCAGATCCCCTTGCAAAAATACCTGCCCCAGAGTGGGAACTTCCATAAAGTTCAAACAGCGCAACATCGTAGATTTACCAGACCCCGAGGCCCCCAGAATGACAATCGTTCGGCCTTTTTCAACCGTCAGATTGACGTCGTTCAGCACCTCCAGATTTCCATAAGATTTATGCAGGTTTTTGATTTCTAGAACTGTGCTCATGGCTTAATTCTTTACCTCAAACTTGGTCTCCAGACGGCGCACCAGAAAGGCAAACGGAGAGATCAACAAAAAGAAAACGATGGCCACGGTCGTGTACATCTCGATTGGGTTATAGGCGATGGCGGCGATCGTTTTGGCCTGATGCATCAGTTCGCCATAGGCAATGACAGAGGCAAGCGACGTCATCTTTACCAGTTCGACCGCGCGGTTCATGAAGGCTGGGATCATCCGCCTGATGGCTTGCGGCAGGATCACCCGTGTCATCTGTTCGCGGTAAGACATGCCAAGCGCCTTTGCCGCCTCCCATTGACCTTTGGGGATCGACTGGATGCCGGCACGGTAGATTTCAGACGAAAACGCGGTGGTGTTCAGCACCAAACCCAAACTGGCCGCAGTGAATGCATCGATTTCAAAGGGCGAAATAATAGGGAAGGCAAAGAAGAACCACATGATTTGGATCAAGACGGGCGTGTTGCGAAACACCTCGACAAAAGCAGTCGCAGGATAGTTGAAAACAGGTTTGGATGTATAGCGCGCGATGCCCACAAACATGCCGAAAAACAGACCCAAGCACAGGCAAATTACAGCCAAAAGCACGGTCTGCTGAACGCCTTGCCACAGCAGGCTGCGATAGGTCCAGACAGCGGAAAAATCCCATTCATACATCGTAGATTACCCCTTTGTGATCTCGCCTGTGCGCGCAAGGTGATGCTCCAACCGGCGCACCCCCATGGAGCAGATGAAAATAACAACAAAATACATGGCGGCGGCGACCGTGAAAATTTCCAACGACCGATAGGTTTCCTCGGCGATGGATTGCGCCTCATACAGCAGATCGGCATAGGCGATGGTGCCCACCAGCGTGGTGGTTTTCATCAGCTCAATGGCACGTTCCATAAAGGCAGGGACCATGCGCTTGACGGCTTGCGGCAAGATCACCCGCGACAATTGCTGGTTCCGCCCCATTCCCAAGGCCTTGGATGCTTCCCACTGGCCTTTGTCGATCGACATGATGCCGCCCCGGAAAACCTCCGCAAAAAAGGCCGAAGATTGCAGCGAGAACGTCATGACCGAGGCTTCAAAAGGGTTGATTTCAACCCCGATCAACAAAGGCATGGCAAAATAGATCCAAAACAATTGTGCAATAGGCGGGGTCGAGCGTAAAAACTCGATCAAAAAGCCAACAGGCCAGCGCACAACCGCATTCCCATAAAGCCGCGCCAACGCCAGCCCCAAGCCCAAAGGCACGCCGAACAACAGCGCAAAGCCCGTCACCTTCAGAGTATTCAACAGGCCCAGCAACAGCATGTCAAAATCTCTCAGGACGATCGCAAAATCCCAGTCGTACCCCATCTCAACCCTTTCGAAATGTCACTGGGCAGGCAAAAACGCCTGCCCAATTTGGCGCTCGATTAGTCCCACAGATCCTTGCGGATCGCAGGCACAGTTGCGGGGTCCACGTCAAAGGACACGAGGAAGTCTTCATAAAGACCCTGCGTTTGACCCGTTTCATACATGTATGAAATTGTGGTGCTGACCCAATCGCGGAAGCTTTTGTCGGCTTCTTTGCGCACACCGGCAGAAGAAGCAGAGGCGCGGATCGGCGTTGGAATGGCGATCTGACCACGGCCGATGTTTTTACGCATGGTGATCAGCGGCGGGTGGAACAGGCAAACCGCGTTCACGCGACCGGACTGGAAGGCAGCCAATGCTTCGGCATTGCCAGGAAAGCTGAGGATTTCCGCTTTGGGCAGGTGCTTTTTCACGTAAGCTTCCATTGTGGTCCCTTTGGCCACCGAAATCTTCATGTCTTCGCGGTTCATTTTCTCCCATGAAGAGGCATCGATGTCCTCATCAGCCAAAACCGCCAGCGCATAGTTCAGCAGTGGGCTTGACGGGAAATCGATTGCCAGTGCACGGACCGGCGTTGCGTCCAGAACAAATTGAACGTCGATTTTATTGGCCTGAAGGGCCGCGATGGATGTGGCCCATGTCACTTCGACGGGTTTGAATTCAACACCCAAAGTTTCGGCCATCGCCTTGCCAACGGATGCGCCAACGCCGGTCCATTCATCGCCCAGCGGATCTTTGTAGAACCATGGCGGGGCTTGCATAACGCCGACTTTCAGTTCTCCACTGTCAATGATGGCTTGCAAGCTAGAGGTTTCTTGCGCCTGCGCTGGGGTGCCCGATACGATAAAGGGCGCCGCGGCCACAGCCACAACGGCAAGCATTGATTTTAGATAATTTTTCATTGGTTTATCTCTCTTCTGTTGGGTTTCCAGTTTTCTGGGTTTGGGCCAGTTGTTCCAGCCACATCGTTTTATCAAATAGGCATGATCTACAGCGGCATCGCAGCGCTTAGATCGGCAAAACTGTTGTCGAGCGCAGCCAACACGGGATCGATATCATCCATCGAAAGGCACAATGGCGGCACCATGCGCAGAACGTTTTTGTTGTTCCCCGATTTTGAAACCACAAGCCCATGCGCGCGGGTGCGCTCAAACACAAAGGCCGTCTCATCGGGGGCTGGCTCTTTGGTCGCGTGGTCTTTGACCAGTTCAATCGCCTGCATGAAGCCTGTGCCTCGCACGTCTCCGATTACGGCGTATTTTTCCTTCAGCGCGACCAACCCTTCGTGCAGGCGCGCGCCAACTGTGCGGGCATTCTCGACCAGATTGTCGTCCTTGATGGTCTGCAAGACGGCACGCCCAGCAGCACAGGCCGCGGGGTTGGCCCCGTAGGTATGGAACAAGAATTTACTTCCCATCGCGTCTGCGACTTCACGTTTGGCGACAACTGCCCCAATCGGAATGCCGTTGCCCATGCCTTTTGCGATGACCATAATATCGGGGACCACGTCGTGGGCTTCAAACCCCCACATAGATTTCCCCGTCTTACCAAAGCCTGATTGGACTTCGTCAATAATCGCCAGACCACCCGCTGCGCGGACCCGCTCAAACGCCCCTTTGATATAACCTTCGGGCATCTCAATGATCCCGCCATAGCCCTGCACGGTCTCGATCAACATCCCCGCCAGATCACCGCTGGTGGCAAAATCAATCGTTTTGTCCAGATCATCCAGATAAGGCTGCGTGCCAGGCCCAAAGATACCGCGATATTGGCAAGGCTGCGCGGCAAATGCGATGTTGGGCAGCTGCGCCACGTTATGTCGGAAATTCCGAACACCTGTCACGCCTTGGGCGCCGTAAGTAGCGCCGTGATAGGAATTGCGCAGCGCGATCAAGTCTTGGTTGCCGGTCTTTGCCCGCGCCATCATCATGGCCAGATCAATCGCCTCGGTGCCCGAGTTCGTGAAATGCACGACCCAATCATGGCCTTTGGGCATTGTCGCGGCAAGTTCTTGGGCGAAATGGGCGGGGATCGGGTGATAAAACATGGTTGTGCAGTGGGTCAGCTGGCCGACTTGTTCGGTCACCGCTTGCACGACTTTCGGATGTGCATGGCCGACGCTGATACACAGGTTCATGCCCAAAAGATCAATGAGCTTGTTGTCCAGCTCATCCCAGACATATTGCATCTCTCCGCGTTTGAGGATCAGCGGCTTTTGGTAGGGGACAAAGGCTTTTTGCGAGGCAGCATAATATTGATCACGTAATGCGATGATTTCATCTGTGTCCCAAGACACCTCTAGCTGTGCGGTATGCGTCATTTGTCCATCCTAGGCCCATGTCAATTTGGGCGTATTCCGAGGGTAGTTATGAATAAAGTTTTAGACACGTAAGGGACAGATTTGCATAAATGAAAGGACAGATGTCCCCATTCGAAACTTTCTCATTTTTGCCCTGTCTTTTATGCCCAAACCGATTGTACCCACGCGGCTGGTTTGTTGAAGCAGCGCCAATCAGCCATGGCGTTGCTGCTTTATCCATCACTGGGCTACGCAAACCACCTGCGCGCCTAAAGTTCTGCGAAAATATTTGACAAACGGCACTCCCGCTCAATATCATTTGTGTGCAAATGATATTGAGCGGAGAGGTTTTGCTGGTGTATCATAATCCTGACGATCTGGCCTCGGCCCTTGAGATCACCGCACAAGCGTCGGGGCAAATTATTGCCGGCGGGACGGACGTCTACCCTGCCGCCCAGCAAGGGAACGCCCCC
>JBDVSG010000106.1:0-8337 GCA_039967155.1 Sulfitobacter sp. | reverse complement strand
CCAAATGGCAAAGGCGACCCCCTGCGCGAATGGGACGGCCAGACCTTTGTGCATCACGTGAAACAAAACGCCACATGGCAGCCCGCCCACATCCCGGGATTTGACGGCCGCGATACTGGCATTACCGAAGGTACCAAAGGGGTGGCAGGCATCCATGTCTTGCGCGCAGCAAAAGGCACTGTTGCCGCCCCCCTTTGGTCACATGATGCCGACATCCATTTCACCTTTGTGATGGAAGGTCAGATGACCTTGCGCGCCCAAGGCCAAGAGGACCGCGTTTTGCAAGCTGGCGACGGCTTTGTCATCCCGCCCGATATGAACATCCAATACGTTGCCCCTTCGGCTGACATTGAACTGTTAGAAGTCTCCCTGCGCGGCGATTTCAATACTGTGTTCGCCCCTTAAACTGCGCCTCTTCCCGACAAAGAAAGTACCCCAATGAGCGATCCCGCATCCGAAATTATCTTTCACAACTACCCTCAATCACCAGTGGCCGAAAAAGTGCGCGTAGCCTTTGGCATCAAAAACCTGGCATGGCGCGATGTTGAAATCCCGCGTTTGCCCCCCAAACCCATGCTGACTGCCCTAACAGGGGGATACCGACGCACCCCTGTGATGCAGATCGGCGCAGACATCTATTGCGACAGCCAATGCATCCTGCGCGCGTTAGACCAGCACCAGCCGGCACCCTCTTTGATGCCCACTGCAGATGCAGGGCTGATGTGGTGTCTCAGCCGCTACACCGATGGGGAGCTGTTCAGCCTAGCCGTAAAACTGGTTTTGGGATCCGCCGGTGACGACCTGCCAACCGATTTTGCCGAGGATCGCGGCCGGTTATACTTGGGCGAGGATTGGGCCGCAGGGCTAAAACGTGCCAACGAACAACTGCCTCATCTGGTCGCACAACTGCGCGCGCCACTGTCATGGATCAACGCGCAAATGAGCGACGGCCGCGCATTTTTGCTCGGCGCAGATGCAGCCGCAATTGACGCGCAGATGTATCACGCCATTTGGTTCATTCGGGGCCGTTGGAGCGGCGGGCCAGCGATGCTATCGGAATTCCCGCATTTGGTCCGTTGGGAAGACAATGTGCGCGCCATTGGCTATGGCACCTCCAGCAGCATGACAGGTGAAGACGCTCTGGCGCGGGCAAAAGCATTTGAACCTGCATCGCAGATCAGCGTCGCGGAAAATGATCCACAAGGTCTGCGACAGGGTAGCCTCGTCACAATCAGCCCCGATGTGGATGGCGGAGAACAGCCCGTGGATGGCACGTTGCGCTATGCTGACGCTGAAACCATCGGGATTGAGCGCCATAGCGACGACGTAGGCACTGTTTGCGTGCACTTCCCCCGCGCGGGCTACCGCGTGACACTGAAATAACGCGTGCACTGCCAGTGCCCCTAGACCTGCAATGCGGGTCTAGGGCGTCGAGCGGATTTCCTTTAGAACGCTCGACGCCAAGAAAACAAGTGCCGCCACGCACACAATGGACGGGCCCGCAGGCGTATCAAACACATATGCCGTGCGGAGCCCCACAACTGCCGACAGCATCCCGATCAAACCTGCAGAAACAGCCATGCCTTCGGGGGTTCGCGACAGCGGTCTTGCCGCGGCAGCCGGAATGATCAGCAAGGCCGCGATCAACAAAACACCCACAACCTTAATGGCCACCGCAACGGTGATCGCCAGCGAAAACGTCAAGATCAGCTGTTCCCGTTTGGGGTTAATTCCGCTGGCGTAGGCCAGATCTTCGTTCAAGGTCGAGGTCAGCAAGGCCGACCAACGCCAACCAATCAGCGCCACAACAAGCGCCGCACCGCCCCAGATCACCGCCAGATCACCGCGCGACACCGCAAGGATATCACCAAACAGATAGGCCATCAGGTCAATCCGCACACCAGAAATAAACGACACCGCCACCAACCCGAATGCCAGCGCCGAATGCGCCATAACCCCCAGCAATGTGTCCATCGCATAACCGCGCCCAGACAGTACGCTTACCGTCAGCGCCATCAACAATGCCACAACCATCGTGCCGATGAAAATCGACATTGAAAAGGCAAGAGACAGAGCCACCCCAAGGATCGCCGCATGGGCCGTAGCATCCCCAAAATACGCCATACGTCGCCACACAACAAAACACCCCAAAGGAGCTGCGGCAAAGGCCACACCGATGCCCGCCAAGGCCGCGCGTACCATAAAATCATCAAGCATTAGGAGTGGCCTCGGCGTGTGTGTGGTGGTCATCATGGCCATGATCATGCTCATGCCGGTACAAAGCCAAGGCCCCGCCCGTACCTGTCCCAAACAGGGCGCGGTATTCAGGGGCCGAGGCCACAACTGCGGGCGTGCCTTCACAGCAGACATGGCCGTTCAAACAAATCACACGGTCAGAAGCGCTCATCACTACGTGCAGTTCGTGGCTGATCATCAGCACAGCGCAGCCTGTCTGCTGGCGGACCTGTTCAATCTGTTTGTAAAATGAGGCCGACCCGCGTTGGTCCAGCCCCTGTGTCGCCTCATCCAGCAGCAGCAGATCTGGGCTTCCGATCAACGCACGGGCCAATAGAACGCGCTGGAATTGCCCACCAGAAAGCTGGGTCAGCTGGGATTTAGACAGGTCAGGCACACCAGCTTGGGTCAGTGCTTGGGCGATTTGCTCGTGCGTGACACCGCCTGGCAACTTTAGGAAACGTGACACCGTGATCGGCAGTGTTTCATCAATGTGCAGCTTTTGCGGGACATACCCAATTGTCACGCCTTCTCCCAAAGTGACCTGCCCTTGGTCAGGTTTCACGGCCCCGATAATCGCCCGCAGCAGGCTGGTTTTGCCTGAACCGTTTGGACCAACAATCGTTACAATTTCACCAGGGTCAACGGCCAACGACACGCGTGACAAAACGGTCCTTGCGCCATAGCTGACGCTCAGGCCCTCAACACGAACAAGATTCATAAATCGGCCTTATCAACACAATCTGGGCAAACGCCTTCGGCTTCAACCACTGTACGTTCAATCCGAAATCCGCTGATGCGCGCCGCTTCTCCCAGCGCGCCGCGCGCAGGTGAAGAATGCGTTTCAGCCACGGCATCGCACAAACGACAAATCATAAACGCCGGCGTGTGGGAATGGTTCGGATGACCACATGCAATAAAGGCGTTCAGCCGTTCAATTTTATGGGCCAAACCATTGGTCACCAAAAAATCCAATGCGCGGTATGCGACAGGCGGCTGAGAGCCAAATCCGTCCTCCCGCAGCTTGTCGAGAATGGCGTAAGCCCCAAGCGCGCGGTGCTGTTGCAGCAAGATTTCCAGTACCCTGCGACGCACCGGCGTAAAACGGAGTCCGCTTCCCGCACAGCGCGCTTCTGCAGCGGCCAGACCATCGCTCACACAGGTTGCATGATCGTGCCGCCCGAAAGCAACGGGGTCTTTGCGGGATTCATTTTCGCGGGGATCACTTGTCATGTTATTACATTTCGTTTAACTGATCGTTAATGTTATAAAATCACACGGAGACCTCGATGTCCAGACAGCTTCTTACCCTATCCCTAACGGCATCTTTGCTGGGCGGAACCGTATTTGCAGAAGTTCCAAAGGTTGCGGTAGACATCGCGCCCGTTCATTCGCTGGTTGCCCGCGTAATGGAAGGCCTTGGCACACCTGAACTGGTCATGCAGCAAGGTGCCAGCCCGCATGAATACAGCCTGCGCCCCTCAGAAGCCCAGTCCCTACAAGACGCCAATTTGGTGTTTTGGGTAGGCGAGGAACTGTCGCCATGGCTCGCCAAAGCAATTGGAACGCTGGCCTCTGATGCGGTCTCAACCGAGCTGCTGGAAGCCTCTGGCACGATAGAGCTGGAATCCCGCAGCAGCGCTCTGTTTGAAAAGCACGTGCACGGCGATCACGAAGGTCACGACGATCATGATGATCATGGCGACGACGATCATGACGACCACAAAGAACATGACGATCACGGCGACGACGATCATGATGACCACAAAGAGCATGACGATCACGGCGACGACGATCATGATGACCACAAAGAGCATGACGATCACGGCGACGACGATCATGACGACCACAAAGAGCATGATGATCACGGCGATGACGATCATGATGACCACGCAGAACATGATGAGCACGGTCACGACAAACATGACCCGCACGCTTGGTTGTCTCCTAAAAACGCCATGAACTGGTTGAATGTTATCGCGGGCCAGCTGTCCGCTGCTGACCCTGAAAACGCTGGCACTTATTACGCCAATGCCGCAGCGGGCCGCGCGGAAATCGAAACAGCCATGGGCGAGGCCGCTGCAATCCTTGATCCTGTGCGCGGCGGGCATTTCATCGTCTTCCACGATGCCTACCAGTACTTTGAAAACGATTTTGACTTTCCCGCTTCTGGCGCGATCTCGATCGGTGATGCATCTGACCCAAGCCCATCACGGATTGCGGAAATTCAGACACGGATTAAAGAAGAAGGCATCGACTGCGTTCTGGCAGAACCACAGTTCAACCCAGGTCTGGTTGCAACGGTTCTGAACGGCACTGAAGCCAAAACAGGCATTCTAGACCCTCTTGGTTCTGACCTGAAACTGGGCGGGACCTTCTACCCAGAACTGATCAAGACCATGTCCTCTGCGCTTGCAGACTGCCTGTAAAACGGTCGTCTGAAAAAGACCCAGCCTAGCGGGCAGCGATAGCCTGTTGCACCTACCCGCTAGGCCCCTCACGCGGTGAACACTGGACATAACGCCAGTGTTCACCTGCATCCCTTCCCTAAAAATTGAAACCCGCCCCAGCGCCCTACTGGTCGTTGAGGTATCCCATGGGCAGGTATCCGTCCAACAACGCCAAGGTATCTTGCGCGCCTCCGTAATGTTATGTCATAACATTACTAAGTTTCAGCGAAGAGATTAGCCAACCGATGCAAGCCACCGATTCACGCACCCCAGTTACGCTCCTCACGGGCTTCCTTGGCGCTGGGAAAACCACGCTTTTGAATGCGATCTTGTCTACAACAAACGGGCCAAAGATCGCGGTTCTTGTAAATGAATTCGGCGAAGCAGGATTGGATCATGATCTGATCGAGGCCGTCGATGAAGACGTGGTGCTTATGCAGTCGGGGTGTCTTTGTTGCTCTATCCGCGGCGATCTTTCGCGGACATTGCAAGATCTCAACACCCGCAGCACCGAAGGCAAGACCCCCTTTGACCGTGTGGTGATCGAAACAACGGGCCTCGCAGATCCTGGTCCTATTTTGCAAACCTTCCTGACTGATCCCTTTCTGGCAAAGACCTTTCGAATGGATGGTGTCGTGACCGTGGCTGATGCAGCGACAGGGCCGGATACACTCAACCGTCAATTTGAAGCTGTATCGCAGGTGGCCATGGCCGACCTGCTGGTGCTGAGCAAAACTGATCTGGTCACCCAAGACGTGACAAGCCGTTTTGAAGCGCGGCTCAGGTCGCTCAATTCAACGGCCGACATTCTGCGGGCTGACCATGGCGTTGTGCCAGTGGCCGCGCTTTGGGGGCTCAGCGCCATGCGCAAACAAGGTGAGACAACGCAGGCCCTTGCGTGGTTGACGCCTGCAGTCAAAGCAGACCCGCTGGCCAACCTCTCTGGATTTGCGGCACCATCGGCGCCAGCCCCTGCCCCACAATCCCATGACGCACGCATCGGGTCTACCTCGATTGTGCTGGATGATCCCATCCCCCCCGCCACATTCGATCTATGGCTCGACACGCTGATCATGCTGCGCGGCCCTGATATCCTGCGTGTAAAAGGAATTGTACATCTGGAAGGGGTCGACATGCCATTTGTCTTCCACGGCGTGCAACATCTTTTTGATCCCCCGACCCCGCTTCTGGATTGGCCCGAAGGCGATCGCCAATCGCGCATCGTCGTCATCGCCCGCGACATCAGTAAACCCGAGCTGGACTACAGTCTCAACATGCTACGCCAAAATCAAACCTCAACCTCTGAAGGTACCCCCACATGACAAAAAAGCTTCCCGTCACCGTTCTATCCGGTTTTCTTGGCGCAGGGAAAACAACCCTGCTGAACCGCGTTCTTAACAACCGCGAAGGGCGCCGCGTTGCGGTCATCGTCAACGACATGTCCGAGGTCAACATCGACGCGGACCTCGTGCGCGCCGATACCGAACTCAGCCGCACAGATGAGACATTGGTCGAAATGTCCAACGGCTGCATTTGCTGCACCCTGCGCGATGACCTTCTGGAGGAAGTCCGCCGCCTGTCCGAGGAAGGTCGGTTTGACTATCTGTTGATCGAATCCACAGGCATATCCGAACCCTTGCCAGTGGCCGCTACATTCGATTTCCGCGATGAAGACGGGATGAGCCTGTCAGACGTTGCGCGCCTAGATACGATGGTCACGGTCGTGGATGCTGTGAACCTGCTAAACGACTATTCCAGCCATGATTTCCTCAGCGACCGAGGCGAAACTCTGGGCGAGGAAGACGACCGGACCTTGGTGAACCTGCTGGTCGAACAGATCGAATTTGCAGATGTCGTTGTGTTGAACAAAGTATCGGACGCACAGCCCCAACAGGTTCAGGCCGCGCGCCAGATCATTCGCAGTCTGAACGCCGATGCCCGCATTATCGAGGCAAGCTATTCCGACGTGCCTGCCGACGCCATTCTGGACACAGGCCTGTTCGATTTCGAAAAAGCCCACGAACACCCCATGTGGGCCAAAGAACTGTACGGCTTTGCTGACCATGTACCAGAGACCGAAGAATACGGAGTAGGCTCCTTTGTTTACCGCGCGCGCCGTCCATTTGAGCCTGAAAAGATCCTCGCAGTGCTTAACGGTGATTTGCCAGGTGTAATTCGCGCCAAAGGCCATTTCTGGGTTGCAACACGCCCCGAATGGGTCGCTGAATTTTCACTGGCTGGCGCGCTGTCTTCGATCAAACCGATGGGCACGTGGTGGGCATCTGTGCCGCAAGACCGCTGGCCGCAACATGACAGCGTACAAGACTACATCAACGATCACTGGCAGGACCCATGGGGTGACCGCAGACAGGAGATTGTGTTCATCGGCGCTGGCATTGATTGGGACGCCATCAAAGGCCGCCTAGATGGGGCATTGGTCTCGGAAGATGTGGCGACCTCACCCGAAACGCTGCCCGACTTCCCCGATCCGCTGCCCGTTTGGCGCATGGCCGAGCAAGCGGCATGACGATCCAGACCAATATACAAATGGAAACACCATCGGGGGTCGCGGTGACCGAAACCCCCGATGGGCTGCGCGCATTAAAGGACGCAGCCTGCGCGGCTGCCGTGTGGAATCGCCAGCCCGTGCCCAGCTTTCAAAACTGGATTGATCATCTGAGCCCAGACCATCTGCCGTCGATGCGCGTCACCTTGCATCCCGACAACATTCGGGCTGCAATGACGCAGGCCTGCGATGCGGCGGATTTGCCAGACAGCACGGGCCGTCAACATTTGATTTCAGATGTCACAGCGCTGGCGGATACCTTTTGTGACCTCCTGAACCCGCCGCTGTTGCGGTTGCGTATGGACCGGATCACAACCAACGCTTGTCGCCGGTTCCATGTTGATGCGCTTACTGCGCGGCTGGTCTGCACCTACCGTGGTGCGGGGACGCAATACGGTGTTTCACAGGGCGGTGCCGAACCAGAGCAGGTGTTTACCGTGCCCACAGGCGACCCGATTCTGTTGCGCGGCACTTTGTGGCCTGAGCAGCCGTCATCGGGGCTGCTGCACCGCTCTCCGCCAATTGAAGGGACGGGCGAAACCCGTTTGGTTTTGGTGCTAGACCCTGTTTTTGAACGATAAAGACACCCCTCGCTGCAGCCTTTGACGCGACATTGCGGAGGCTGATAAACGCCTAAGGCACACTGCGACCCATATGCAAAAGCACCCCGAAAGGGTTAGTCGGGCAGCCACAGCACCCGACTTTTTTGGTTTTGCCACCCGCCGCGACAGCTATTTCACTTAAAAACCAGCAATCTATAGAACTGGGGCGCAGCCCTTAACCTGCCTATTTTTTGCGCAATTCGGGCTGTACCGACCCCAGTTCGGAGAGGAATTTCTACCAAATTCAGCTCTGCGCACAAAGCTTGTATAAAAACACACAAAAATACACTAAACCACAAATGCACCCACTCAAATGCTGAAGCGGGTCATAAATAATGTGGCACCGACAGGGACCTGACTGACCAAGTCCCCCGACGGCCTAGCTGCAAAAAATGTGAACAGGGAAAACTAAAATGAACAAGGAACTGATGAAATTCGCCGCCTCGTCCATGGCAATTTTTGCGGCTTCAACTGCCTACGCAGA
>JBDVSG010000105.1:0-1954 GCA_039967155.1 Sulfitobacter sp. | reverse complement strand
GCACCTTGGCCTTCTACTCAATTCAGGCTGGGGTTACGTCCCGCGACGCTGCAAGATTCGCAATCGCGGCGCATGGCGCTTGGCGTAAAGGTATCGCGCCCAAAGCGCGAATAAAGGGGTCGCCCAGCCTGCTTCGATTTCGATCGTGTCCGACAATTGGGAACCGTTTTCGGTCGGGATGACGCGCAATGTATGATTCCAACATTTAACACCTGCACCCAGCTCTGAGGATTGAAAGTGCATTTTCTCGTCATCAAAGACCAAGACCTCCATATGATAGGGTTGCGCAGGAAGCCTCCCGAAAAGAGACACCATGACGGTCATGGACTGACCTGCCTGCACGCGCCCTGCTGGCAACCCCTCAAAAGTCACAAGACCAGCCGTTACTTCCGACAAGCACTCATAATCGATTGCGATCTCCCAAACGTCGCGGGCGGGCGCGGCATAGTCATGGGTTAAACTAATCGTTCTCATAGGTTCATTCCTCAGGAATTGAGTGTACAAAAATCTTACTGAGATCCTCGCAGGTCGTGGTGGATGTTTGGGCGACAAGGGCGGGCGCAAAGGCTCGACCAATTGCGGCCCATGTCAACAACACAGCACGATCACGTGCGATTTGTTGGGGCAAACCCGTGTCGATCAGCAGCTGCGTTAGATAGCCCGTCCTTATCTGGTCGACATCTGCCAAAGCGTCCGCGACACCATGATTGACACCACCCCACCTGCGCATACCGTTTTCAAGGGGTTGCGGCGTATCAATGCCCATCTGGATAAGCGCTGAAATCTTGACTTGAGCACCTGACAATTGCTCCAACTGTGAAATGACATCCAGCGTGTTTTCTTCACGCCATGTCGCCAACAGAGCATCGTGAAAATCGCCCAGTGATGGGAAGTGCCAATAAAAGCTCCCGCGAGAAACGCCAAGCGCTTTGGCCATTGGCTCCGCCTTTAGCTTTTCATGCCCCTCATATCGCAGCACATCAAAGCCGTGTTCGATCCAAGCCTGTCGTGTCAATCTATCATTCATAGGATCACCATACAGTACTGTCTTGTTTACTCAATACACAACTGTATGGTAGCAGTCGCCTGTACTGACAGGCCCTCGAAATTAGCGGAGAAAAGACATGAATACCCCCGTTCTCATTGTTGCAGGCATCATGGTCCTTGTCGTTGTCGCCCATGTCTTTGGTGGCACGCGCGAGACAGCCCGCATTGCGCCAAACCCATCCTCAACCACCCTGACCCGACATTGGGTTCAAGCAATGGGCGCATTTCAGATGCTGTCAGTTGACTTGTTGGCTGTCACACTTCTGCTTTTTGGGGTGGCGCTCTGGGATCTAGGCCCTGCCGAGGATCTAATTCTGAAAGGACTGATTGCGCTTTTCTGCCTTTGGGGAATTGTATGGCTCGCGCAAGTACAATGGCTGAAACGAACCGGTGCCGGCCCTCTGCAACTCCCACATTGGATGGTTTGGTTCGTCTGCGCCGGACTACTGTGTGTCGGCCTCTAGTTAAGGTCCGCATCGTGACGGACATACGTGGTGCCATTGCTCAAAAGCACATGCAATTCGACAACATCATCTAAAGTAACACATGTCAGCCTCGATGTGCTGGGGCTATGCGACGTTCACTATGGCGACGAATCTCGACGTTCTCTTTTGTACCCCCCCAGCATCCCTTCTCGGCAAATTTTGATCCAAAATCGCCCGTCAGGCTGGGCCTGCAGGTAGGGCATGGCAATGAGGAAGCGATAAAAATACTGACCGATTGCTTCGCCAGTACTTCCCGAAAGCCACTGACACATCAGACCTAAGCCAAGTTAAACCAGCGACCACGAAACACCTAGCCAAACCAAACCCCAACGGAGAAATTCGAGGCATGCGTTGCGGCATCCCCCTAAAACCGCCCTGCATGGCGGAGCTGACCATTAACGCCCCCCTTCCTCCAAATATCG
>JBDVSG010000104.1:0-6618 GCA_039967155.1 Sulfitobacter sp. | reverse complement strand
CTATGACGGTCATGCGACGTTAATCCGTGGCACAGGTCAGCCAAGGTTTCAGCCCGAAGCTGCCGGTGTTGCGCGTCTTGCGGCAGGGTTGCGCGGGCGCTTTGATCCGCGCGGTGTGTTGAACACGGGGCTTATGGGATGAGCTATGCAGTTCTGTTTCTAATATTTTTCGCGGGCGGTCCGCTGGCATTTCGTGCTTTGACGCAAGCTGGCCCTTCTCCTGAGGCCTTTCGTCGGCTGGCGATTTTCACGGCAGTTTGTGCGGCAACGGGGCTGACGCTGCGCTATGGGATGGCTGGTCTTTGGGGGCGCAACCTGTTGGTGACGGGGACAGGCGTTGCGTTCATTTGGGGCGGGTGGATCGGGCTTTTGGCCTATGGGGCGCAGGCGCTACGGCGTGTGGATCAGGGCGCACGGATGCGGCGCTGGACTGGTGTTTTGGGTGCAATGGGCACGACGGTGCCGTGGTTCGGTTTGGCAAGTGCCAACCTGCTGGCGGCATAGGGGAATAAGATGCAAACGACATTTACAGACGATCAGTTACAAGACCAGGGCACCAGCCGCGCAAATGAGATTTTGCGGGCCTGTGTGCATTGCGGTTTTTGTACAGCGACCTGCCCGACTTATCAGGTTCTGGGGGATGAATTGGACAGCCCGCGCGGGCGAATTTATTTGATCAAGGACATGTTGGAAAACGAACGTGTGCCGGATGCCAAGACGGTCAAGCATATTGACCGGTGTCTAAGCTGTTTGGCCTGTATGTCGACTTGTCCGTCGGGGGTGCACTATATGCATCTGGTAGATCACGCGCGCGATTACATTGAGCAGAAATACAAACGGCCCTTTAGCGACCGCGCATTGCGGTGGATCTTGGCGCGCATTCTTCCCTATCCGATGCGGTTTCGGGTGGCGTTGCTGGGGGCCAAGATCGGGCGGCCTTTTGCGCGATTGATACCTGATGCACGTCTGCGCGCGATGCTTGAGATGGCGCCCAAGGTGATCCCGCCAGTGAGCCGAAATGATGATCCGCAGACGTTTCCCTCTGCGGCGCCGAAACGCATGCGCGTGGCGCTGATGACGGGCTGTGCGCAAAAAGCGCTGAACACGGACATCAACGATGCCACGATCCGTCTGTTAACACGGCTGGGGGCAGAGGTGGTTGTGGCCGAAGGTGCGGGCTGCTGCGGGGCGTTGACCCATCACATGGGAAAAACCAGCGAGAGCCACAGCACCGCCGCCAAAAATATTGTGGCATGGGCCGCTGAAATGGACGCGGGTGGGCTGGATGCAATTGTGATCAACACTTCTGGCTGTGGCACCACGGTGAAGGATTACGGCCACATGTTCCGCAATGATCCTTTGGCGGCCGATGCCGCGCGGGTTGCGGGGATCGCGCGGGATGTGTCCGAGGTTGTGATGGAGCTGACCAAGGGCGATTGGCAAGCCGCACCAGAGTGGCAAGCTGAAACCAAAACGCCGCGCGCGCCAGCGGGGCTGGTGGTGGCCTATCATGCGGCTTGTTCTTTGCAGCATGGCCAACAGATCAAAACCCATCCCAAAACGTTGTTGAAAAAGGCAGGTTTCACAATTGTGGAACCCTCTGATCCGCATCTTTGCTGTGGCTCTGCGGGGACCTATAATTTGATGCAGCCTGACATTTCGAGCGAGCTAAAGCAGCGCAAAGTCAAAACCCTAGAGGCCAAGAACCCCGATATTATCGCAGCGGGTAACATCGGATGCATGATGCAGATCGGCTCTGCTGCGTCGGTGCCGATTGTGCATTCGGTTGAGCTGTTGGATTGGGCGTGGGGTGGGCCGAAACCACCTGCGCTGGACGGGGCGGCGGCGCGGAAAGACGAAATTCCCCGTCTGCGGTGACGGATTTGCCCTAATTTCGCCTTAACTTCAGACTAAGGACCATAAGAAACTTGAGGGATAGGGATGTCGGTTTGAAGCGTTGGATGGCATTGACCGTTATTGGGCTTTTCCTCACCTCTGGTGCGGTTGCTCAGGATGCGCGGTTAAAGCGTTTGGACAACGGCGATGATGCGAAAGCATGGGAAGCTGTCGGTCGGCTCAATATCAACGGAAACGGGTTTTGCACCGGCGCCTTGATCGCGCCGAAACTGGTGCTGACGGCTGCGCATTGCATGTTTGACAGTGATACCGGCGTGCGGATCAATGATGGCCATATCGAGTTTCTGGCAGGGTGGCGCAACGGCCGTGCGGGGGCGTATCGTGATGTGGCCCGTGTAGTGGTTCACCCCGAATACCAATTTGATGAGACAATATCGTCGGAACGGGTGCGCAATGATTTAGCCCTATTGGAGCTGGAGCAACCCATCCGCAACACGTCAATTCAGCCCTTTAAGACCGCGTCCCGTCCGCGCGAAGGCGACCGCGTGGGCGTTGTGAGCTACGCCCAAGACCGATCCGAGGCGCCGTCTCTGCAAGAGGTATGCGAGGTACTGGGGCGGCAAGATGGTGTGTTGATTACATCCTGTTCGGTTGATTTTGGATCCAGTGGCGCGCCGATATTTGTGATTGAGAACGGCGAGGCGCAGATCGTGTCGGTTGTGTCCGCCAAAGCCGAAGTGCGCGGCGAGGCCGTTTCCTTGGGCACTGCCTTGGGTCATCCTTTGGCAGAGCTGCAGGCGGAGTTGGTGGCAGGCAACGCGACCTACCTCAGCGGCAAGCAGGGCGAGCGCCGCGTCGGTGTAGGAGAGCGCAGCAGCGGGGGGGCAAAATTTGTTTCTCCTTAGAGCTTTGGGATTGATTTTGGCTCTTCTATCGAGCTCGGGTGTGATGGCCGATAGCCCGCTCATCGGGTTGAACAGGATTGAGCAAGCCTCCCCTTGGAAGGCGGTTGGGCGTTTGGATTCGAAGAGCGGGTATTGCACGGCAACGCTGATAGCGCCTGATCTTGTGCTCAGCGCGGCGCATTGTACCTTTGATGCGCAAGGACAGCCGCTGGCGGCCAAGGCGTTGATTTTCCGAGCAGGTTTTCGCAATGGTCGTGTGGAGGCAGAGCGAAAGGTCGTTCAGATTGCGCGGCCTGAGGCCTATCATCAGCGCAATGATGATTGGGCAACGCGGATTGCCAATGACGCTGTTTTGCTGCGCTTGGCCAGTCCGATCGCGACCCATGTGATTTCCCCATTTGTGATTGAGCCGCGCAAGCTGAGCAGCGGCGAAGTGAGCGTTGTTTCTTATGGGCGCGGGCGCGACAGCCTGCCGTCCTTGCAGCAGACTTGTGCGGTACTGAGAAATTACCACGGCATGATGACGATGGATTGCAACACGACGTTCGGTTCATCCGGTGCGCCTGTTTTCTACCGTGATGGCAGCCAAATCAGGATTGCTTCGATCATTTCGGGGTCGGCTGAATTTAACGGAACGCGGCGCACAACCGGTGTGGCCTTGCCCGATTTGGTGACGCAGCTGAAGGCGAAATTGATCGCAGAGGGCGCCCCGCCACCTGCGCGGATCAAGCGGATCGGCGTTGGCAATCGCACGGCGGGTGGTGCAAAATTCATCCGCTCCGACGGGTCTTGAAACCCGAAAAACAATCCCCACATCAACTGTGTCAGGATGCCTAAGCAGGGTTCTGACGGACGATAATCGGGCCTGTCTAATGGTGGAAGGTCCGCTGGAATTAATCGCTCATTGATGAGGATGAACACATGCGTAATTTTGATTTTGCTCCGCTTTACCGGTCCACTGTTGGTTTTGACCAAATCGCCAATATGATGGATCGCGCGTTGACGGCTGAGGCCAGCCAGCCCAGCTATCCACCCTATAACATTGAAAAACTTGACGGGGATGCCTACCGTATTTCGATCGCGGTTGCGGGGTTTTCGGAGACTGATTTGAATGTTGAGCTGCGTGAAAAGTCGCTGATCGTCTCGGCAGGTAAGGCGGATCAGGACGAGGGTAAGACCTATCTGCACCGCGGCATTGCCACCCGCGCGTTTGAGCGGCGTTTCCATCTGGCGGATCATGTGGTCGTGACAGGTGCGGCCCATTCGGACGGGATGTTGCATATTGAGTTGGAGCGGCAAGTGCCCGATGCGCTGAAGCCGCGCCAAATTCAGATCGCCTCTGATGCGGGGCGGATCAGCAAGGATGTTTCAGGCGCAAAACCTGTAAACTGATTGCTAAGGTAAATGATAAAAAGGGGTCCAGTGTGCCAACGCTGGGCCTCTTTTGCGTTAGATCGGGCGGTGCTCACGAAATATAAAGACCTATCTGCGACCTTCCTCCAATCGATGCGAAGGAGGAAGAACGGGTGTTCAATTTATCTTGGTGTGCAGGCGTGGTGTTGGGTGTTTTCACAGCGACAAGCCTTTATGCGGGGGCGTTGTCTTTGTTTGAAACGGGTAGCACACGTGGTGCACTGATTACGCCAGCCGCTGCTCCGGCATTAAAAAAGACGACTGTGCCGGCCAGCCTGTTCATTGGGCGGGAAGGGGCCAGTTTGTTTGCACAGCCGCCCAAGGTAGAGAAGGCTGTGTTGCGGTTAGATACCGGTTTGAAGGGGGACGCGGTTACGATCGTTCGCCAAATTATCGAACAGGCTGAATCGCGCCGTGACGGGTATGATGCTGTGCAGCACGGCGCGCGGATCAAGCCGCCGAAACGCCCAACCCAGATGACTGTCGCAGAGATTTACGCGTGGATCGCAGCTACACCGAACCAACCGCATGCCATCGGCCGTTATCAGTTCATTCCCGCAACTTTGCGGCGGGTGATGGTGGAAACGGGGGCCTCCCCAAAGCAGTTGTTTTCGCCGCAGCTACAGGATCAGTTGGCGGATGTGTTGCTGGCCGATGCGGGCATCCACGATATCAAAGCGGGGCGTCTTAGCCGCCGTGCCTTTATGAATAATCTTGCGAAAATCTGGGCGGGTTTGCCGAATGATACGGGTAAATCGCATTACGCAGGCTATGCGGGCAATAAGGCCAGCATGTCTTGGGATCGGTTTGATGCGCAGATGGCACAGGCCTTTGCGGAATAGAAACCGCCGCCAAAGAAAAGTCGATGGCGGCGGCAGGATGTTTGGTTAGACGCTCATGCAGATGTATTTCATTTCCAGATAGTCTTCGATCCCGTGGTGGCTGCCTTCACGGCCCAAGCCGGATTGTTTGACGCCGCCAAAGGGCGCGACCTCGGTTGAGATGATGCCGGTGTTCACGCCAACGATGCCGTATTCCAAGGCCTCTGCTACTTTGTAAACGCGGCTGAGGTCGTTTGCGTAGAAGTAGCTGGCCAGACCAAAGATCGTGTCGTTGGCCATTGCGATCACTTCGTCTTCATCGTCAAATTTGAACAGCGGTGCAAAGGGGCCGAAAGTTTCGTCCTGTGCAACAACCATGTCTTGGGTCACGCCTGTCATGATTGTGGGGGGCAGGAAGTTCCCGTCCATTTCGCCGCTACCGCCCAGAAGCACGGTCGCGCCTTTTGCGACAGCATCTGCGATATGCTCTTTTACTTTTTCACCTGCTTGGGGGGTGATCAACGGGCCCAGATCTGTCCCCGCCTCAAAGCCGTCGCCGATTTTCAGCTGCTCGACACGGGCCTTTAGTTTAGCCGCGAAAGCGTCATAAACTCCGGCTTGGACGTAGATACGGTTCGCACAGACGCAAGTTTGGCCGTTGTTGCGGAATTTGCACAGGATTGCGCCCTCAACTGCGGCGTCCAGATCAGCGTCGTCGAATACGATGAAGGGGGCGTTGCCGCCCAGTTCCATCGAGCACTTCATGACCTGATCGGCGGCTTGCTTCATCAAAATACGGCCAACTCCGGTGGATCCGGTGAAGGTCAATTTGCGCACAGCGGGGTTTTCGCAGAACTCCTGACCGACCGCAGACGCCGAACTGCTGGGCACAACATTGAAAACACCTGCTGGAATGCCCGCACGTTCCGCCAACACGCCCATCACAATCGCGCTGAGCGGCGTTTCCGAGGCAGGGCGGGCGACAAAGGAACAGCCCGCAGCCAGCGCGGGCGCGGCTTTGCGTGTGATCATCGCGTTGGGGAAGTTCCACGGTGTAATCGACGCTGCAACACCGATGGGTTGTTTCAGCACAGTGATGCGTTTGTCGCGCTGATGGCCTGGGATGGTTTCGCCGTAGACGCGCTTTGCCTGCTCGCCGAAGAACTCGATGAAGGAGGCGCCATAGGCAACTTCGCCTTTTGCCTCGGGCAAGGGTTTGCCCTGTTCAGCAGTCAGGATCACGCCAAGATCATCTTGGTTTTCCATCATCAGGTCGAACCATTTGCGCATAACAATTGCGCGCTCTTTCCCTGTCCAAGACGCCCATTCTTTCTGCGCATCTTCGGCCTGCGCGATGGCGCCTGCGACCTGAGCACGGCTAAGATCGGCAACCTGCGCGATCACATCTCCGCGCGCAGGATTGGTGACGTCAAAAGTGCCGTCATCGCCCTCCACCCATTTGCCGCCAATATAGGCGCGGGTTTCCAGCAGGCTGGGGTCTTTCAAAAGGGATTTTATATCGGTGGGAATGACCGTCATGTATGTGCTCCTTGAATGCTTGGGCCAAGGGAAAGCAATTCTGGCTGTGATTGTCCAGTTCAGACCGCTAGGTTTCATGAGGC
>JBDVSG010000103.1:0-2669 GCA_039967155.1 Sulfitobacter sp. | reverse complement strand
GATCCCCCCGCTGGAGGATCTTATCCGCGACATCAACGCCACGGGCAAACCGCTGGTGGGGGTTTGTTTTGGCCACCAGATCATCGCGCAAGCGTTGGGCGGCAAGGTCGTCAAATTTGACGGTGGGTGGTCCGTGGGCCGTAAGGAATATGTTATGGAGGGCAAGACACTCGCGCTGAATGCATGGCATCAGGATCAGGTGGTCGAACTGCCAGAAGGCGCGCGGGTGGTCGGTTCGTCAGATTTCTGTGCAAATGCGATGCTGGCTTATGGCGACAGCATTTGGACGATCCAACCCCATCCAGAGTTTCCAGCCGAGTCCATTGAGTTTCTGATCAACGCCCGTGGCAAGGGCGTGGTGCCAGATGCGCTGCTGGACACCGCCAGCCAGACATTGCCCCACCCCACCCATAACGCCGAAATCGCCAATTACATGGCCGCGTTCTTTAAAAACAAAGCGAGGGCCTGATGGCTGACTGGAAAGACTCCCTACCAACGGCAGCAGCAGAGTATCTGAATGGCAGGCGCTTAGACGAAGTCGAATGTGTGATCCCTGACATCCCCGGAATTGCCCGTGGCAAAGCGGTGCCAGCCTCCAAATTCTCCCGCCAAGACAGTTTCCATTTGCCAGACAGTATTTTCTACCAAACCATTACCGGCAACTGGGGCGAAGCCGCAGGCGAAGATGGTTTTATCGAAAAAGATATGATCCTGCGCCCTGACATGAGCACCGCAACCGCTGCCCCTTGGACGGGCGACTGGACGCTACAGGTGATCCACGATGCCTTTGACCGAAATGGTGCCCCTGTCGAATACAGCCCGCGCAATGTGCTCAAACGCGTGGTGGATCTGTACCGTGCGGAAGGCTGGGAACCTGTTGTCGCGCCAGAGATGGAATTCTTCCTGACCGCGCGCAATCTGGACCCCGCCCATGAGATCAAACCGATGATGGGCCGCTCAGGCCGTCCAGCAGCCGCGCGGCAGGCCTATTCTATGACCGCTGTGGATGAATTTGGCCCCGTCATTGACGATATCTATGATTTCGCAGAGGCGCAGGGATTTGAGATTGACGGCATCACCCAAGAAGGCGGTGCGGGGCAGCTAGAGATCAACCTACTGCATGGCGATCCTGTAAAGCTGGCTGATGAGGTCTTCTACTTCAAACGCCTGATCCGCGAGGCGGCCTTGCGGCACGATTGTTATGCCACCTTCATGGCAAAGCCGATCGCCGACGAACCAGGATCAGCGATGCACATTCACCATTCGGTTTTGGACTGCAAGACGGGTCAGAACATCTTCTCTGCTGATGATGCCTCCGAAACGGATGCTTTCCAACATTTCATCGCCGGATTGCAGAACCACATGCCAGCCGCGCTTGCAGTGATTGCGCCCTATGTGAACAGCTACCGCCGATATGTGAAAGACCACGCCGCCCCCATCAACCTTGAATGGGGCCGCGACAACCGCACTACGGGCATTCGCGTGCCGCTCTCCAGTCCTGCGGCGCGGCGGGTTGAGAACCGTTTGGCGGGCATGGATTGCAACCCCTATCTGGGCATCGCAGCCTCATTGGCCTGTGGTTATCTTGGCCTGAAAGAAGCCAAAGCCCCCCTGCCCGAATTCAAAGGCGATGCCTATGACGGCGAAGGCGATATCCCCCGCACGATGGGCGAAGCCCTGCGCGTATTCAATGAAGCCACTGCTTTGCATGACGTTCTGGGCCCTGATTTTGTGCGCGTCTACGGCATTGTAAAAGAAGCCGAATACGATGAATTTTTGCAGGTGATATCCCCTTGGGAACGCGAACACCTGCTGCTGAACGTCTGAGGCCCGCATGAACCTATTGTATGCAAATGACAAACGGGGGGCGTATCCCTCTAGCTGGTATGCTGCGACAGCCCAGCCATTGCAGGAGTTCGCCCCGATAAAGGGCGCCCACAAGGCGGATGTCTGTGTGATTGGCGCAGGGTACACGGGCCTATCGGCCGCGCTTCATCTTGCCCAAGCGGGCCGTGACGTGGTTTTACTGGATGCCCAACGGGTGGGTTTTGGCGCCTCAGGACGGAATGGCGGGCAGCTGAGTTCGGGCCAGCGGATGGAACAACACGACCTTGAGGCTTTGATCGGTGATCCGGAGGCTGCAAAGCTATGGGCGTTGGCCGAAGACGCCAAAGATCTGGTGAAATCCCTGATTGCGGACCATGATATCGCCTGCGATCTCAAACCCGGTGTTGCGTGGACAGGGTCCAATTCCAACAGTGTGCGCGACCTGCATACCTATGCCGAGCACCTTGCAACAAAATACAATTATGCCCAGATTGAAACGCTTGACCATGCCGCACTACAGTCGGTTTGCCCCTCACCCGACTACCATGGCGGCATTTTGGATATGGGTGCCGCGCATCTACATCCGCTGAACTATGCGCTGGGTCTTGCCCGCGCCGCCGCCGCTGCTGGTGTGCGGATTTTTGAACGCAGCGCAGTGCACCATATCAACGAAGGCGCCCCTGCCATTATTCGCACCGATGGCGGCCATGTCTCCGCCGATCACGTGGTGCTTGCCTGTAACGGGTATCTAGGCGGGCTAAGCCGCCCCGTGGCCGCACGGGTGATGCCCATCAACAATTTCATCGCTGCGACCGAACCTTTGGGTGATCGCATCAAGGACG
>JBDVSG010000102.1:0-9012 GCA_039967155.1 Sulfitobacter sp. | reverse complement strand
GTCGAAGATGGCCGCGCAAATCTGGTGCTGCGCGACGATCTGGAGCTGCCCTTTGCCGTGCGCATGTTGCAAGGCACGGCCGACACCGCGGTGAGTGTGGCAACAGCCACCCAGTTGTTAAACCACGCAAGCTGCCCCGATTTGCAATTGTCACTGGTCAAAGACGCCGACCACCGGTTTTCTGATGGCCCATGCCTTGGGCTGATCGAGCGCGCGATTGAAGATGTCCTGACGGCGGCACAACATTCACATTTCTAGGAGAGCCAGATGGAACAACGCATAAGCCTGATCACCTTGGGCACCCGCGATATGGCGGGGCTGGCCACATTTTATGAGGCGCTGGGATGGCGCCGCGTCGAGAGCCAAGACGGCGTGATTGCTTTTGATCTGATTGGCCAGACTTTGGGGCTTTATCCGCTTGAGAAACTGGCCGAGGACATTGGGGTGCCAGTGTCAGAACTGGGGCGGGGGGCTGTCACGTTCTCTCACAATCTTTCGGCCAAAGAAGACGTCGCCCCGCTGTTGGCGCGCGCACAAGCTGCGGGTGGGCGCATATTGCGCCCCGCATCAGATGTGTTTTGGGGGGGGCATATCGGGTATTTTGCCGATCCAGAGGGCAACATATGGGAGGCGTCCCATAACCCGTTCTCGCCGTTGGCCGAAGATGGCAGTTTTTGCTGGAACGGTCATTAATGCGCAGCCCGCGCAGCATGTGGAGCCTCGAAACCCTCGGGCGGGTGCGCCTGTCGAAACATTTCTACATGCGGGATTTTCTATTCAGCGAAATCAGTGCTTTTCATGGGGTGCCCAATGTCGTGGATGGGCCTGATTTGGCCATCTCGCGGGGGCGGGCGCTGTGCGAAACTCTGCTGGACCCGCTGCAAGAGACCTTTGGCCGTGTGGCCATTCGGTCTGGTTACCGCTCAGAAGCGCTGAACACTTTTGGCAACCAAAACAAACTGAACTGCGCACGCAGCGATAATCCGGTTGAATGCCATATCTGGGATATTCCAGATGTGGCGGTTGCGGGCACATCACTGGTGATCCCGTGGTTTGCCGATCAATATGATCAGGGCCGTGATTGGCGTGATCTGGCGTGGTGGGTGCATGACCATCTGCCCTATTCCGAAATGTGGTTTTTCCCCAAGCTGGCCGCGTTCAATCTGGTATGGCGCCCCAAACCGCAGCGTACGATCAGCAGCTACATCGCCCCGCGTGGCATGTTGTTGCGCGCAGGGCAGGCGCCATGCGAGGATCGATTAACCCGTGCGCAACGATATGCGGATTTCCCGCCCTTTCGGGGCATTGCGTACCCTTGAGGGCTTGCGCCCACGCCCGCATCACGGCATTGCGGAAGGAGGGTAGTTCGAAGTGAGAGGCGCTATGAAAGAACCATTGGTTCTCCTGCCAGAGATGATGTGTGATGCGCGTCTGTTCGGCCCCCAGATTGCAGAGCTTTCCTGCGATACAGCCGTTATGGTGGCCCCGATTACGATGGGGGACAGGGTTGAGGAAACGGCCTCGGCGCTACTGGATATTTTGCCGAAACGCTTTGCGCTGGCGGGCCTGTCTATGGGCGGTATTGTGGCGATGGAAATCCTACGCCGCGCGCCCGACCGTGTGACACGCATCGCGCTTATGGACACCAATCCTCTAGCCGAAACGCCTGTCAGCGCGGCAAATCGTGAGCCGCAGATCGTCAAAGTACGCTCTGGCCGTTTAGCTGAGGTCATGCGCGATGAGGTCCAGCCAACCCATCTGGCGCCCAGCCCCTATCGTGGCGAAGTGTTGGAACTGGTGATGGATATGGCCCAAACGTTGGGGCCAGATGTCTTCATCCGCCAGTCACGTGTTTTGCAACGCCGCAAGGATCAGCAAGCAACACTGCGCAAATGCCGCGTGCCAGCGTTGGTGCTTTGCGGGGCTTATGACGCGTTATGCCCACCCAAACGCCATGAATTTATGGCGGAGCTGATCCCCTATGCCCGATTGACGGTTTTAGACGGCTCGGGCCATTTCCCAACCCTTGAACAGCCCGCCGAGACAACGGCGGCCCTGCGTGAGTGGATGAACCAGCCTTACGTCCTAACCTGACGTCTGCATTTTTGAGATGGCGCGAGGGCGTGTACATGCGTCTAGCGCGGTTTTCGGCGCGGGCATGTACACAGTGCGCCCCCTTTTTAAACCGCGATCGCGGCAAAAGGAGGCGCCCATTTGGGGGCTAGCTGTGGCCTAAGCGGCTTCGTTTTTGTTCGCGGCTTTGGTGGCTTTAGGCGCCGTTGGGCCAGAGTTTGCATCGATGAAGTCTAGAACAAGTGGACGAATGTTGGTCCGCCAGCTTTTGCCCGCAAAGATGCCGTAGTGACCAGCGCCGTCTTCCAGATGGCTGGCCTTTTTGCTGTCAGGCAGACCTGTGCACAAATGCAGCGCGGCGATACATTGACCTGGGGCGGAAATGTCGTCTTTTGAGCCCTCAACGGTTTTGACAGCGACGGTCGTGATCTTGCCGATGTCGACCTTTTTACCCGCAACGGTGAATTCGTTATTTGCGATTTCGCCGTTCTTGAAAATGCGGTCCACGGTGGAGAGGTAGAATTCGGCTGGCATGTCCATAACGGCCAGATATTCGTCATAGAATTTGTTGTGTTTGTCGTGCTCATGCGCCTCGCCGGACATCTCACGCTTGATTTGCTCTAGGAAGGCTTCTTGGTGCGTTTCGGCGTTCATCGAGATGAAAGAGCTGAGTTGCAAAAGTCCAGGGTAGACCGCACGGCCCACGCCTGCATATTTGAAACCGACGTGTTGGATCATCGAGTGCTCCAACTGCCCCATGGTGACTGAGTGGCCAAAATCCGTGACCTCGGTAGGGGCCGCGCTGGGATCGATGGGACCGCCGATCAGGGTCAGCGAACGCGGCTGAGCTGCGGGGTCTTCTTCGGCCAGATAGGCCGTCGCGGCCAATGTAAGCGGGGCAGGCTGGCACACGGCAATGACATGCGTGTCTGGCCCAAGGTGGCGCATGTAGTTGACCAAATGCATGGTGTAATCTTCGATATCAAATTTGCCCGCGCTGACAGGAATATCGCGCGCATTGTGCCAGTCGGTAATAAAGAGGTCACAATCTGGCAGTAGGCTGATCACGGTTGAACGCAGCAAGGTCGCATAATGCCCAGACATAGGAGCCACCAGCAGAACTTTGCGGCGTTTTTCGGAGATACCAGTAATGTTGAAATGCAAAAGATCGCCAAATGGACCTGCGATTTCAACTTCTTCGCTTACAACATGATCGGCGCCATCTGGGCCGGGAATCGTGGGCAAGTTCCAATCAGGTTTCACAATCATGCGGCTGAAAGTACGTTCTGTGACTTTGCCCCAGGCATTCATCCACTCAAGTGCTGGATTAGGCATCATTGCGAAGGCTGGGTAGGATGCAATTGCTTGTGTAGACGCGCCAAGCCACTGATTAGTGTTTCGGATTGTCTCCATCATGTCGTAAGCTGCCATGTAGCGCATTGTGGAACTCCTAAACCAAGACCCAAACAACTGGGTGTCATTTCTGCTGCGGGCCTCTGTATGAGGGATCGCTGGGCGAAATGCTGCAAGTGCGAACATAGGGAGGAAGTGTTAACATGACAACCAAGACTAACGACCAAGCAGATTTGGTCGCAACTTCGATGGCTAAAATAACAGTAAACTTGAACAAAGTTGAGGCCTTACAGGAGCGCCTGACGCAGGTTTTATCTTCGCGCAAATCCCACCAAGCAGCGCTCGACGGGCCGAATCAGGAGCTTTTTGCAAAGGCAGCAAAGGCCTATATGCAAGAAGCCGTCGCAAATCCTGCCAAACTGATAGAGCACCAACTGGCGTTTTGGTCAAAATCGGTCACCCACTTCGTTGAGGCGCAGCAGGCTTTTACCCAGCAGACACTTTCCGCCCCAGAAGACCGCACCGCCACAGATCGTCGCTTCTCTAATCCGATGTGGGAACATCATCCCTATTTCAATTTCGTCAAGCAGCAGTACTTCATGAACGCAGAGGCGATCACCCAAGCGGTTGAAGATGTGCAAGACATGGCGCCAGAGGAGAAACAGCGGCTCAAGTATTTCTCGCGCCAGATCATCGACATGATGAGCCCGACCAATTTTCTGGCCACCAACCCTGATGCATTGCAACGGGCGGTGGATACCGAAGGCGAAAGCCTGCTGAAAGGTCTGGAGAACCTGATCGGTGATCTGGAGGCCAATGACGGCGAGATGATTGTGCGTCTTGCGGATGAAAGCGCGTTTGAGCTGGGCGATAACATCGCAACCAGCCCGGGCAAGGTTGTATTTCGCAACCGCATGTTTGAATTGATCCAATATACACCGACCACGCAGAACGTGCATGCGACGCCTCTGGTGGTTTTCCCGCCGTGGATCAATAAATTTTATATTCTGGATCTCAAGGCGCAGAACTCTTTTGTGAAATGGGTCGTGGATCAGGGCTACACGTTGTTCATGGTGTCATGGGTCAACCCTGATGAAACATACAGCGACGTGGGCATGGAGGAATATATTGAGGAGGGGTATCTGACAGCCTTCTACGAAGTGAAGTCAATCACGGGTGAGGCGCAGCTGAACGCTGTTGGCTATTGCATCGCTGGCACGACCTTGTCGCTGACGCTGTCGATGCTCAAACAACGCGGCGATACATCGGTGAAATCCGCGACATTCTTTACGACATTGACTGATTTCTCTGACCAAGGGGAATTCCAACCCTTTTTGACAGATGATTTCGTCGACGGGATCGAGGCGGAAACCAAAGACAAAGGGATGTTGCCTTCTATTGTTATGGCGCGCACTTTCTCGTTTTTGCGTTCAAACGATCTGGTCTACGGCCCCGCTGTCAAAAGCTACATGATGGGGGAAACGCCTCCAGCATTTGATCTGCTGTATTGGAACGGTGATGGCGCAAATCTGCCCGCCAAGATGGCGGTGCAATATCTGCGGGGTTTGTGCCAGCGCAATGAATTGGCTGAAGGCGGTTTTGATCTGTTGGGCCATCATTTGGTTCTAGAGGACGTAGATGTCCCGCTGTGTGCCATTGCTTGTGAAACAGATCACATTGCACCGTGGAAGGACAGCTTTCGTGGGGTCCAGCAAATGGGCAGCAAGGATAAGACCTTCATCATGGCGCAGTCGGGTCATATCGCTGGTATTGTCAGCCCCCCCAGTAAAAACAAATACGGCCACTATACGAATAGTGACCTGTCGCTGGAGTATGCCGACTGGCTAGAAAGTGCAGATTTCACAGAAGGCTCGTGGTGGCCGCGCTGGGAGGCATGGCTGAACAAGCGCTCTGGTGAGATGATTCGTGCCCGAATTCCAGGAGAGGGAAGCCACAAAGCACTCAGTGATGCACCTGGTCCTTATGTGGCTGTGAAGGCAAGGGGTTGATTTTACTACAGGAAAACCTCTTGCCCAAAAGGTTAATGCTGCGCTGCAGAAAAAAACTTGCCTTGCCGCGCCGCAGCATGTATATCTTTTTGCAGGCGCAGAAACTTGGATGAGCCAAGGGGCTGCTTTTAAAATCAGATGGGCGATCGGCCTTGATGATGAACACAAGGATGATGACAATGGCTACTGCAAAAACACCTGACATGACCGCAATGTTCAAAGACATGATGGGCGCGTTCCCTGTGGATACAACATCCATGGAAGCATCTTTCAAAACATCCGCCACCTTGAACGAAAAACTTTCCGGCGTTGCACTGTCCGCAGTTGAAAAATCCACCGAGATTTCATCCGCTTGGACAAAAGACACGGTTACAAAACTGTCAGAAATGTCCAAAGCCAAGGCAGAGCCAGCAGAATACGCCAAAGCACTGCAAGACTTTGCTACTGCTTATTCCGAAGCGGCTTCCGAGCACATGTCAGCCTTCGCAGAAGTTGCAAAGAAGGCGCAGGCAGACACAGTTGAACTGATGATGGCTGCAGGTAAAGACATCTCTGAAGAAGCAAAAACAGTGGTGACCAAAGCAACAAGCGACGTTCAAGCTGCAGCAAAAAAAGCGACTGGTAAATAAGTCTGGTTCTCAGACACCCCATCATTTGTTGATGTAGGGGACAGATAGGGTGGGCTGTACGCAGCTCACCCTTTCTTTTTGTGACAACGGCGTCTAGGCTGCAGTGCAGCACATCTTTCTGGAAAGGAGTTCTTGTGGCAGAAACAGGCAAACCCCTCTTGATCAAGAGATACGCGAGCCGCAGGCTCTATAATACAGAGACGAGCGACTATGTGACGTTGGAAGATATTGCGGGGTTTATCCGTGACGGCCGCGAGGTGCAGATCGTTGATCTGAAATCGGGGGATGACCTGACGCGGCAATATCTATTGCAAATCATCGCAGAACACGAAAGCCGCGGCGAAAGCGTGCTGCCTGTTGATGTGCTGAATGATCTGGTCCGCAGCTATATGACAGGCAAAGTCAGCGTTGTACCTGAATTTTTGCAACAGTCGTTTTCGATGCTGCGCGATGGCCAAAGCAAAGTAATGGAAAACATGAATACGATGAACCCGCTGGCGAATATGCCTGGGTTTGACGCGATGCAAGCCCAGCAAGAAGCCTTCATGAAGGCGATGACAGGCGGGTGGCCCGCGGGCAGCAGCGGTCCTGCACAAGAAAATGAAAAGCCTGCAAAAGAAGGCAGCGAAGATCTGGACGCGATCAAGCGACAGCTCTCGGATCTTCAGGACAAGCTGTCAAAATTGAAGTGACCCAACGCACACATGTCCCCTAGATGGGCGTTTGAGGCGGGTGTGAGCCCGCCTTAATTTTGTTCTCAGAACAGTGAGACGTGTGAGACGACACATCGTTCTACCTTTTGCGACAGGCCTTTGCCTTTCGCGTCACAAAACCTTTCCTTTTTCCGTCGATCTGGGGCAATTTCTCACCGCTAACGCCCTTCAATTGAGGCTGGTCTTCAAGACAACCGCTTTAACGGCCTGCTCTGACTATCGAAACCGCATTGCAGACCTTCGTGCGGATTGCAGCTAAGGTCTGCGTTGAGCCCATTTTGCCGAATGCTGCACACTGTATGAATGTCGGCTATTCGGCGGAGGGCGCAGCGAACTTCGCCGCATAAGAGGAAGGTGACACTCCGTACTGCCTTTGAAACGCACGGCGCATGTTTTCGTGACTGGTAAAGCCCGCTTCAACCTGCACGACCGAAAGGAGAACGCCAGGCCGATGTAACAAATTTGCTGCATGTTCCACGCGAAGTCTTTCAACGAATTGAGCCGGACTGACGCCAATTTCTTCAGAAAACCGCCGCGCGAAGTTCCGTTCGCTCATGCCTACTTCGGTCGCCATTTCTGCGACTGATTTCCGGTTTCGCAGATCTTCGGTCAGTGAAGCAATAAGTTCGCCAAAACGGTCACCTTTACCACTTGCTTGAGCGGCCAGGGTTTTGCTGAACTGCCTTTGTCCGCCGCTGCGAACCATTGGCAGCACAAGCGACTTTGCGATGCGAAGCGCCTCAGCTGGCCCGAGGTCTCGCCGAACCATCTCGATTGCCATGTCGACCCCGGCCGTGACACCTGCGGATGTCCAAATCCCTTTGTCTTCAACGTAGATAGCATCATCTTGCACGTTCACGTCGGGATAGTCGGCGCTGAGCTTAGAACAACCATCCCAATGCGTTGTTGCTGATCGTCCGGACAGGTGACCACCTGCGGCCAATATGAAGGCACCCAAGCAAACTGATCCAAGCCGTCTGCAATTGTTAGTGGATTTGTCAATGAAAACACACAACTGCTCTGACTTCATCGCCAGATATGCATTGCGACCACCGGAGACGAGTACGGTATCCCAAGCAGCATCTTGGTGCGCAGCTAGCGGCGATGTTTCTATCTGACAAACGGTGTCGGTTCGCAGACATCCGCCTGTCTCGGACAAGAGATGCACGTCATAGGCCTTGGCTCCGTCGCGTGTCTTGGCATCACTAAACACCTGCAATGGGCCAGCGAAATCCAAGAGCTTGGTGCCTTCAAACAACAATATGGCGACAGGTCGAGGTGTCTGGAGTGCTTTGGCGGAATAAGTGGTCATATTGTCATTTATGCCAAGCAATCCCCGTTGTTATCAAGGTGGAAAATGAATGGAGATGTCTAATGTTGGAAATTCGGCCAAACTGTGAGTTGTGTGACCGCAACTTGCCGCCGCACTCCCACGACGCGATGATTTGCAGCTATGAATGCACCTACTGCGCTGAGTGTGTTAGAGATACACTCCAAAATGTTTGCCCGACATGTGGAGGCGGGTTCTCTCAGCGCCCCATTCGCCCTGTCAGAGCGGAGGGTGGACAAACCAACCTTGGATTGTCAAACCGCCCTGCGGGTAAGCAGCGGTATCATTCCAAGTGGAGTCGTGAACAAATAGAAGCTGTCGTCAAGCGCCTGAAAGACACTCCACCACAAGAACGGTAGTAAAGCTGACTTTGGCGCAGCCGCAGCGAAAGCTCACTTTGTCCGCATAGCCGACCTTCGCTGCATTTTGTACGAACAGTGGTGTTCGGGGAAAGCTAGAATTATGTGTCATTCCAAAGGACGCGGGGTCAGATCCCCAGCTGGTCGCGCAGACTATACCAAGACATCGCTAGCACCAGCAGTGGGTTGCGCAGTGCTGGGCCACCTGGAAACGGGGTGCTGGGCAGGGCAGAAAGCGTGTCAAACCCGTCCGTTTCGCCCTCAATCGCGCGGGCCATCAGCTGTCCTGCGTGGGTTGCCGTGCCAACACCGTGACCAGAATACCCTGATGCGGATAGGATATTCGCGCTGGGGCGGGTCACATAGGGCATGCGGTTCATGGTAATTCCTAGCGTGCCTCCCCACGCATAGTCGATTTTCACATCTTTGAGCTGCGGGAAAATTTGCGCCATGGGTTTGCGTACTTTTGCTGCAATGTCGCTGGGAAACCGGTAGCCATAGCTTTCGCCCCCACCAAACAACAGTCGGCCATCGTGGCTGAGACGG
>JBDVSG010000101.1:0-7986 GCA_039967155.1 Sulfitobacter sp. | reverse complement strand
AGGGCCTGAGCTGTTCGACCGATCTGGCCGAGATGATGGGGGTGGGGGCCGTGTCATGTGCCGCCGCCCAAGCAACCGCTAGGGTCGCTGGATGGATGCCTTCGCGGGCCGCGATACCGGTCAGCGCGCGGGCGGCGTCATGCATATGGGCAAACCTGTAGCGCGCCGCATATTGCGTGTCCTCGGTCAATCGCCCGCCACTGCCGTTGGCGTATTTTCCGGTCAGCAGCCCACCGCCCAGCGGCGAATAGGGCGCGCAGAGCATGCCCATATCTTGCGCCATCGGCAAAATTTCGACCTCGGCCTGCCGTTTGATCAGGCTGTACATGGGCTGGATCAATGCGATGGGAAGCTCGAATTTCGACGCGATGCCGACGGCCTTTACAGCCTGCCAAGCGGCAAAGTTCGAAATGCCAATCGCACGGATGATCCCCTTGTCGCGCAGCTGTGCCAGTGCCTCAAAGCTTTCGTGCATGTCGGTCTCTGGATCAAAGCGGTGCAGATAAAGCACGTCGATCACGTCAAGGTCCATGCGCTTGCGCGAGGTGTCCGCGCTTTTTCGGATGTTATCGGCCCCTGCGCCGCCCGTGTAGGCGGCTTTTGTGGCGATGATCAGCCGCGCGCGGTGGGGCTTGATCATGTCGCCCAGCAATCTCTCTGACGCGCCTTCGGTATAGACATGGGCGGTGTCGAAATGGGTGATACCTGCCTCTAGCGCGGCATCAAACATCGCTTGAGAGGCGGCAAAATCAGCCCTCCCGCCGAATTGCATCGTGCCGAAGGCAAGGCGGCTGGCGGGGGTGCCATCGAGGCTGGAAAGGGGATGTGTCATCCGCAATTTCTGGCATGGGGGCGTGGCCTGTGCAACGCGAAAGACCGCCTTGTGCAAGGCGCGGTGCACGGCCCCCTTCATGGCGGTCGCTGAGGGGGAAACCTGCCCGCCAGTTAGACGCCGCCTTTTTCCACAGCACGTAGATAGGCTGGGCGTGTCTCTAGGGCATCCACGAAGGCTGCAAGTTTGGGATAGGTGTCGCGGCCGCCCATCCGCATGGCGATCTGTGCGGGGAAGCTCAGCATGATGTCGGCGGCGCTTAGCTCGTCCAACACAAAATGCCCCGAGGGGCGCAGGATGCTCTCCATATAGGAAAAGTGATTGGCCATTTCAGAGTGAATGCGCGGATGCAGAGGCGCACCAGCCTCGCCCAGTTTTCCAACGTAGAGGTTAAGCAAAACGGGCGTCATGGCAGAGCCTTCCGCAAAATGCATGGCCTCCAGATGATGGCGGTGGGCTGGCGTGTCCACAGGAGGGATCATTTCGGGTGCGTATTTGGCGCAGAGGATCTCGGTGATGACAGCGGATTCGATGATCGCATCGCCGTCCATCTCAAGCACAGGGGATTTCCCCAGCGGGTGAACCGCCAGCAAGGCAGGAGGCGCAAGATTGGTTGTGGCGTCGCGCGCATGCTGGACCAGATCATAGGGCACGCCGATCTCTTCCAGCAGCCAAAGAATGCGAAGCGAGCGAGAGCGGTTAAGGTGGTGCAGCGTGATCATGAAGACATACCAGTTCGAATTAGACGTGCGGGAAGATTGGCGGGCCAGAATATGACCCGCCAATGTAGGGCGATTTACGAGGCGTGATCGCGCATGAAATCGATGATCGCAGCGGCGAATTCTTCGGGTTTGTCTTCCTGAAGGAAATGCCCGCCGCCTTCGATGGTGACATGTTTGACACCCTGTGCCCCTGGGACACGTTTTTGAAACGCGACTTCGCCGCCTTTGGTGACAGGGTCTTGATCACTGAAGGCCGTCAGCAGGGGTTTTTCACACGCGCCTAGGATTTCCCATGCTTTGTCGTTATCCGCGCGGTCCCCAGCATGGTGGGGCAGAATAGGCACCAACATCGGGAATTTGCGGGCCCCTGCGAAATATTCCTCATTCGGGAAGGGCGCATCATAGCCCGCGATCACGGGGGCGGGCGTTTTGGGGGAAAAGACGGAAGAGGGGGTGAACTCAGGCGATTCAGCTGCGAATTTGATCCAGTGAAGGAAAGCGTCAGGTGCGCCGCTTGCCATTTTCGGACCCAGCTCTGCTGCGGTGACCAATGTGACATTTGGGGCCAGTTGCTCCAACATGGCCGAGACTTCAGGCTTGACGATGACGTTGTCTGGCAGGCCCGTGTTGGCGACCACAATGCGGTCGAAACGGTCAGGGTCAGCGGTCAGCATCCGCAGGCCAATCAGCCCGCCCCAGTCTTGGCAAACCAAGGTCGCATCGGTGAAGTCATTCGCGCTGAGCCATTGGCTCATCCAATCGACATGGTTTGCATAGGTGTAATCATCCTGCGCGGCGGGTTTGTCCGACTTCCCAAACCCAACCAGATCGGGGGCCACAACCCGAAAGCCAGCCTTGGTCAGCGGGCCAACCATTTTGCGCCACAAGAAGCTCCACGTGGGCTGCCCGTGCATGCAAATAAGAAGCGGGCCTTCGCCTTCATCGATGTGGTGAATGCGGACGGTCGTGCCGTCTTTTGCCGTTACGTCGGTGTAGTGAGGGGCGTAGGAGTAGCCTTCGAGATCGGTAAACCGATCTTCTGGGGTGCGCATGATTTGCATGATTTTTCCTTTGATAACCGAAGGCTCTTTTACCCTCGGTGTCGGGAAACTCATCAGTGCCCTAACGTCACAATTCCACTCTCACGAGAAAGTGAGCGTGGAGCACCCTTGCCCGATCAGGAGGCACGTCTGATGTTTTCGCCCATGGAGGCGGTAACCGCGCTTAGGATAGTTTGGGCAACAACATCGCATTCAGCAAGGCTGAGACGCGTGGGCAAGCGCACGTCACATGCGCGGTTCAGCATCGCACGGGTTTTGGGCAAATCGGGGGTGTTCTCTAGGAACTGCCAATTCCAAAACGCGCGGGCGTTGTCCGTCGAGCGGCCAAATACCTGAACTTTTAGGCCAAAGTCGCTAGCTTGGGCGACAAAGGCGTCTACCTGTGCATCTGTCAAATCGACCAGATTGAACTGGATTGAATCAGGCGCGCGGACCTCGGTTGGAAGCGCGCTGGGCACAGCGAGGTTGGGGTTCGTTGATAGCAGTTCTGCCACATGGTCGTGGTTGCGCCGCCCCTTTGAAACACGGTCGGGCAGGGCGTCAATCTGCGGCCGAATGAGCGCGGCCGACAGGGTATTGAGCCGCAAATTATACAAGGGCAGCTTATTTTGCCATTTCGCAAAAGAGGCATGCAGCACGGGGTGTTTTTTCCAGTTGTGTTCATACGCGCCGGACATGATGATGGCGCGGGTAACCAGATCTTCGTCATCGGTGATCAGCACGCCGCCTTCGCCGGCGTTGAGCATTTTGTACGATTGAAAGCTAAAGCAGCCGATCTTGCCGATCGTGCCGATGTTGCGCCCGCCCCATGTGGTGCCAAGGCTGTGGGCGGCGTCTTCGATGACGGGGATGCCTGCGGCATCGCATAGGGCCATAATGGCGTCCATATCGGATGTATGACCGCGCATGTGGCTGATGATGACGGCTGCACACTGGGGCAGCTTGCTGGCGAAATCGTCCAGATCAATGCGGAAATCACTGCCGCATTCGCATAAAACAGGTGTGCAATCCGCATGTACAACAGATGACGGCACCGCTGCGAAAGTAAATGCTGGGATCAGCACATGTGCGCCGCGCGGCAAATCCAACGCTTTCAGCGATAAAAACAAAGCGGCAGAGCAAGAAGAGACTGCCAACGCATATTTGCTGCCCAATGCTTGTGCGAACTCTGCCTCCAACATCGAGACGGGGGAGTCCTCGGATTGGTAGCGGAACAGATCGCCGGTTTGCAAAATGCGCTGCACTTCTGCGAGTGCGGCGTCAGGGATGCTTTCTGCGGCGGTAAGGTTGGGAAGCTCTGGCATGTCGAGATCAATCTTCTGTTAGTAACATGGTGGCGATAGTGACTGATTTAAGTACAATTTATTACAGCTAAAAGAGCGCGCAAGCAGGGCAGGCGCAAATGCTCCCTTGAGGCAACATAGGCGAACGTGACCTTTATGCGCTGGAAGGCCGTCCATAACAATAGTTGCGGGGCAAAAGACAGGCATGTCGCTTGGAAATAACCACGATAAAAAATCGCGTTTTTAGGGGGGGATTGCGCCATAGCTGTGATGTCATCGTGCATTGGCTTTTTAGGTGCAGGGATGGATGGGGGGCTTCACGGCCGCGCTCTCCACAAAAAAGGGCCCCGCAAAATTGCAGGGCCCTTTGTGTCGTCAGATCTGTTGGCTGGTTGGCAGTGCCAACCCAACCGCTTTTTGAGTTACTGCGGAATGTCGCCTTCGATGCCTTCAACATAGAAATTCATGCCTGCAAGCGTGCCATCATCTGCTGTCTCTCCCTCTGCCAAAAAGGCGGAGCCGTCTTGCTTGTTCAGTGGACCCGTGAATGCGTGGTAAGACCCATCGGCAAGGGCCGCTTTCATGGCCAGCGCTTCGGCTTTTACATCAGCAGGGACCGCGTCCGAGATGTCACCGATGCCAACCATGCCAGCGCCAATACCGTCCCAAGTGTCGGTGGATGTCCATGTGCCGTCCATAACAGCCTGCGTGCGTGCGATGTAATAAGGCGCCCAGTCATCAATGATCGACGATACCCGCGGCAAGGGGCCGTATTGGGTCATGTCAGAGGCCTGACCAAACGTGATCACGCCACCCGCTTCTTGTGCTGCGGCTTGCGGTGCGGTTGAATCCGTGTGCTGCAAAACAACATCTGCGCCCTGTTCAATCAAAACCTTGGCGGCGTCAGCTTCCTTTGCAGGGTCAAACCATGTGTAGGCCCAGACGATTTTGAACTGAACGTCAGGGTTTACTTTGCGCGCATGGATAAAGGCAGAGTTAATGCCGCGGATCACTTCGGGGATCGGATAAGATCCGATATATCCGACGATGTTTGATTTTGTCATGCTGCCCGCGATGTGCCCTTGGATCGCACGGCCTTCGTAGAAGCGCGCAGAATAGGTCGAAACATTGTCGGCCCGCTTGTAGCCTGTGGCGTGTTCAAATTTCACATTCGGGAATTTACCCGCCACGTTGATCGTTGGATCCATATACCCAAATGATGTGGTAAAGATCAGATCCGCACCGTCTAGGGCCATCTGTGTCATTACACGCTCAGAATCGGGGCCCTCGGCGACGCTTTCTACGAAAACAGTCTCAACGGCATCGCCAAATTTTTCCTCAACCGCCAGACGCCCCTTGTTGTGTTCATAGGTCCAGCCGCCATCGCCAACCGGCCCGACGTAGACAAAGCCCACTTTGGTTTTATCTTCGGCAAATGCGGTTGTCGCCATACCTGCAACCAGCGCCACGCTGGCCAGCAATTTGGTGAATGTCATATTGGTATCTCCCCAGTTGTTTTTGCGCGCCGATTTGGCGTGCTTGCTTTAGGACGCGGCGTGAAAGACACGTCCCAATGATCCTGGTGCCGAACTGCGCGAACGCGACAGCAACACCAAGACGATAATGGTTATTATATAAGGTGACATTGCCAGATACTCGACAGGTATGGCAACGCCTGCACCTTGCAGATTTAGCTGTAATTGGACCAAGCCGCCAAAAAGATAGGCGCCCAACAAAACGCGAAATGCGCGCCAAGAGGCAAACACGACCAGCGCGAGGGCAATCCAACCAACACCGGCCGTCATGCCTTCGGTCCATTGTGGCACGCGGATCAAGCTGATGTAGGCGCCTCCCATACCCGCACAGGCCCCACCGAACATGATGGCCAAGGTGCGAATACGTTTTACTTTGAATCCTAGCGCGTGGGCCGCATCATGGTTTTCGCCCACAGCACGCAGGACCAGCCCGATGCGCGTGAACTTCAAGGCTGCCCAGACCGCGACAACCAGCAAAAGCCCTAAATAAACGATGATATCATGGCTCAGAAAGACAGGCCCAATCACGGGAATATCTGCCAATGCTCCAAAATTTACATCCGCCATACGCGGCGGTTTTACCCCGACATAACTTTGCCCCAACAAGGCCGAAAACCCGAGGCCAAACAGCGTGAGCGCAAGGCCAGAGGCCACCTGATTGGCCAACATGACCTGCGTGAGAAAAGCAAACAACAGGCTCAAAACAGCACCGCCCACCGCCGCAGCACCAAAGCCCAGCAGGGGCGATCCCGTTTCAACCGCAGTTGCAAATCCGCAGATCGCGCCGATGATCATCATGCCTTCAACGCCTAAATTCAACACGCCGGAACGCTCAACCACCAGCTCGCCAATGGCGGCAAAAATCAACGGCGTCGCGGCAACGAAAAAACCAGCGACAAACAGGATCGGATTGATTGCAGATAGATCCATCACACGGCCTCCCGACGGCCAAATCCGAGCCGGTAATTTGTAAAGAGATCAAAGGCCAAAAGAAAAAACAAAAGCATCCCCTGAAATACTTGAATGGCCGCTGCAGGAAGGCCCAGCTTAGACTGGGCAATGTCACCGCCAATATAGGTCAACGCCATTAAGCCCCCTGCCAGCAAAATGCCAATCGGGTGCAAACGCCCTAAAAACGCAACGATAATTGCGGTAAACCCATAGCCTACGTTGAAATCGATGGTGATCTGCCCTGCGGGGCCAGAAACCTCGAACATCCCCGCAAGCCCCGCAAGCATCCCCGACATGCCCAAGCAAAATAGCACCAGACGCATAGGGCTCACCCCAGAGAACGCGGCGGCACGCGGGGCCTCGCCTGTGACGCGAATGGCGAAGCCCAATCGGTGGCGGGTCAACAAGACATAAGCGAAAATGACCGCAATCAATGCCGCAACCACCCCCCAATGCATCCCTGATCCCGCTATCAAATCGGCATTATGGGCGCTAGCGTACTGCTGCAAATTTCGCGATCCTGGGAAACCAAAGCCCTCAGGGTTCTTTAAGAGCCCCAATGACATAGATGCCAAAAATTGCTCGGCGACATAGACCAACATCAACGAGACTAGAATTTCATTGGTCCCGAATTTCACCTTCAATACGGCTGGGATCATCGCCCAAATCCATCCACCAAACGCCCCAGCGACCACCATGCAAGGAAACACTAAGGCACTCTGGGTTGGGTAAAACGCCAACCCTACGCCCGCGCCAAAAAGCGCCCCCATGATGTATTGGCCCTCAGCGCCAATGTTCCAAATGCCCGCCTTGAAGCCAAGGCTCAGCCCGATCGCAATCAAGACCAAAGGCGCCCCTTTGATCAGCAATTGAGGGCGATAGAAAAATGCGAATTCCCCAAACAATGGCTCCCAAAAAATCGTACGTATCGCCTCCAGCGGGTCTTTCCCCAAGACAGCAAATAATAACCCTCCAAAAACAAAAGTGGCCACAACAGCCAACACAGGGGCAGCCAAAGAAAACAGACGGCTGGGTTCTGGGCGCGCAACAAGCGAAATCATGCGTGGCCCGCCTTCTTTATTTTGCTCTTAAACTCAAATCCCGCAGCTTCAAACATGCGCCACCTCCCGTGCATCAGCCCCCCCCATCATCAGCCCGATCTCTTCCACCGTGATCCCCTGCGCTGGGCGCGGTTCAGATAACCGCCCCTCATTCAATGCCGCGAACCGATCAGAGATTTCCATCAGCTCGTCCAAATCCTGACTAATGACAATCAGCGCGGCCCCGTTTTGCGCCAAATCCAACAGCGCTTGCCTGATCGCAGCAGCAGCAGAGGCATCAACACCCCATGTGGGCTGGTTCACCACAAAAACGTCAGGGCGTTGCATCACCTCGCGGCCAATTACAAATTTCTGCAAGTTCCCGCCAGATAAGGATCGCGCCGCGGCGCGTGGGCTGGGGGTTCTGACATCAAATTGCGCAATGATGCGTTCGGCAAAATCTGTGGCAGCGGGCCAATCGAGAAATCCCCGCTTCTCCAACCCTTCTCGGTCAGCGCCGGTCAGCATGGCATTTTCAACCAGCGACATATCGGGGGCCGCA
>JBDVSG010000100.1:0-6069 GCA_039967155.1 Sulfitobacter sp. | reverse complement strand
ATCCCTGCGGATATTCCGTTGGAAGTTGGGACGCAGTTGCAGATGCAGACACCAGACGGGCAGGCGATGCCTGTGACCGTTGTTGAAGTGGACGAGGCCACTGTCACGCTGGATGCGAACCACCCATTGGCGGGGAAAGATCTGCAGTTTGACATTGAGTTGATGAAGATTGATGCGGCTGAATAAACGCTGCGGCTTGATGCGCGATGGGGGAGGGGCGCTGCCCCACCCTTGGCCTTTGGCCAAGGGCCCCCGGAGTATTTTGGGCCAAATGAGAATGGGTGCTGCTCGGTTGGTCGGGGGCGCCCATTTTTTATTTTGTCTTGAGTAAGGGAAACCAATCGGGCCGCAGGCGTGCGCCTTGGGTCATGTTGTGATCCGGAAAAGGCGGAGACGTTGGGCCGGGGCGTTGGGTGTAGCGGGCGTCATCCCCTAGTAGGCGTAGGGAAAAGGCGCGGCGGCGGGCTTTTGCTGTGTTGCCACGTGCGCCGTGCAAGATGCCGAAGTTAAAGGCGACTGCATCGCCCGGTTGCAGGTGCCATTCGCGGATGTCCATGCCTTCGGCGTCTGGGTCGGGCACTTGCATATACGGGGCGGGATCAAAGAAGGGGTCGCCTTTTACCCAGCGGGTGGGGAGGACGGGTTTTGGCCATTTATGTGATCCGGCCACGCAGCGCAGCGTAGCGTCTGAAACGGGATCAAGTGGAGACCAGAAGCTGATGTTTTGTTTGCCCTCGACAAAATAGTAGGGGCCGTCTTGGTGCCATGGGGTGGCCATGGATGTTCCGGGTTCTTTGACCAGCACGTGATCATGGAAAAGCTGTACGGTTTGGCTGCGCATCAGTTCGGCGGCAACGTCCGCTGCGGGGGAGGTTTTGATGACTTCGCTAAATTCTGGGATGCGGTCCCAATTGCAATAGTCATCAAAGAAGCGGCCTGTTTCATCGGCTTTTTCATTGTTGGAAGCATAAGGGCCGGGGGCGGCCATGTTGCGGGCGATGCCTGCGCGCAGGGGCGCGATATGGTCAGCAAAGAGGCCACGAATGAGCACAACACCGTCGCGCTGATAGGTGTCTATGTCCTGCTGGGTGAGCAGGGCGTGAGGCATTCAGGATTTTTTGCGCAAGCGGATGACCACATCGACGGAGGCGATTTCGGCGCCTTCGGGCGCGTCCGGAAGCTGTGCGATAACCAGCTGATCCGAGGGGGCGTCTGTTAGCCGTGCCTCATCTTCCCAAAAGAAGTGGGGGTGGTCATGGGTATTGGTGTCAAAATAGCTACGCGATCCGTCAACGGTGACTTCTTGCAAGAGGCCTGCGTCACAAAAGGCGCGCAATGTGTTGTAAACGGTCGCTAGCGAGACACTGTCATGGCCGCCTTTTGCCGCTTCAAACAGGCTTTCTGCTGTGACGTGGCGGTGGTTGCCGTCGCCAACCAGAAGGGAGGCCAAGGTCAGCCGTTGCCGCGTTGGGCGTAGCCCTGCGGTTGCAAGCCATTTTGTTCCGGTTTCCAGCATTGTTTCAGACATGATTAGCCTCATTGCGAATTCGTCTCAATATAAGGCGCCTGCGTAAGGATTTCCAAGCAAAAAGGGAACGCCGAAAGAGGTATCGGCAAGAATGTCAAGAAACCCGTGTTTTCAAGGCTTAGATGCTGCTGCAAAAAGGGGCGGCCTCTTGCGGCTATGTGGGTCAGGGTGTTAAGTGTGCCGCAACATATAGACGAGCAGGAGCGCGACCCATGGCAGACTACCCCACCAGTTTTGACAAAGACGATTTGCTGAAATGTGCCCGCGGAGAGCTGTTCGGCGAGGGCAATGCGCAATTGCCCGCCCCGCCGATGCTGATGATGGACCGTATCACCGAAGTGTCCGCTGATGGTGGCGCGCATGGGAAGGGTCACATCGTAGCTGAATTCGACATAACGCCTGATCTTTGGTTCTTTGAGTGTCATTTCCCTGGCAACCCGATCATGCCCGGGTGCCTTGGGCTGGATGGTCTGTGGCAGCTGACGGGTTTTAACCTTGGCTGGCGCGGCTGGCAGGGGCGCGGTTATGCGTTGGGCGTTGGTGAGGTGAAGCTGAAAGGCATGGTGCGCCCTGACCGCAAGATGCTGACCTATAAGATCGATTTCACCAAAGCAATCCAGACACGCCGTCTGACCATGGGCGTTGCCAGTGGGATCGTGGAAGCCGACGGCGAAGTGATTTATGAAGTGACCGACATGAAGGTCGCCCTCTCCGAGAGCTGACGCGCCCAGCCAAAAGATTCCGCAATGCGGCTTAACCGTCCTTTCCCAGCTGGGGGAGGGGCGGTTTTTTTGTTGCGCAAGAAGGGCGGCGGCAGGTAACGCTGCCTTAAAAAGGTCACTGGTGTGTCACGCTGCGTGCAAAAACGCGGGCCATATAATTGAGTGTGGCATTGTGCGAGCAGCGCCAGTCCAAAGAGCATCGGCACAAAAATAAAACCAATAGCGTGCCGTGCAGAGGACATTGTTTAACGATTGTGCTGTTTTAACAAAGAACTGGTGAAAGGTGGATTGAGCCATGGCCTCGATCGATATTGTAAGGCTTGATCAGAACCCGCATGAAACAGCGAGCGGTATTCGCGCCGATACCAGTTCGCGCGGGGTTGATTTGGAAGGCGCAACAATCACGGCAACCTATGCGGATGGCTCGACCGAGACGCTTACGTGGCAGGCCTTTGATCCCTACACGTTTGGGGGGGCGAATGGCGCTAATGTGGACATGTCCTTTGGTTTTGATTGGCACAATCTTTCCACAACCAAATTACTGACCACGTTAAAATTTGACCTTCAACCGGCCAATTCGGTTTTTGATACGACGCTGGATATGGATGACTTCCCCGTTGGCAATTCTACGCCCAGCTCGCTGAACGGGTTTCCTTTCAAACTGGCGCCAGAATATGCGGATATTCCAGGCGATATCACGGCGACCTATTCGGGGATCGTGAACCTTGCGGGCAGTGCAGCTGTCGGGGACCTTTATACCTCGATGGAGATCGATTTCTCAGGGCTTCCAGATGGTGGTTTGTTGGGGGATCTGCGGTGGAATTCGGACATCGACACAATAAAGGACGATGATGATCTGGTGCCAACGGGTGTGACGTGCTTTGCGCGGGGCACGTTGATTACAACGGATCGCGGTGACCTGCCGGTGGAAACACTGCGCGCTGGTGACAAAATACAAACCCAAAACAACGGCTTCCAAGAGCTAATCCTGACGATGAGCCGCGTGATGGAGAAAAGCGAGCTGCGCAAAAATATCAACCTCTATCCTGTCCGTATTGGCGCGGGGGCATTGGCAGCAGGGATCCCCAAGAGGGATCTGATCGTATCGCGTCAGCACCGCATGATCGTAAAGTCCATGATCGCAGAGCGTATGTTCGGGATAACGACTGTGCTTGTAGCGGCCATCAGATTGACCAAATTGCCGCGGATCAATGTGGAAACCTCCATCCAACGGATTGAATATTTCCACCTGATCTTCAAAAATCATGAAGTCATCTTTGCCGAAGGCGCGCCAACAGAGAGTTTCTTGATCAACTCTGATACTAAAAACACTCTAAATGCAGCGCAGCGAGAAGAGTTTTTCGCGATCTTCCCCGAAGCAGAGGAAAAAGGTTTTTCCGCTCCCCCTGCTCAGATCATCCCGCCGCGCGGGTTGCAAAAACGGCTGATCCATCGTCACCGGAAAAACGACCGGACAGTCCTTTCGGCCAAATAGAAATTTGATCGGCCCACGCATGTGCGCTGAATGTCATGTGTGCTGACTGTTTTGGGTGCGGGGCGAACAAATGCCCTGCAGCAGTTCTGGCGGCGATCAGCGCGCCCCGCCTTGCCCCTCCCGATGGCGGATTGGGCGGGCTGGCACCAGTTTGTCAAAATCTACCCCGTATCCGTTGATGTTTTGGCCTCAAATCGGTATCGCTCGCGTAACGTTAGGGCAGGGCGCGATGCTTGCGCCGTGCCGTTGGCCTGTCCTAGAAGGGACGGATAAGTTTAGGGAGTGCTGCATATGCGCCGCGTCGTCGTCACAGGGTTGGGAATTGTCTCATCCATCGGGAATAACGCCACCGAGGTAAAAGCATCGCTTAAGGCGGGCACCAGCGGGATTGTCGCGTCGGAAACGATGACCGAACATGGTTTTCGCAGCCAGATTGCCGGCACGCTGAAAATCAAACCGTCCGAACATATCGATAAGCGGACTTTCCGCTTTATGGGCGATGGGGCGGCCTATGCCTATCTGGCCATGGGCCAAGCGATCGAAGATGCTGGGCTGGGTGAGGACGTTATTTCCAATCCGCGCACAGGGCTTGTTGCGGGGTCTGGCGGGCCGTCGACCTCGGCCATGTTGGCCGCGCATGACGTGGTGAAAAACACCGGTGCGACCAAACGCATCGGGCCCTTTGCCGTGCCGAAATGCATGTCTTCTACGGTCAGCGCGAACCTGTCCACGGCCTATAAGATCAAAGGCATCAACTATTCCATCACCTCGGCGTGCTCAACGTCACTGCATTGCATCGGCAACGCAGCAGAGCAGATCATGCTGGGCAAACAAGATGTGATGTTTGCTGGCGGTGGCGAGGAACTGGATTGGACCCTGTCGTGTCTGTTTGACGCCATGGGCGCAATGAGCAGCAAATTCAACGACACCCCCGAACTGGCGAGCCGCGCGTTCGACCAAAACCGCGACGGTTTTGTGATTTCTGGGGGTGGCGGCATGGTGGTGCTGGAAGATCTGGACCATGCACTGGCACGCGGTGCGAAAATCTATGCCGAAGTCACAGGCTATGCTGCGACATCGGACGGCCATGACATGGTTGCCCCTTCAGGCGAAGGCGGAGAGCGCGCGATGCGTCTTGCGCTGCAAACGCTGCCGGAGGGCCGCAAGGTTAGCTATATTAATGCCCACGGCACCTCGACCCCTGTTGGCGATGTCGGAGAAATTGAGGCCGTGCGCCGTGTGTTCGGCCAAGGCAGCACACCGCCCGTCAGCTCGACGAAGTCCATGACAGGCCACGCCCAAGGCGCAGCCGGCGCGTTGGAGGCGATTTTCTGTCTGTTGATGCTGGAGGATGATTTCATCACCCCGTCCATCAACGTTCAGACATTGGATGACCGTCTGGACCCGTCCGAGATCGCAACAACACGTGTGGATAACGCTGGGCTGGATTCAGTCATGACCAACTCCTTTGGTTTTGGCGGCACAAACGGATCGATGATCCTCTCAAAGTATCAAGGTTAGGATCAAGAATATGACAGGTTTACTCAGCGGTAAGCGCGGGCTGATTATGGGCGTCGCAAATGAACGCTCGATTGCATGGGGCATCGCCAAGGCGATGGCTGGCGCGGGGGCCGAGCTGGCCTTTACCTATCAAGGCGACGCCTTTGGGTCGCGGTTGAAGCCCTTGGCCGAAAGCGTCGGCTCGGACTTTATGGTCGATGTGGATGTGACGGATGATGCGTCCTTGGATGCCGCCTTTGATCAGTTGGGCGCCCGTTGGCCCACGATTGATTTTGTGGTCCATGCGATTGCGTTTTCGGATAAATCCGAATTGACAGGGCGTTTTTTGAACACCAGCCGCGCGAATTTCAAACACTCGCTTGATATCTCGGCCTACAGCCTGATCGAAGTCGCCCGCCGCGCGCATCCTTTGATGAAGGATAACGGCGGCACATTGATGACACTGACTTATCTGGGCTCTAACAAAGTTGTGCCGAATTACAACGTGATGGGCGTGGCGAAAGCCGCACTGGAGAGTGCGACGCGCTATCTTGCAAATGATCTAGGGCCTGAAGGCATCCGCGTGAACGCGATTTCCCCCGGCCCGATGAAGACGCTTGCGGGGGCGGCCATTGGTGGCGCGCGCAAGACGTATAAGCACACGGACCAAAACACGCCTATGCGCGCCAATGCGACATTGGAGGCCGTAGGCGGCACAGCTGTTTATCTTGCATCAGATGCGGGGGCTTGCACATCGGGTGAGATCATCCATGTGGATGGCGGGTATCACGTGCTGGGAATGCCGCAGGCTGACAATCTCTGAT
>JBDVSG010000099.1:0-18220 GCA_039967155.1 Sulfitobacter sp. | reverse complement strand
CCGAGCCTTCTGCGCCGCCTCCCAGCAACCCGAAATCTCTGGGCGGCGCCAAACGCGCGGGCGTCGCTACGCCTGCGCCTGACAGCAGCTCACTCAATCAACCACCCATTGCGGCCGATACTGCGAAGAAACCTGCATGGGCTGGCTTCCTAAGCCGCCGCAAACCGCGCAAAGGCGCGGCAGCCCCCATCCCAGCAGCAACAGCCGCAATTGCCGTCGCCAATACCGAAGCCGACCGCATGACCGTCTTTGGCGCGCGCCCAGACCAAGTCGGCGGCAAACCGCGCTTTTTAGGCCTGATACTGACCGTGATCTTACTGGTCTTTCTGGCAGGTGTGGCGGCATGGGCAGCTGTATTCCTAGACGAAGGCATTGCGGGGCTGATTAGCAACGACAAAGGGCGGACAACGGCCTCCGCTCCCGAAAACCAGATCGACCCAGAGATCATCCGCACAACGGATGGCGCCGAGACCACAACAGGCGCTCTTGAAGCCGCCGTGCAACTTGCCGCGCTTGATCCTGTGCTTTCCGCAGAGGACACCGCCGTTCTGGATGCCCTGCAAGATCCCCGTCCAGAACCCGAGCTTCCCGTTATTTCCGAACAAGAAGCCGCAGCACGCTATGCGGTAACAGGCATCTGGCCGCTTGCACCGGATACGTCACTGGGCCAGCCGACCACGCCCACTGACCCTGTTTTCCGCAGCGGTATTGATGGCACGACCAACTCTAACGATGCGATTGCACTGCCTTCGCCGCGCGGGTTTGAGACCGATACCCAGCTCGCGGCTGTGGTGGCCCCCCCGCCATTTGGTCAAAGCACACAGCGCGGGGAAAATGGTCTGGTCCTGCCAACAGCAGAAGGCGTCGTGACCTCATCGGGCTTCACCCTATTTGCGGCCAGCCCCCCGCTGAAACCGCCGCTGACACGCGCCCGCTTTGCTGCATTGCCAACAGCGGCACCGCAGGCGGATCCTTCGCCTTTGCTCGGCTTTCGGCCCAAAAATCGCCCCAACGGTTTGGCCGAACGCTCTGAGCGCGCGCAATTGGGCGGGGTCACACGTATCGAATTAGCGGCCTATCGGCCCTCACTGCGCCCCAGATCGCTTCAGGATCGCGCCGCTGCCGCGCAGGCCGCAGAAGAAGAAGCCGCCCGCGCGGCCGAAACCGCGCGCTCTGAAGCGGCAACCGCGGCTGCAACCGCCGCCGCCGAAGCTGCGCTAGCGGAAACCCAGCAAGAAACGCCTGCCCCTGCCATCCAGAGCGCAACCAAATTTGCGATTGCCCAATCCATTCGCCCCGATACACGCCCCAGAAACTTTGCACGCATCGTCAAACGCGCCGAAGCGGCCGCACCAAAAGAAACCCGCGTGGCAGCCGCCGCGACCATCGCGCCGCGCACCGTCAGCCCAAAGCTGCCGTCCAAAGCATCCGTTGCCCGCAGTGCAACGGTCAAAAACGCGATCAACCTGCGCAAGGTCAACCTGATCGGCGTTTACGGTAAACCCTCTAGCCGCCGCGCCTTGATACGCCTGTCCAATGGCCGCTACCAAAAGGTCCGTGTGGGCGACCGTATAGATGGGGGACGTGTTTCTGCCATCAGCAACACCGAACTGCGGTACTCAAAAGGCGGCCGGAACGTTGTTTTGAAGATGCCTTGAGGCATCCAACACCGTTGTTTTCGCATAAAATAAAGTGATCCTAATTGAGACCACAAAAAAATGCGCGGGGTTTTATCCCGCGCATTTTTAGGTTCTAGCCGTCAGGTTAGTTGGGCCGCACTTAGTGCGCTTCCAACTCACCGTTGTCGATCTGCTCTTGTTCGATGCTTTCAAACAAGGCTTTGAAGTTCCCTTCCCCAAAGCCGTCATCGCCTTTGCGTTCAATGAATTCAAAGAAGATTGGCCCGATCACCGTTTTTGAGAAGATCTGCAGCAAAATCCGTGTTTCGCCACCATCAACAACACCTTCACCATCAATCAAGATGCCATGTTTTTGCATCCGGTCCAGAGGCTCTTCATGGTCAACAACGCGTTTCTTGCTCAGATCGTAGTAGGACGGCGGAGGGGCGGGCATGAATTTTAGACCGTTCTCGGCAATTGCATCGGTCGCGTCATAGACATTGCGCGCGCCAACCGCGATGTGCTGGATGCCCTCACCGTTGTATTTCTTCAGATAGGCCACAATCTGGCCCGTCTCGCCACGGTCTTCATTCAGCGGGATGCGGATACGACCGCAGGGCGAGGTCAACGCGCGGCTGAACAGGCCTGTGAATTTGCCCTCGATGTCGAAGAAACGGATTTCACGGAAGTTGAACAGATCGCCGTAGAATTTGAACCATTTGTCCATATTCCCTTTGAAAACGTTATGCGTCAGGTGATCGAGGTAATAAAATCCGACCCCTTCCGGTTTAGACTGTGCGATCCAGTCATATTCCCAGTTGTAGGGTGAGGTGTCGTAATACTGGTCCACAAAATACAGCAAAGACCCACCGATGCCCATAATCGCTGGAACATCCAGAACTTTACCGCTGCCTGTGTATTCAACAGCACCATTCGCCACCGCATGGGCCAGCGCCGCCTTCGCATCAACGACACGCCAACCCATTGAAGGGGCGCAGGGGCCATGTTCTTTGACAAAGCCTGCGGCAAAACTGTCTGGGTCATAGTTCAGCACATATGTAATATCGCCCTGCTGCCACAGCTCGATGGATTGCGTTTTGTGATTGGCCACATGCGTATAGCCCATTTTGCGGAACACGCTGCGCAGCTCTTCTGGATCGGGAGAGGCATATTCGACAAATTCAAACCCGTCGGTGCCGGCGGGGTTTTCTGCCGAGATTACTGATTTCGGTGCGTCGTGTGGAAACGGTCCCATGGGCCAACCTTCTATTTGTGAAATTTAACCGCATTCTACCCACACAAATGCGCTGAATTACCGCATTCTTACGCAAGATACTGGTAAATTTCGCCAAACCAACGCACAATAAGGTCAAAATACACAAAAAGGCCGCATCATGATAGACGACACAGACAAACGCCTTTTGGCGGCGTTGCAAAACAATGCGCAGTTGACCGCGCATCAATTGGGCGCGCTGCTGCACCTCTCCCCTTCCCAAGCAGGACGCCGTCGCCAAAAGCTAGAAGCAGACGGCGTTATTCAAAACTACACCGCGCGATTGGACCCGCGCCAAATGGGTCTTGCTGTGCAAGGATTTGTTCAGGTCCACTTGGGCACACATGGGCCCGAACATTCCGCAAGCTTTGCGCGTCTTATCGCCAATCGTAACGAGATAGTCAGCGCGTGGACCATGACGGGGGATGCAGATTATTTGCTGCGCGTCTATTGTGAAGATCTACCCGCCCTTAACCGGTTGATTCACGAAGTGCTTCTGCCCCACACCGCCGTGGCCCGTGTTCACAGCCAAATTGTTATGGACCAGCTTAAACGCGATGGTCCTCTGCCCACCTGAGCGTTCCGCGCCAAAAAAGGATCATCATGGAAGCCTTCCTGTTCCAAGCCACTATCTATCTCGCAGCTGCAGTGATTGCGGTGCCCATCGCATCGCGATTGGGATTGGGGTCTGTGCTGGGGTATCTGGCAGCGGGCATCCTGATTGGCCCTGTTTTGGGCTTGGTTGGCGCTGAAACCAAAGACCTGCAACATTTCGCCGAGTTTGGCGTGGTGATGATGCTGTTCCTCATCGGTCTGGAGCTAGAGCCAAAGGCGCTATGGGACATGCGCCACAAGCTGCTGGGCCTTGGTGGCCTGCAGATCGGGGTCAGTACTTTGGCGTTGATGGGCGTTGCGATGATGTATGGCCAACCTTGGGGGGTGGCGTTGGCGATTGGCCTTACCTTATCGCTCAGCTCGACTGCGATTGTGCTGCAGACCCTGTCGGAGAAAGGGTTGATGCAAACCGCTGGCGGGCGGTCCGTCTTTTCTGTGTTGTTGTCACAAGATATTGCCGTCATCCCGATGCTGGCTTTCCTGCCGTTGTTGGCGGCCACCCTGCCCACGGCAGTGGTGTTGCCGGATGGCTCGATCCTGCGCGGTGGTACAGAAACCGCTCAGGCTGCGGATCACGGCGCTGATCATGCTGGCCATGGGGCCTCTCACGCGGATGCGGCTTTTACCTTTATTGAGACCCTACCCGCATGGGGGGTGACCCTTGTCACGATCGCCGCGATCTTGGCAATCATTATCGCGGGGGTCTTTTTCACCCGCCCTGTGTTTCGCTTCATTCACTCAGCCAAACTGCGCGAGATGTATACCGCAGTGGCGCTTTTGATCGTTGTTGGAATTTCGCTGACCATGGCGTTGGTGGGCTTATCGCCCGCGCTGGGGGCCTTCCTTGCCGGTGTTGTACTGGCCAGCTCTGAATTTCGCCATGAATTGGAAACCGACCTTGAACCGTTCAAAGGGCTGCTTCTTGGCCTGTTTTTCATCACTGTCGGCGCTGGCATTAACTTTGACCTGCTGGCCTCGGATTTTGTGATCATTCTTGGCATGGCCCTGCTGGTGATCCTGATCAAAGGAACCATTCTGTTTGTGCTGGGCCGCATATTCAAATTGCGCGGGCGCGATAAATGGCTGTTCGCTTTGGGGCTTGCTCAGGCGGGGGAGTTCGGGTTCGTTTTGGTCAGCTTTTCTGTGGCGACGGGCGTTATGCCAGATCCAGTGGCCGAGACCTTGCTGTTGGTGATCGCCCTAACCATGCTAATCACCCCGTTCCTGTTTATCTTGTTCGAGGTGATTTCAAAACGCAGCCGCTACAACGTTGTGCGTCCCCCTGACGATGAAATTGATACGGCGGGCCCCGTTATCATTGCTGGTATCGGACGGTTCGGGCAAATCGTGAACAGAATGGTGCAGGCATCGGGGTTTGAAACCGTTGTGTTGGATCACAGCCCCGATACTATCGCCGTGATGCGGCGGTTCGGCTTCAAGGCCTTCTTGGGCGACCCCACCCGCCCAGATGTCTTGCGCAAGGCGGGACTGGCAGATGCAAGTGTTCTGGTCGTGGCCCTTGATGACCCAAAAAAGGCGCATGCGTTGATTAAATACGCCCGTGCACAACGGCCCGATTTACATATCGTTGCCCGCGCCCGTGACCGCACAGACGTCTTTCATCTGTATCAAACAGGCGCTGATGACATCATTCGCGAAATGTTTGATAGCTCACTGCGCGCTGGCCGCTTTGTGTTGGAGAACCTCGGCCTGTCTGAATATGAGGCCGCCGAGGCGCAGCGCATCTTTTATCACCATGACCGTGCCTCTGTGCGCGAGCTAGCCCAGCTGTGGCGCCCTGATGTGCCCACAATGAACAACGCAGCCTATATCGCCCGCGCAAAAGAGCTGGAGAGAGAACTGGAGACCGCTTTCCTAAACCGCTCGGAAGAGGCTGAGAAAAGCAATCATAGAAGTGGTTAGGCGCCGCTGACGCCGGCCTCTGCGAAGGTCGCCATGCCACTGTGACATTCCAGCGCTGCCTTAACGATCTGGATCGCCAGCGCGCCGCCCGATGCTTCGCCCAAGCGCAGGCCCAGCGATAAGATCGGCTGCTTTCCCAATGCGTCCAACAGGCGAGCATGGGCCCCCTCACTGCTGAGGTGCCCTGCCACGCAGTGGTCTAGCGCAGCTGCAGTCGTATGGGCAAGGCAGGCCGCTGCGGCCGAGCAGATGAAGCCGTCAAGGATCACAGGGATACGCAGGCTGCGCGCGCGCGCGATTGCACCTGCCATCGCGGCCAACTCGCGGCCGCCCAAGCGGCGCAAAATCTCTACCCCGTCGCCCGCATCCTTGTGCAGGGCCAGACCTTCGGCCACCACACGGGTTTTGTTCACAAGTCCCGCATCATCCACGCCCGTGCCACGCCCTGTCCAATCGGACGCATCGCCCCCCAACAGGGCCGCAGCGATTGCGGCTGCGGGCGTGGTGTTGCCAATGCCCATTTCACCAACAACCAGCAAATCTGCGTCCGCGCGCACAGCATCCCACCCCGTGGCCAAAGCCGCTGTCAAGTCAGCCTCGCTCATGGCTGGACCTTGGGTGAAGTCATCCGTGGGGCGGTCCAGCTCTAGGGCGTGCACGTCCAACTGGGCACCGGCGGCGCGGGCCAATTGGTTGATCGCCGCACCGCCGTGTTCAAAATTCATCACCATTTGCGCGGTTACCTCAGGCGGGAATGCCGAAACCCCCTGTGCCGCCACCCCGTGATTACCGGCAAACACGATGATCTGCGGAGACGTCACCCTAGGTTTGGGATCCGCGCGCCAACCAGCGTACCAACCTGCCAATTCCTCTAGCCGTCCCAACGCACCTGGGGGTTTGGTCAACTGGCTGTTGCGCGCCGCGGCCCCTTCTGACGCGGCTGCATCCACTGTTGGCATATCATTCAGCAATGCGCGAAAGCCGCTTAAATCGAAAAATTGTGCCATCGTAAAAACCCTCATTGCCAGATGTATCGCACCTGTTTACCCAATGAGGCGCTGCTCACAAGCATTGAAAGGGGCGCAATCATGCAAAATCCCGACCTGCCCCCTAATTCTGGTCCCCCCCCTGTTTCTGGCCCTTCCCCTGTTTCTGGCCCCCCTCCCAAGGGAAACTTGATAACGGAATTGTGGCTGGCTTTTGTTTTGCTCACCCGTCTGCCCCTGCCCCAACTTCCCCAAGGCAGCTTTGAGCGCGGCGCACATGCGGTTTGGGCCTATCCGTTGGTGGGATTGCTGGTCGGGGCATGCGGCGCACTAACGGGGCAGTTGGCGCTGTGGATGGGGCTGCCAGTGCTTGCTGCCGCGACAATGTCACTGTGCATCATGATGCTGATCACTGGCGCCATGCACGAAGACGGGCTGGCGGATGTCTGCGATGGCTTTTGGGGCGGTTTCACTGTTGAGCGGCGGTTAGAGATCATGCGGGACAGCCAGATCGGCACCTACGGCGTGCTTGGACTGGGATTGGTCACGTTGCTGAGGATCAGCGCGATATCCGCATTGTTGCCATTGGGGGGCTGGGCCGTTGTCATGGCGGCGGTGGTGTCTCGTGCGGTCATGCCGCTGGGCATGTACGGGCTGCCCCACGCGCGCCATGACGGGCTGTCGCACAGTGTCGGAAAGCCCCCAGCCCGCGCAGTCGCCCTTGCCGCGGCATTTGGGGTCTTGGCTGTTATGGGCACCATGGGCAGCAGTGGCCTGTTCGGGCTGGTCCTTGCCGCTGGCCTCACCGCGGGCCTTTTGCACCTCGCGACAAGAAAGATCGGCGGCCAAACGGGGGATGTCTTGGGCAGTCTTCAACAGCTCACCGAAACGGCACTGCTGTTGGCCTGTGCCAGCCTGCTGTAACCCACAGAACAAAAAAGCCGCACCTGAAGGATCACAGCCACGGCTTTCTTTGCATCATTTCATCGTTGGGATCAGGCTGCGATGCGGCTTTCCAACACATCCGAAATCTGCTTGGCCGCAGCCAACTCATCGCCACCCGCAACAGCCGATACTTCGCGCGTCAAACGCTCAAGAGCCGCCTCATACAGCTGGCGTTCAGAATAGGACTGCTCACGTTGATCATCCGTGCGGTGCAAATCGCGCACAACCTCGGCAATCGCAATCAAATCGCCTGAGTTGATTTTTTGCTCATACTCTTGCGCACGGCGCGACCACATGGCCCGCTTTACCTTGGCCTTGCCCTTTAATGTTTTCATCGCATGGGCAATCACATCAGGAGAGCTGAGCGCGCGCATCCCAATCTCGGTCGCTTTGTGGGTTGGGACGCGCAGGGTCATTTTGTCTTTTTCAAACGCGATCACAAACAGCTCCAGCGACACGCCTGCAACTTCTTGTTCCTCAACGCTGACAACTTGGCCAACGCCATGTGCAGGGTAGACAACAAATTCGTTGGGGCGAAAATCAAGCTTTTTGGATTTGGTCATAGTATTTTAGCTCCTGTAACGTGGCGGCCTACATCAGGCGCACGCAAAAAACGCAAACCGCAGCAGGCAAAAGCCCGCACGTCTTGCGTTGAAAATTCGGTGATTAATGGCGCCGTGGCAGGGTGGCGTCCTTTGGGGTTTTTATAGATATCATTGCGATCAGTATATCACAAAAAGGCCCCCCATAAAAGGGAGGCATTTTTCCAACATAGCAAGGCGTTACAAGCATTTATGCACGGCGCCTCGAATCAGCTAAGCTGGCTTAACCGCCCTCACCCGGCGCTTCGGAGAACAGCTTGATCTTGTCAGGCTTGCCGTCCATTTCAGCGGCCTGTGGCAGCTCGTCTTTCTTGGTGATGATCACCGGCCACAGCTCAGAGTATTTGCGGTTGAATTCAACCCATTTCTCCATATCCGCGTCTGTATCAGGGCGGATCGCATCGGCAGGGCATTCAGGTTCACAAACGCCGCAATCGATACATTCATCAGGGTGGATCACCAGCATGTTTTCACCTTCATAAAAACAGTCCACCGGACATACCTCGACACAGTCGGTGTATTTACAGGCGATGCAGGCGTCATTTACGATATAGGTCATGTTGGGATGTCTCTGTCTGAATGGCTTGGATAGTAGCTAGAACAGCGGCGCGGATCATTCAAGGTGGCGCGCCTTAGAAAGATCAAGCTGGCGGCGGTCACGCTTTGTTGGGCGACCTTTTCCCTCGAACGACGGGTTTTTGGGAATTATTTCCTTTGGCTTCCGCTCGGGCGGCGATAAATCGGTATAAAGTGTTTGTGCCTCGGGGGCGGGTCCACGGCGCGAACCGCAAGCATCTACCTGAATCACCCGAATGTGTTCGTCTTTCGTAAAGGTCAAAACATCGCCCGCGCTGATCGTTGTGCTGCGTTTAGAGGCAGGCGTGCCATTGATCCGAACCCGTCCTCCGGCGACGATGCTTGCCGCCAGAGTGCGTGTTTTGAAAAAGCGCGCGTACCACAGCCATTTGTCGAGGCGTAGTTTTTCTGCGCTTTCCCCGCTCACGTGTCGTTTTTAAGGCCCATGAGAGCCGCAGCAAACGGGTTGTCGGGATCGATTTTCTTCTCTGGCTTTGGCGGGCGCGCCGAGAAGTTCTGGCTTTTGTTGCCTTTCCCCCCGTCCCGCTGGCCCTTTTTGCCACGTGGGTTCGGCTTGCCTTTGCCTTTCGGGCGATCGCCGCCACTGGGTTGACGGCGCGGTGCGCGGGCCCAAGTGAAGGTATAGAAGGCCTCCATCTCGACGTCGGCCGCGGGGGCGTCTTCTGCCGTGGTCGCCTCTTGTGCTGCTGCTGGCGCCTCATCGGCGGCGGCATCTTCTGCCGCAGGCGCTGCAGTTTCGGCCGTGGCCTCTGGTGTGGGCTCTGGCGCGGCTTTGACCTTTGGGCGCTCGCCTGCTTCGGCTTTGTACCCCAACCCTTGCATCAGATCAGCAAATTGCTCCAGCGTGGTGCCCGAGATCGACAGCATATCTGCTTTCGCCTCAAACCCGCCGCGCGAATCCTCAGAGCGCAGCATATCCGCAAGACGTTCCAACATATCGATGCGGATCGCGCGTGTGCCCGCATTCCGGTAGCCCGCCATAGTGTCTGCGCCTTTCGGGGCGCCCGTCTCAACGGGGATTGTCACCAATCCCGGAGGCGGCGATTCGGGGAATTCGGACAGGCCATTGACCAATGACCACAAAACCAAACGCAGGCGCGTCGGCGCAGGCTTTAGCAACAGCGGCATAAAGATCGTGAACTGACCGAAACGGATGCCATGTTTGCGCAATGCGCCACGGGCGTCCTGATCCAGCGATTTCACGTCTTCGGCAATGTCTGCACGTGGCAAAACGCCAAAGCCCTCAACCATTCGGAAGGCAAACCCACGCGCAAGACCCGTCAGTGCTTCGTCATTTTTCAACGCGATCAGCGGCTCAAACAGGCTGGCTACTTTGCGATCGATGAAATGCTGCAAGCGGCGCTGCACTTTTTGTGCAACCTCAGGGCCTGCCACATCATCCACAAATACTTCGACTTGCGGCTTCAGACCGTCTGCGCCCGCAACCAATTTACCAACAGCCGACGCCCCCCACATGAGGCCGCCCTGCTCGGTGAAATCAATTTCTGTATCTGGCGCGTTGTAAAAACGATCCGCGCGCAGATGGAACTGCGGCGCAAGCGCCTGCAATGCTGCGGTCTTGATCGTTTTTGTCTCAGCTGTGCCAGCGCCCTTGTCTGCGCGGAAACGGAAACCGTCCAGCTTGCCTACAAATTCGCCTTCAACGGTTACTTCACCGGTCTCGTTTACTTCGGCCACCATGGCTTCCTTCTGTCCTAGCCGGCGCAACAATACAGATGTACGCCGATCTACAAATCTTTGGGTCAAACGCGTATGTAACGCATCCGACAGTCTGTCTTCTACGACACGAGCCTCCCCGCGCCAATGGCTTTCGTCATTTGTCCAGCCTTTGCGCTGAGTGACGTATGTCCAAGTGCGGATAAAAGCCAGTCTTTTAGACAAAACATCGATATCACCATCAGTCCGATCAATCTGTTTTATTTGCCGTGCGATCCAGTCGTCGGGCAAACTGCCACGCTGGTGTAAGTGATTGAAGATAATTTCTAACAAGTTCGCGTGCTCTGCATGGCTGATCCCGCGAAAGTCAGGGATTCGGCAAACGTCCCACAGCAGCTTAACCGAAGCCCCATCCGTACAGCGCGCAGCCACCTCTGCATCTTCGCCAAGATATTTCAGGCTGCGCAGGTCATCGGCCTCGCGCGCTTTGACCAGCCGCTCGTGATCCGGCCCGACCTCCAACGACTTCACCAGACTGGCGATCGCGCCAAACTGCAGATGCGGGTTGCGCCAGTTGATCTTATTTTGAGGGGTGAATTGATGGTCCATGATCGCGCGGGCCACGCCATCCTCCAACGGCGGCACATCGCCCGTCACGCCGAAGGTGCCGTCCTTCATCCCCCGTCCAGCGCGCCCCGCGATCTGGGCCAGCTCATTGGGGGCAAGCGGGCGCATCCGCCGTCCGTCAAATTTGGTCAGACTGCTGAAAGCGACATGATCTACATCCAGATTCAGACCCATCCCAATGGCATCCGTGGCCACCAGATAGTCGACCTCGCCGTTTTGATACATCTCGACCTGCGCATTGCGCGTGCGCGGTGAAAGCGCCCCCATGACAACGGCAGCACCGCCCTTTTGACGGCGCAGCAGTTCTGCGATCGCATATACATTTTCAACCGAAAACCCGACTATTGCACTGCGAGGCCGCATTCTACTTATCTTTTTCTGACCTGAGTACGTTAATTGCGACATGCGCTCACGGCGCAAGAAATCGGCCTCGGGGATGAGCGTTGCAATGGTCCCCCACATGGTATCAGCGCCCATAAACAGCGTTTCATGCTGGCCGCGCGCGCGCAACAGGCGGTCGGTAAACACATGGCCCCGTTCTGGATCGGCACAAAGCTGGATTTCATCGACAGCCACAAAATCAGCGCCCATGCCTTCTGGCATCGCCTCGACCGTACAAACCCAATATTGCGCGCGCGGCGGCACAATCCGTTCTTCGCCCGTGACCAACGCCACAACCGAAGGCCCGCGCGCATCCACAATGCGGTCATAAACCTCTCGGGCCAGAAGGCGCAGCGGCAGGCCGATCACCCCCGTGCGGTGCGCCAGCATCCGCTCAATCGCATAGGTCGTTTTGCCTGTATTTGTCGGGCCCAAAACGGCCACAACCCTGCCTTGCGTTTTCACCGCAAACTCCCAATCTAGATTAAAGGGTGCGCCCGATCCCTACGGATTTGAGCTGCTCCAGTGCCGTCTCGGCATTACGATGATGCGGGTGCAACGCCAGAACACGGAGGAAAAGCTGTGCGGCACGGCGGTTGTCGTCGATTTCCTCAAAAATAACGCCCAGCCCAAAAATTGCATTGTAGTTATTGGGGTTTAGCGTCAGCGCTTTTTCCAAATCTGCCACAGCGGGGCCATAAAGGGATGCGCGAAAATAGGCCGTGGCGCGGGCGTGATAGCCTTCGGCGAAATTTGGCGCATGATCCGTCAGGGCGGTGAAATGTTCAATTGCAACATCCGTATCCCCCGCAGCCAATGCCGCCCGCCCCCGTTTCAGCAACAAATCCATTGCAGCGGATCCCGACCGCGACCATTCGCGTTCTAGGTCGCGTTCGACCGTTGCAGCCTGTTCTGGTGTGGCCGTCCGAAGCACATCTAACAGCCCCTGAATACGGTCGTTTTCTTGCGCAATTGCGGGGCCGCAAAGCCACACAAACACGCCAAGTGCCGCTACGGTACGTTTGAGGTTGACTGAGTAACTGGGCATAACAAGAGTGAATGTAACAGGTGGCGGGCCAATTTCCAGAGAGGTCTTCACCGATTTACCAAAAAAGGTCCAAAAATGAGTGAAGTAATCAATGAAGCCGTCAACCTGCTGACCGAAAAACTGGCAGGCGTAGAGATTGGCGGCACGGTTAAATTCGACATCGAAGGCGAAGGCGCGGTGATTGTCGACGACACCGGCGTGCGCGCAGGCGACGATGATGCCGACGTTACGCTCAGCGCGGACCCAGATACATTTCAGGGCATGATGGAAGGCGAAATGAACCCGACATCTGCATTTATGTCCGGCAAATTAAAGGTGGACGGCGACATGGGCATGGCGATGAAACTCGCCTCTGCACTGGCGTGATATAAACCAGAATGGCCCTTCTTCCTGCACCTCTCTTTACCGACAGCCACCCCGGACCGGAAAGCGGTAAGGCCTATTGGACTGACGCCTCGGACGGCAAGCGCCTTCGCTTGGGCGTTTGGGAGGTCGCAGGCGCGCGCGGCACCGTTCTGATTTTCCCCGGACGTACTGAATACATTGAAAAATATGGCGAGACCGCCTCAGAGTTCGCTTCCCGCGGTCTTGCCAGCATCGCCATAGATTGGCGCGGGCAAGGATTGGCAGACAGGATGTTGGACGATCCGCTAACCGGCCATGTCGAGCATTTCACCGATTTCCAAAAAGACGTGGCAGCCCTGATGCGCGCCGCACGCGAGCTGAACCTGCCCCGCCCCTACTTCCTTGCGGCACACTCCATGGGGGGCTGCATCGGCCTACGCGCAGTGATGGAGGGGCTGCCCGTGCAGGCCGCCGCCTTTACCGGTCCAATGTGGGGCATCAACATCGCGCCACACCTGCGCCTGCCAGCAAAGATCCTCAGCACTATCTTACCTAAATTCAATCAGGGCCATCGCCTGCCTTTCGGCACAAAAGCCGAACCCTACGTCACAACAGCGCCGTTTGAAGACAACATGCTGACCACAGACGTCGAAATGTTTGAAATGATGCGCGACCAAGTGACACTGCACACCGACCTACAATTGGGCGGACCCAGCTATGTTTGGCTGCGTGAAGCCATGGCCGAGACCAAACATCTTGCCGAACGCGCCGCCCCAAACCTGCCCTGCATCACTTATGTTGGCAGCAATGAACGCATTGTTGATGTTCCGCAGATCTATGCCCGAATGGAAACGTGGAAGGGCGGCCGCTTGCAGCTGATTGAAGGGGGCGAACATGAAATCCTGCTGGAAAGAAAAGAAATCCGCACACCTATTTTCGACGAAATCGCAAAGCACTTCCTAGGAACGACAACTGGGTAGCGCCGCATAACCACGCGCTGTAAATTTATATTTTACATTTTAAATCAATTTTCTAAATAAGAAACTTAATGCTTTACATTAAGCTTTGATGCGCACCATTCAACGCCATTTCCCCTCCCTTTCCTTTGACGTCTGAACGCCGCCTTACGCGCCCGCCATGTCCAGACGCTTGCCTCCCTTGCCCGCTGCTGCACTCGCGCTGCATGTGCCGTTCCCATGCTTTTGTACCTTTTCCCGCTTTCTCCCTCGTCAATGGCTTGCCCCTGCCGCACGGCATGCCTACCTATTGATGCAAACGACCAAAGGATAATCCATGTTTCACCTGCCGCCTTTTCAGAATATCCCCACGCCACTACGCGATGCCAATGCAGCAGGAGGCGAAAGCCCGTTTGGCGATCTGCCCGAATGGAACCTTGATGATCTTTATCCAGGCGAGGATGCCACCGAACTGAAGCGCGATCTCGACTGGCTGGAACAGTCCTGCGCCAGCTTCGCAACCGACTACGAAGGCAAATTGGACACGCTCGACGCGGCAGGCCTACTGGACTGCGTGTTGCGCAATGAGAAAATCAACCAGATCGCTGGGCGGATCATGTCCTATGCGGGCTTGCGCTACTACCAGCTGACCACCGATGCCGGCCGCGCAAAGTTTATGTCCGATGTGCAGGAAAAGATCACCACCTTCACCACCCCGCTGGTCTTTTTCACGCTAGAGCTAAACACCCTAGAAGATAACCACCTTGACGGGCTGCTGGCCAAGAATGCTGATCTTGCACGGTACAAGCCGATCTTCGATCGTATCCGCGCCATGAAGCCCTATCAGCTCAGCGATGAGATGGAGAAATTCCTGCACGACATGGGTGTCGTTGGCGACGCATGGGAGCGCTTGTTTGACGAAACCATTGCTGGGCTGCAATTTGACGTCAACGGCGAAACCTTGGGCATCGAGGGCACGTTGAACCTGCTCACCGATCCCAACCGCGACAACCGCGAAGCAGGCGCGCGCGAACTGGCTGACGTGTTTGGCGAAAACATCAAGACCTTCGCCCGTGTGCACAATACCCAAGCCAAGGAAAAAGAAATCCTCGACCGCTGGCGTGGTATGGAAACCGCCCAAACCGGCCGCCATCTGAGCAATCAGGTCGAACCCGAAGTCGTCGAAGCCCTACGCAACGCAGTTGTCGCCGCCTACCCCAAGCTCTCGCATCGCTATTATGCGCTGAAGAAGAAATGGCTTGGCCTCGACACCATGCAAGTCTGGGACCGCAACGCACCCCTGCCGATGGAAGATCCCAAGATCGTCGATTGGCCCACAGCCGAGAAGATGGTGATGGATGCCTATACCGCCTTTGATCCACGTATGGGTGAGCTGGCGAAACCCTTCTTTACCGAAGGATGGATCGATGCGGGCGTCAAACCTGGCAAAGCACCAGGCGCCTTTGCGCACCCCACCGTCACCGACGTGCACCCCTATGTGATGCTGAACTACCTCGGCAAACCACGTGACGTGATGACCCTCGCGCATGAGCTGGGCCACGGCGTGCATCAGGTCCTTGCCGCTGGCCAAGGTGAAATGCTCTCCTCTACGCCACTGACACTGGCCGAAACCGCTTCGGTCTTTGGCGAAATGCTAACCTTCCGTAAAATGCTGGAAAACGCCAAAACCACCTCTGAGCGGCGCATCCTGTTGGCAGGCAAAGTTGAGGACATGATCAACACTGTTGTGCGCCAAATCGCCTTCTATGACTTCGAATGCAAACTCCACGCGGCGCGCCGCAATGGGGAACTGACACCGGACGATATCAACGCGCTATGGATGTCCGTTCAGGCCGAAAGCCTCGGACCGGAATTTGAATTCATGGACGGGTATGAAACCTTCTGGGCGTATATTCCCCACTTCATCCACTCGCCGTTCTATGTCTACGCCTACGCGTTCGGTGACGGCCTCGTGAACGCGCTCTATGCAGTCTATGCTGAGGGCAACGAAGGCTTCGAAGACAAATACTTCGACATGCTCAAAGCAGGCGGATCAAAACACCACAAAGAACTCCTTGCCCCCTTTGGTCTGGACGCATCAGACCCCGCTTTCTGGGACAAAGGCCTGTCAATGATCTCGGATATGATCGACGAGCTGGAGAAAATGGAAGAGGCCTAAAGCCCCCAAAACCCAGCACAAAAGGGCCGCCTGTCACATTGCGCGGCCCTTTTTCCGTCCAAGACACATCATTGAAAGAAGACCTACACATGCTCCGCACCTTAATGCTTATCAGCATGCTCGCCAACGGCGGTACACAATTGGCTGCGCAACACCCTATCGATCGCTCAACGCTCGTCGGACAATGGGACTGCAACGGGCGCCAAGGACGCGGCACAGCGATCCGTACTTTGCAAGAATACCGAAGCAATGGCCATTTCTATCACCTTGCCAATCTCGCCATTGGGGACAAACGCGGCCGTTTGGATTCCGCCGTTGCCCTGCGCGGATCTTGGAAAATGGAAAACGGCACGATCATTGAAAAAGTCCAAACCGCCCGCATGCGCTCTCTTTCCATGAACAACCAAGACATAAGCAAAAGCGCTCTTGGCCGACGCATGGCAAAATCCCTGCCGCGCCGTATGACCGGCCCAAACAAGTTGAGCCGAACAAAAGTCCAATTCGTCTCTGCCCGTGAAATGAAAATCGTAAGCGGCCGCATCAGAGGCAGCTGCACCAAACGCTAAGCGCTTCTCTCATTTGGCCACAAATACTCCCGGGGAATTGGCGTTTTCGCCAAGGGGGCAGCGCCCCTCCCCGCGAAAACACAAACGGGCCGCCCATGTTATCCATGGACGACCCGCAATATTGCCTTATCCACAATGTTACTCTGCTGTGGCCATGCCTTTTTCACCCGCCAGTTCACGCATGCGCTTTTGCAGCTTTTCAAATGCCCGCACTTCGATCTGGCGAATACGTTCGCGGCTTACGTCGTACTGACCACTCAGATCCTCCAAAGTAACCGTCTCGTCTGCCAAACGGCGTTGCACCAGAATATCCTTCTCACGGTCATTCAGCACAGCCATCGCTTCTGCCAGCATCTCGCGGCGTGTTTCCAGCTCGTCTTGGGCTTCGTAATCGCCCGCTTGGTCGGCACTTTCATCCTCCAACCAGTCCTGCCATTGCATCGTGCCCTCGCCCTCGGATCCAACCGTAGCGTTCAGCGATGCATCCCCGCCCGACATCCGGCGGTTCATCGAGATCACTTCCTTTTCTGTCACCCCCAGCTGCGTCGCGATCATTTTCACGTTTTCGGGGCGCAGATCGCCCTCTTCCAAGGCGCCGATCTTATTCTTTGCCTTACGCAGGTTGAAAAACAGCTTCTTCTGGCCCGATGTTGTGCCCAGCTTGACCAAGCTCCACGAGCGCAGAATATATTCCTGAATGCTCGCTCTGATCCACCACATGGCATAGGTCGCTAGGCGGAAGCCCTTTTCTGGGTCAAAGCGTTTGACGGCCTGCATCAGACCCACGTTTGCCTCTGAAATCACCTCTGCCTGCGGCAACCCATAGCCACGGTAGCCCATGGCGATTTTGGCGGCCAAGCGCAGGTGCGATGTGACCATGCGGTGTGCAGCTTGGGTGTCTTCTTTTTCGACCCATGCTTTGGCAAGCATGTATTCTTCCTCGGGCTCCAACAACGGGAACTTGCGGATTTCTTGCATGTAACGGTTTAAGCCGCCTTCCGGTGTCGGGGCTGGCAGATTTGCGTAATTGGCCATTTTGCGTCCTTTTCCCTTGCGTCCCTCATCGGAGACGACGCCCATGTAACAGGGCTTAACATACCATATGGGTGCACATGACTGCCCCTTCAAGGCCGACAGTCATGTTTCATTTACCTTTACCCAACAATAGTTAACGGAACGTAGCGCTGAAAGCCCCCTCACCAGCTTGTGTGCATTGTGACGATGCGCAGCCCCTCACGTTAGGCCCAGCTAGGCCCGTGCAGGCTCCAGCAGCGCCAAAAGCTCTGCCATATCATCAGGCAAAGAGGCCTCAAACCGGATCGCTTCTCCGCTGATGGGGTGTTCAAACCCCAGAACCGCCGCATGCAGGGCCTGTCGCGGGAAGGCCTTTACCGCCTCTGCCAAAGGCTCGGCCAATGCTGTGCGCGCCAGTTTACGTTTACCCCCATAGGTCGGATCACCGATCAGCCCATGCCCCGCGTGGGCCATGTGGACGCGGATTTGGTGGGTGCGCCCTGTCTCCAACCAGCATTCCATCAACGCCAAGACAGGCGGCGTGCCAAAGCGCGCAACGGTGCGCGCACGGGTCACCGCATGGCGGCCACCATTGAACAAAACAGCCTGCCGCTGGCGGTCCGTCTTGTGCCGCGCCAAACCTGTGGTCAGCTTCAGAATGTTACCTTTTTCAAAGTTCGCGCCCTTCACGCCGCGCAGCCGTGGGTCGTTGGCATCTGGCACACCGTAGACAACGCAGCGGTAATAACGCTCAACACTATGTGCCTCGAATTGCTTGGCCAAACCGTGATGCGCCGCATCGGATTTAGCCACAACCAACAGGCCAGAGGTTTCCTTATCGATCCGGTGCACAATGCCGGGACGTTT
>JBDVSG010000098.1:0-3301 GCA_039967155.1 Sulfitobacter sp. | reverse complement strand
ACCATCGATGACGCGCTTGCCGCCAATTCCAGATTTGAAGAAGGCCCCCGCGTCTATGCCAAAGGCGACGCCAAACAGGCACTTTCCCGCGCGCGGCACCGGATCTCTGGGTGGTTCGAGGTCGGCGGTCAGGAGCACTTCTACCTAGAGGGACAAGCCGCTTTTGCCCTACCCAGTGAGGACGGGGATATGGTGATCCACAGCTCCACCCAGCACCCGACCGAAATCCAGCACAAAGTCGCCGAGGCGATCGGACGCCCGATGCACAGCGTCAGGGTCGAAACCCGCCGAATGGGTGGGGGCTTCGGCGGAAAAGAAAGCCAAGGCAATGCGTTAGCTATTTCATGCGCCATTGCTGCGCGGCACACAGGCCAGCCGTGCAAAATGCGCTATGACCGTGATGATGATATGATCATCACGGGAAAACGCCACGATTTTCGCATTGAATATGAGGCGGGGTTTGACAGCGCGGGCCGCCTGACAGCGATTGATTTCACCCATTACGCGCGCTGCGGATGGGGCATGGACCTCAGCCTTCCTGTTGCTGACCGTGCCATGCTGCACGCCGATAACGCCTATCACTTACACGATGTCCGCATCACGTCACACCGCCTGAAAACCAACACCCAAAGTGCAACCGCCTTTCGCGGCTTTGGCGGCCCTCAGGGCGTGATCGGGATTGAGCGTGTTATGGATCATATTGCGCACCACCTTGGGCTTGATCCACTGGCTGTGCGGCGGGTGAATTTCTACCGTGATGGGGATTTGGTCCAGACAACGCCCTACGCGCAGCCGGTGAAGGATTGCATCATCAACGCACTCACCGATCAGCTGACCAAAAGCGCGGATTATGACAACCGCCGTGCGGCAATTGCGGACTGGAACGCAGCGCAACCGATCCTAAAACGCGGCATTGCGCTTAGCCCAGTCAAATTCGGCATTTCGTTTACCTTGACCCACCTTAATCAGGCAGGCGCATTGGTGCATGTCTATCAGGATGGTTCAATCCATCTGAACCACGGCGGTACAGAGATGGGCCAAGGGCTGTTTCAAAAGATCGCCCAGATCGCGGCATCGGAATTTGGCGTACCTGTGTCCGCAGTCAAGATTACCGCGACAGACACCGCAAAAGTGCCCAACACATCCGCCACTGCCGCCAGTTCGGGGACTGATCTGAACGGCATGGCTGTGCTTAACGCCTGCGCAACCATACGTGAGCGTATGCGCGCGCATCTGGCAGAGACCTTTGACTGCCATCCTGCCGACATCAAATTTGACGATGGGCAGGTCATTTTTGGCACCAATACTCTCTCTTTCGCGCAAGCTGCACAATCCGCTTATCTGTCGCGGATCAGTCTTTCGGCCACTGGGTTTTACAAGACACCAGACATTGAATGGGACCGCATCAAGGGCCAAGGGCAGCCCTTCTTTTACTTTGCTTACGGCGCAGCGATCACTGAGGTCGTCATTGACACGCTAACGGGCGAAAACCGGATTTTGCGCGCAGATGTCCTGCATGACGCGGGGCAGTCGCTGAACCCTGCGTTGGATATTGGACAGGTTGAAGGGGGATATGTGCAAGGGGCGGGCTGGCTCACCACGGAAGAGCTGATCTGGGACGATCTGGGCGCGCTCAAGACCCATGCCCCGTCGACCTATAAGATCCCCGCTTGCTCGGACCGACCAGACGTATTCAATGTGTCGCTGTGGGATCGACCAAACCCCGCGCGCACGGTCTACCGGTCCAAAGCAGTTGGGGAGCCGCCCTTTATGCTGGGAATTTCTGCGTGGTCCGCACTGGCAGACGCGGTCGCGGCCTGCGGCCCTGCCTACGGAGATCTGCAAACCCCCGCCACGGCCGAGGCCGTGTTGGCCGCGATTGAGCAGACACGTAATGCCTGAGGCCATTTGGATCGAAATCACCAAAACCCGCGGCTCTGCCCCGCGTGATGCGGGCACTGCAATGAAAGTCACGGCCTTGGAGACGCGCGGAACCATCGGCGGCGGCGCACTGGAATATCATGCCATTGCGACCGCCCGAAAAATCCTAACCGCAAATGCCTCGGAATACTCCGAGACCATCCCCCTTGGTCCCAATCTTGGCCAATGTTGCGGCGGTGCGGTGACGTTGAATTATTCGTTCACCCCAAAATCATCGGGTGGGCTGGATGTGTATCACGTGCATCAGCTTAAATCCCATCGCCCCCATCCAAAATTCTTGTGGGTATGGGGCGCGGGCCATGTCGGACGAGAAGTGATCGCACAGACCCCCCCCCAAGCCTTTGATGTCACTTGGATCGACAGCACCACAGACCGCTTCCCGACACGCGACTATCGCCATGTAACCGTCACCCCTGCCGCAGACATGCCGCGCCTTGCCGCGCGTGCACCAACCTATGCGCATCACCTGATTTTCACTTACTCCCATGAGATCGACCTTGGCCTTTGTGCTGCATTGTTAAGGCGCGGTGCTGCTAGTATCGGGTTGATCGGGTCGCAGACAAAATGGGCGCGGTTCTCCAAGCGCTTGGCCGATATGGGCCTCGACCCCACCCCGATCACCTGCCCTATTGGGGATAAAACCCTTGGTAAAACCCCAAGCGCCATTGCACGTGGTACTGTGCAATCACTTATGGCTACTGAATAGAACAAGGTTCTTTGTATGACCCAACCGCTGCTATCGCTTTCATCCCTGACCAAAGCCTACCCTGGTGTGATAGCGAATGAAGATGTGTCGTTGTCCATCGCTCCCGGCGAAGTGCATGCGTTGCTGGGCGAAAACGGAGCTGGCAAATCAACGTTGGTGAAAATGATCTACGGGTTGGTGAAGCCTGACAGCGGTCAGATGCAGATGAACGGTGCGCCCTTCGCGCCTTCTGAGCCGAGGCTGGCAAGGAGCGCGGGTGTGGGGATGGTATTCCAGCATTTCTCGCTGTTTGATGCGATGAGCGTGGCAGAGAACATCGCGCTTGGCATGGAAGCAGCACCTAAGCTGAGTGCACTTTCCGCGCGGATCACCGACGTCTCAGAGGCTTATGGCCTCCCCCTGTCCCCCGACCGCATCGTTGGCGATTTATCCGCAGGCGAACGCCAGCGAGTCGAGATTATTCGCTGCCTTCTGCAAGACCCGAAACTGCTGATCATGGATGAACCCACATCGGTTCTGACGCCGCAAGAGGTCGAGATCTTGTTCCGAACCCTGCGCAAGCTAAGCGCCGAAGGGACTGCGATCTTGTATATTTCGCACAAGTTAGAGGAAATTCGCACCCTATGTGACAGTGCGACCATCTTGCGGCTGGGC